>NYWG01000023.1 GCA_002684915.1 Verrucomicrobiales bacterium
TTGTGCCATCATGGATAACGATAGTCTCTACTGTTTTGGGGAAAATGAAAATGGACAACTTGGTATTGATAGTACCGTGGATCAATCGACACTACAGGCCGTTCATATTACAGCAAAGACATGGACCAGTGAATGGACCGCTGGTACTTCGAGTTACACCTATGGCCCCGAAACCGCAGATAGCGGCGGGACGTCACAGGAACGAACCGAAGGTATGAATGACTGTGCTGGTGTTCCAGCTTCAAGAACATTTGATCGCACATGGAGTGCGTTGACATGGACTCAGCGCGATTGGAATGCTGGCTCGTGGTCAAGTGCATGGAACGGTGCGCTAGGTTCTAGCTACGCCTATGGGCCCAAAGATGCTGACACTGGTGGTACATCGCAAGTGCGTAGCTTGGTGGATCAGACGACCCTCCAGTACAAGCGCTTTTGCCCAAGTGGCACGTCGACGAGCTCGGTGTCCTGCTTAACGATGGAGCTGAGCAATAATCAGACAACCTGCCCAAGCACGCACAAGTATGGTTCTTACGCAATTGCCTACGAGCCATCTTGCACGGCTAGTGATTACAAGACATGCGAGGCTATTACGGAAGACAAAACACTATGTTTGGAACAGGGATGTGCAGATGGTTCAACAAAGGACAAAGATGCATGTGAAGCGGCAGGGGAAAGCTATGATAGCAGCACGGCGGCAAATGTGTTTTATCATACAAAGCAAGTAAATTCGGAAGCAGAGTGTGATGGTGAGCATTCTTGGGGATATAAAAAGTTTAATATTAGAGTTTAAATAAAATTTAATTTATTTTTAATGTTATTTTGGAACACAGTTTGGTACACTTCGTCCTCCTTTTTTCTTCATTCCGACCATTTGATAGCCTTTCCAGCATGGGTTTTTACCTTTCATTTTTTTTCCTTTTGTTTTTTTTGCTTTTGTTTTTTTCTTTTGTTTTTTGGTTGTCTTAGGCATAATTTATATCTGTCAATGGTTTATAATATACAATATTTGGATCATAGGTTGGACTCGGTGGCCGATTTGGATCATAGGTTGGACTCGGTGGCCGATTTGGATTATAAACTGGACTTGGTGGCCGATTTGGATTATAAGCTGGACTTCTTGGTCGAAATGGATTATAAGCTGGACTTCTTGGTCGATGCTCTTGCAGCAAATGTTCTGGTGCCGGTAACCATGGTTCATCATCGGAATCGTCTTCTTCTATTTTTCTTTTTCGTTCTTCTTGCTCTTTTCGTTTTGTCTCCATTTCATCATTGTATTGAATAAATGCTTCGTTATCATGAATAATGTCGCAAAAACCTGAACCAGTGTCAATTAAATCATTGACTAATATTTTCTCAGATAATCCTTTAAAACTAGCTTTTGTTCCCATGGTTGCGGCCTTCGCTGCCGTTCTTAAGGTTCTTTCAAAAGCCATACATTTTAAGACGTTCTCTTCTTCGTAAAAGCTTGCAATGCCAGATCGTGTCGTGCTGGTCAACTTGCCTTTGTTGCACATCCATTCGGCCAAACACTGTATGTCAAATAGATCCACGCCGTTGTTAAAGACTTTATTTAATTCTATAATGAGTTGGTCCTTTGCTGCTGATATACCAAGTGTTTCTGCTGTTTCAATGATAGAGGTTGAGTGCAAGTGTTTCCAGTCAGGCTGTTCAAACGCTTTTAACATAGAGACACCTTTTCGTTCCAGTGTTCCATTGTTGTAAAATATATTTTGTCCCTTTCCACGTATGCACAAATTCAAAATAATGTCTTTCATCTCTTGTAAAAGTTCCATGGGTACTTGTTCGTTGTTTGGTGTTTGTATGACTATGCTAAGCTGCGTCCCTTTGCTCGTGGCGAGGCAGTACTTGCTTAGTTTTGAGCGGAAAATTGCATCTTCGATATGCCACATGGTCACTCGCTTCCGTATACATTTTTTGTCTTGAAAAGTAAATCGTAAACTTTTTGGCGAACGTCCGTTGCTGCGTTTGAAGTGGATCGTAGTGCACTGTGGTTCTAGATCTTTGATATACAGTGTGTCTTCTTCTAGTATGATGCAATGTGCTTTCCACGGGTCGATGTTTTCCTCATAAATTAAACGTTGTTGACCCTGCTTCTTCGTCCAGACATTAATTAATGCTTCAAGACGTGGGACACCTTGTGTTACCGTTGCATTGTTTGTTCCAGCTAAATGAAATGTGTTCAATGTCAGTTGCATGATCATTTGGCCTATTTTTTCGGCAGCTTCCAGCCCCGCAGCGTAACCAGGTTCAATTGTGTTTGTCAGGGCGTTTGGGTCAACTTTGAACATTAACATCCTACCATTGCAACGTAAGGACATATCGTACTGTACAATACAGTCTTCCATCGATTTCCAAAGTCTGCGACTAGCATAACCACTAGTTGCAGTTTTTAAGGCAGTATCTAAAAGACTAAGTCTTGAACTGATGGCGTGTAAAAAAAGTTCTTGTGGGTTTAAACCCTTTAAAAATGCAGATTCAATGTAGCCATGTGAGTTCATTTGTTTCTTGTTGAACGGATCACTAGACAATACACGGTTGCCTCGCTCGGATGGTCGGTAGGTGTTTATCAGGCCACCTTTGAAAAATTGTTGCCCAAGCGACGAAAGCATTTGAATAATGTTGAGTAAACTACCTTTTGCACAACTTCGCTCGCTCGTCAATGTTAAAAATCGGTTGTTTTCTCGAAGTATGGACTTTGCAGCGTGTGCATTGGTTTCTTTGTATTGCATACCGCGTCGTATAACTTCCCAATCGTCGCCTTGAATCTGCATGTCATGCTTGTGTTGCTTAATCAAATGCAGCTTGTCAGGTTCTAAGCAAGACAGACCAACACTGAAGCCACGCCTAGCAAAATATTCTGCTGAAATACGTTGCAAGGAGTTGATAAACTCAACGGCTTTCTTCTTTGATTGTTTGTATATAAAACGCAATATTTTTTTCTTCGTAACTTTTTTGTTGATACCAGCAACAATTGTTTGGTTTTCGATGATTCCCGGGATAACTAAGTCATGTGGCAAGAGTTGTTGAATTAAATTTCTGCCATCGTAGGTGACCACCTTGCTTAGGTCGAAGCGCGGGACGTGCATAAGGCAGTCGAAAAACAATGTTTTACCAAGAAATGGATTCTCGTGGCTTAGTATCCAGATGCATAATGCGGCGTCTTGCACTATACCAACTCCTCCCACAACGATATGCTCTGGTGTAGCCATCAAAGCATGCATCTCTCCCCGTGCATCGATATTTTGTGGCACAAATACACACATTTCATCGCCATCAAAGTCTGCATTAAACGGTGGTGTAACATCAACGTTCAAACGTATACTTCTGCCTCGTGGCATGCGTCTTACCTTCATCGCTTGGATAGAAGACCGCCATAACGTCGGTTGTCGATTAGCTAGCACGTAATCACCATCTTTTAGGTAGCGATGAAACACGTCGCCAAGCTGCGGGTAGAGATTCCTTCTATATTTCGGATCAATCATGCAACCATTTCGTTCAACGCATTTTACCTTTTTATTCGCAAGCAAATTGGACATATGACCAAAGTTCCATGAGCAAACATGTTCTTTGACTGTAAGTTTATCTGCTATTTCCAATGGTAAACCAATTTCGTCAACGTCAATAAAGCTGTCAGAACTAATAACAGAACGAGCTGAATAATCGACACGTTTGCCTAGTAAAGTGCTTCGACAACGACCTTCTTTTCCTTTAAAACGCATTGAAAGGCAACTGAGCTCTCTATTAGCAGAGGCTATGCCTGGTGGCGGCCAAAATAATAAGACATAGGCTATTTGTAGTCTTATTAGTATACGACGATGTTCTACAACATTTTCATCGTTTAATTGTATAGAGATTCTTAAATTTTGATCCAAGCGTATTAGGCTGGCAAGCCGGTGCGTAATGTCATTTTGTGATACCCCTGTTCGTGTTCCTGCGGTAACACATGCTGGCCTTACGTGTATTGAAGATATAGGTAAATATTTACAAAAGTACGATTCCTTCCAACAGTCGGCGTCAACATCTAGTGCAGTAAACGTTTTCCAAGCCTTTGTGCTATCCTTGATTTGCACTGTATTTTGGAAGACACGTGCCTGTTTTTTTTTCTTTTTCAAAGCTACACGTGTCTCTTGTGAATGTAACGGGTGTACCAAAGGATATTTAAACTCGTAGTGACCAAAGTGACCCGGACAAGATTTAAAATCAAGACCACACGTCAAACAATTATTTTCGATTGTTGCACCCAACTTGTTACTGTTTAAGTCTTCTGAACAGGTAACCTTGCATTTGCTAAGTTTAAGCAATTCTTCATCGCTCAACCAAGAGAATTTAACATTTTTTTTAAACATCTCTTTTTACAGACTAAAATGCAAAACTTTGAGTTAACTCCAGTGACACCCGCCAATCTTTGTGGTGGTTTATTCCGAAACTACTTAAATACAGTTGCAGTATCAAAGCGAGAATGTGATCACGGCAAGAGTTTGGAAAAATCATCTATCAAAACTTATGCTTCTTGTGTCAACTGCTTTATCAATCGAATTGCCAAGGATCGGCCGCTCAACAAGGTTCTACACCCAAACTTTTTAAAGCGTGTCGAGCAAACCGATCGTAACGGAGGGTTTCGAAAACGTATAAGCATGGATCGCAATGGTTTAAAAATTTTTAAAGAGTTTTACGAATCGAAATGCAAAGGAAAATTTCCAGACGAGCAGCTATACGTCGACGATCCAAACATGCAAATTGTTGTTCCAGAAACAATTGTGTTTCGTCCAGGCCAAACAACAGAGCAAGTCATGCTTCAACGTTTTCGAAGACAATTTTTATTGTTCTATGCTGCCGAAACAGAAAATCCTATGAAGCTGTTAGAAGATTACGATCGCTACCGATTGCAGCAGGTGAATTATCAGTTTTTAGAGTCAAACGGCCTAGATATGGAACTTATACTTGCAAATACAGATTAGGGATAGAATATTAAAATTAAGATATTTGTTTTAGTATTGTTGTTAATATATTTTCTCTACTCTCTATGTTTCTACACAATGGGCACGTTTGATTCGTGTTTATCCATTTCAATGCACACATCATATGAAAGGTATGATTGCACTCAAATATATATAAATTTTTATACATTGGTTCCAAACAAATGACACAAGTATTAAATTTATCCATGGGTATGATTTTACATTTCCCACGAAAACACATTTAGATAGTATACGTTTGTTTTTTATACTTCAAATAAAATATTAAATCATACCTTAGTAAACATTTTAGGGAACACCATGTGCAGCAACAAAGCTGCTTCTTTGACACGTCGCAAATCATCACCTTTTAAGTGTTGAATACCTTGCTTTAAATTTAAGTTGGTTTCATACAACGATGGATTAAAGTTGATGATAAATTTTTTGTAAGAGTTTAATGCAGAGTTGTTCTTGTCACAACGTTTCCAACCTTTAAACTTCATGTTTCGTTTTCGCTTCTTCAGGTTATTTTTACAGTATTGAAAATGTTTTAGAAACGTCCCAAGTATGTAACCATCATCTCGAAAGCTTGATTTTAAGTCGAACCAGGAGCTATGCAACGATGCTGGGCTATATGGTAAAAGTATCGATTCTCCGTGAACTTTAAACAAATAACGATTGCTTTTTGCTTTTGCTAACGACTTGTCAAATACATGGTAGTGGTCAGAAGTTAGTATAGAAGGATGGCGTTTGTCGTAGGACCAAAAGCAAAACACATACTCAGAGTTTTGTCTCTGCAAAATAAAAACATGCTTTGCTTCCATCTTCTCATTCTGTTTTAAAAAACTCCCAGGCCATACTACCTTACATTGGTTCAATTCGCCAGATTGGATTGTGTATTGAAAAAGTCTAAAATTAGAGGAAAGTGGTAATGGATAAAAATCATTCATAAGACTAATTTTAATTTTTTACACTTGTTGTTGTGGAGGTGCACATATGTAACTCTAAAGATTCTGCTGTCCATGCCATTGAAGCACGAGTTTGGTCAGAAGTTTGATCGTAAGTGCCAGAGTCACCAAATAAATTATTTCCTTCGCATTTCTCTCTAGTATCCAAAGCTCTACAATACTGCCCACCGGCAACAATGTCTCCACCTCCTACAGCAGCACCAGTTACTGGATCGCAAGGGTTATCGGTGTTACAAACAACAGTAGTTGTGCACGTATCGACTAAATCGACAGCAAAAACGCCAGCACAAACACGTCCAGTGTTGCCATCCGGATCGTCATCATGTGCTAAAAACTCAGCTTCGCTCACTACACCATCTCCACCTGTCGTTAGTGCGGAACCACATACATAACGTTCAAATTTCTTTGCACATCTACCTTTTGACAAAATAACAATATTACCATCACCAGCTGTATTTTGTGATGTCGTTCCATCCGCGGTAAATGTGGAACAGTCGATGGTTTCACGTTCTTGAAATTGTGGCAAACGTGATTGCGCAACTACTAATGAAGATGCGACAACTTGACCAGCCGTATTTACAGAAAATTTATCAGACACAGCAACTCCTCCCTCTAAACTTGAAAGTCCTGATACGCTCATTGCACCATCAGTTCCGACACTGAATTTTGTATCTGCCCCGTCTATAATTTTCACACCACCGTTCAGTTTCGATTCTGCTCCACTGTCCACTGTTAATCCTGTTGTACCATCAACAGAAACTAAAAGACCTTTCAATGAACTTGATTTTTGTGTGTACAGACCATCGCTGGATGTAATTTTACCACTTGCCGCTTCCACGTCAAAGTTATCATTTACATTTACACCGCCGTCCAAACTAGAAATACCAGTTACATCTAACGTAGTTCCTACCGTAACAGAACCAGTTACTGCTGCATTTTGCTGAACGGTGATAGATCCGCTAGTTTCAATATCACCTGTGCTATGGGCGACGCTAAACTTTTTGTCTGCATTTACATCTGTATCAGCAATTTGTAGTGATGCACCGACAATATCAACACCGGTGGATGACAACTTACCATCTGCTGATATTGAACCTTTTGTTTGTATATTACCAGAAATGTCTACTACAAATTTATCACTATCAATAGCAATACCACCGTCTAAATTAGAAACTCCGGTTGCAGTAACCACGTTTGCAGAAATGTCACCGGTCGCAATACTACCTGAGGTCAATGCACCACTTGCACCAATAGTGGTTGCTCCAGTGATGGAACCGCTTAAAGCAAGACTACCAAGGGTTCCCACTCCACTGACACCTAAGGTAGCACTACTAATACCAGACGTAACCGTTACATCTGCAGCACCAAGAGCTAAAAATGTAGCCGCGGCAGGGTTCGAATCACCAATTACTACGTTGTTGATCTTACCAGATTGTAAATTAACATTACTATGTGCATGACTACCATGGTCCAAGGTACCTGTTAACTGTGAAATATCAGCGTTCGTAGCGGTTACGTATTCACCGATAAGTTGACCCTGTGATACATCTAAAATACCTTTAACTTGCAAGGTGGCTCCAGCGCCAACGGTGGATGGACCATTCATGTCAACGCCTCCGGTTGCCGTAATACGACCAGCAATACTCACGTCACCAGTTATATCTGTATTACCTGTAATATCTGCGACAATAAATTTATTATCAACATTGATACCCTTGTTAAGAGTGGCAATACCATCAACAATCAAAGTATCTTTAACATGTGCGTAGCCCTCGCTCGTAAGGGATCCGGTTGCAGAATCTACTGCAAAGGTAACGTCGCCGTTAGTTTTGTGCAACTTCAAGTCACCGCTGGTGACAATAGACCCTTTTGATTTAAGGTTTCCAGTGACATCAATATTGAACTTGTCCGTATCAATGTCTATACTAGAGGCATCAATGGAACCGCTGACTTTTAAGGAACCTTTTGTGTCAATATTACCTGTATTGTCTTCTATAATTAATCGATCATTGTCCATTTTTAAACCTCCGTTAATACTGAACTCCCCAGAAATCACTGCATCACCTTCAATGCCTGTCAAGGACATGTAACCGATAGACACGGCATCGCTAGAAGCAGAGCCACCTAAGCCTAGGACAGTAGCACCAGACACGTCTAGGACACCCCCGGTTTTCACGTCGATTTTACCACCTGACATAATTTCGATGGAGCCGGCAGCTTCGACGCGCAACGTACCTGTTTTGTCAGCTACACCGTCTGCATTCGTGCCTACTTGTAAAACAGAACTCTGCTGTACTGACATGCCTCCATATTGTAGGTTATCTATTTTAGCATTTATGGAAGTGAGCTCACCTTCCAAATCTGCCTGTGCTATTTGTTTTAAACAATGTGCGGAATTTGAACCACTACTGCAACAGTTACTGTTCTGATAAACATAATCAATTTGGCTGCATTTAATATCCGACACAAGAGAGGATAAACTTCTTTGTCCGAGCAAAAGGAATAGTGTTAATAAGAATACTTTCATTCTAACTTATAAGTATGCACATGGACTTATATATACTGTTTCTCCTTTTTTCTTTCGTTGCTCTGAAGAGTGTAAAACTGAAAAGAACTATATTTAGTAATGACCATCGATGCAACCTATGTCCATTATTTGGTGTCTGACAAGTGCTTTCTTACCGTTAGAAGATGTACTGTGCTTGTCGCTTTCTTCGCGAGCATTGCATGCCGCCGAGGAGCAGTTATTTCAACATTTTTTTTTCACTGCCCGTCGTAACATCGATGCCTATTGGATGGATCTGTTTATGAATAATGCAGAAATTCATCGACATCATGCACAAGATGTTTTAGATTCTTTCCAAAATTGTGTCCTAAATAATCAGCAAACTACTTACAGTTTCAAGACACTAAGTCTTTTTCACCGTCTTAACTTTATATATTATCCCTCCCCAGAAGAGGCCAGATTATGCCAAACAACATGCCACAAGTTTGGTATTTTAAAATCACATGCAAAAATGGTTGTGGAACTGCAAAAAATTCAGAATTTGTACGGTAGACGTCGTGGTGACTATTTTTCTGTAAAAAATGTATTGTGTACAAAATTAGATACATTTGAATCACAATGCAAATTATTGAGTCGTTTAAGTAGTGAAATTTGCTCGATCACAAGAAATATTAAAAAGGCAACCACAGATGGTGGTGTGAAATGGGACAACCGTTGGTTGCGTATGAAACGCCCCCATGCAGAGTTGTGCAACAAATTCAATTATTTGAATCGTTTAAAGGAGGACCTGACAAAGACAGCACATCAAGCCGAGAAAAAAAGAAAATTGTCTGATGTAGTGGATAAAAAAGCAAAACGAGTTCGGAGATTCATGGACAAGCAAAAAAGACTAGAAAAAGTATTTTTAAAAAGTATTACGACTTTAAATTAATTTCCTCTACTTTATTTTTACGTACTCTCTCTGCTAATTCCTTTAACGAGTTGTCTTTATCAAACTTACACACCTTTACAGTTTTTTTGAATTTACAGCGAGGATTTTTTTTTCGCAGCTTATACTTTTTTAAAATTCCTTTTATTACCTTCGGCATCGTTAATTTAATCTTTTAAAATACTAAAATTGTATGACGTTGTCGTAAAATGCTTTCACTTCCTTTTGCTCCACCAACGACAGTGTTTCCTCATCCCCTGTTTTTTTCCTCCGTCTTCTGTAATATATGACCGGAGTATACGAAAAAGGTGCTAGGACTAAAAAGACCCAAATCCACCAAAACCAAATACCATTAAATACCATTATAAAAAAAAGACTAAGAAAAAGTATACCAAAACCATGGCTATAATAAATTAATTCCATAGTATTTCAATAGTAATTATTATGACTTCAATGTTTTTTATATAGTGAAAATTGGACACGTGTAACCACCATCCCGTAGCAGTTATTACTACTACATATGATAGATATGACACCAGGAGACACATAACCTCAAACGAAACACACATAATATTTGCAACGCAAGTCAATACAATAATTTGAAAGAGTATAAACACTTTGAATAAGTAAAATAAAGACACAATGGCAACACAAAATCGTATATCATATGGGTTCGCTCCACCAGCCACCACGGAGCGTGGTTATGGTCCAAAGAAGCGGCTACAGTTCAATTCGGTTGCTACACCAGAGAACCCGATAGTATTTCAACAAATTCTTCAACTCACCGTCGATGCAAGGACTTTTGGTACAGAATTTTCTAACTACTTTGAACGTCAAGAATCGCAGTATGTGCAAGACGACAAAAGTAAGAGTGAAGACTTTCGTTTGTGGCAACTGATTGTAAGAGTTGCTTATGAGTCAAAGGAATTGTTCAACGCCGGTGCTTCAAAAAAAGAGAAGAAGGAGCCGAAAATTATTGGTTTTCGTGGTCTAAGGGAGGACAATGATTTTTTTGTTAATCCTGATGCAAGTATACACAATCATTTCATTAATATGCCTGACACAGAAAAGGAGGCATGGGCAGCTGAGCATGACTACAGGATTGTCAACGAGCCGACTTACATAGAAACGTGGGATGCCTTTCAAGAGGAGGAGAATGCGGGAGAGGGAAGGGTTTTTTGTTTTATCGAGTCAATTCCTAAAGATTACGATGTGGAAGAGTTGCAACACGCTGCAGCTTATCGTTTGTGGATTCTTTTTGAAAGCGGTTGTGGACTGGACTTAAACGCACAGGTGAAAGATGTGATTACTCCACCAGAAAATCGTAAAAAAAAAGAACCGATTAAACATTTTGACCAATATCGTTACATCAACAATAACGAGAGTTTTAGGCAACATGTATCGAATAACCTTTACCGTGATGATGATGCGATCAAAGCTACCATCGCCATGCCATTGACGGAGGAAGCGAACAAAATTTGCCCGACCAACGTATTAAACCCAAAGGCTTGTTTTAATAATACAATAAATCATTTGTCGCGGGACGGTAGGCGCATCAACATTATCCCAGTGTTGTTTCCATCATCGGAGCCGGACCATCGTGGATTTTTACATGAAAATTACTTACTGGGTAACCAGTTTATCGTGCAAGAGGATCAACGAAAACATATGATTGAGTTGATGCCGAATGATTTAGCCTCGGAACAATTTATGAAAAAGTACAAACCAGACGTCTGGTTGCATTACATTTTGCCAAGGCAATTGTCAGCGGTCATGCATAAGCATGCTAAAGTTACCGGTGCAAAACGCGACGCTACATACAACGTGGATGAAGTTTGTGCAAGGTTAGACGAGTGGAATATTGACGTCAATAAAAATTATCACTTCAATGGCCACGGTTATAAAGACATTTGGGCAGATTCAACTAACCATTGTGAAGGCAGAGCAGGTAAAGAGTGGGCAGAAGGAAACCATGACGTGATGAGGATACGCACTATTACGTACCATGAAGAAGTGCCTCGCTTCAACGACGAAATGAACACTACAGTAAATCCAACACAAAAGCACCAGGTATTTATTAAATATTTTAAAAAATCTTTGAGCGCATTTTCACGCGTCATGGTGCCAGAAGCAATCGTTGACAACGCTACATTTTCACTTATCAACTACCCCACCGTTTTAAGAGACAAGCACAACTACAGCACTACCATCGAACCAGCGTGGCAGTTTAAAGCTCCAAATATGCAGTTCTTTGATCTTTTTATCAGTAAAATGGCTGCCAACCTAGAGTTCGTGCGTTTTGTTTCTACACAACATTTTAAAATTATTCAAATGTGGCTTGGATCAGGGTGCTCGAAATCGCTCATACAGGAAAAGACCCATTACACTATTCAAGGCCCTGGACAGGGAGGCAAATCGAATGCATTAGACAATATCAGAGCAATGAAGGTACCAGGAACTGTCCAGGTGCTGACGCACGCCAGTACCCTTGCTACACTCGACATGGACTGCTTTAACACTATCGTCCAAGAACACGAACAAAACCCAAATGCAGTTGGACAGGGTGGAAATAAACGTAACAACGATCAATTAAAGACCGCGGAGATACGAAAAAATATGAAGACGAATGGAGAGAACAGCACTACGCGTATGGAACGAAAAGGGAAAGACTCGCCAATGCAAACGGTCATCCAAAATTCCATTCACTCTAAAGTCTTCATGGGCAACACAAATCGAAAATTAAGCGAGCGGGATGAAGCCTCAAGGAGCCGCGATTGCGAGCTTATGTTACCCTTGATTAAACGTCGAGGTAAAGATATTAACACCATGAGAAACGCCGAAGCATCACAAAGTTTGGAGACTAAATTAAGTGGCGAGCGTTTTCTTTACTTATGCCGCATGTTTGATGTCTGGGAGCATAGGATAAGAGCTGGGCAAGACCAACCACTTTTAATTCCAGAAGTATCGACGGTGGTCTGGACAGATGTCTTAGAGCATGTGCGAAGACAGCTGAAAAACGTTACGGAAACCGGTTACTTAGTGCGAGCACAGGGACGCATGAAAAATACGTTGACCTCCGTCATTATCATGGAAGCTTTTTACATTTTGTTCCTCTTTCAACCACCAGATAAATCATGTGTCTTTTACATCAATGACGAACGTATATGTGATGGTGAACTCTATGACAAACTAGTAGACAAAGAAGTCACAGAACATGGTTTGCATGCAGAAAAAGAGATTGAACTGTTTGAGGACGACGAAGGAAACGTCACAAGCATCGAAGCAAATGGCAACGGTAACGATAGGAAAACCTACACAGTGAATTACGTGAAAGGCATTGTCAACCCTTTACACAACAACACAGTTGACCGCTCGAATGAAGTTGCTACATTTAAAATTCAATGGGAGTATGATGATCAATACTATAAGGGAGCCACATACAAAATGGGGGATCAAGTTAAGTATCGCCACAACAACGTCGTTTACACACTTAGCTGCGAGAGGGAGCCGAGCGTCGAGCCACAGGTGGGTGACTATTGGACCGAAGTCGAGGAGGAACGTTTATTAACACAAGCATGGGACCCAAAGCGCAGCTACGTCCAAGGTGACTTTGTTACGATGAATGATATTACATTTGAGTGCACGAATACTTGCAAAAATATCAATCCAGTTCGCAATACAGGGTGGAGCCGCGTTTCTCAAGAAATGGAGTCTTTACTTGGCAAGTATTACGAGTGTTCCTATGACCTTCAAAATCAAATTATGCAACACGACATTTCTAGTTTGCTATACTGCACGGTTCCAAATGCAATTGCAACATGTGGTATAAATCAAGATGAAATATTACCAAAAGCACTCTCAAAATTTATGATACAACTTTGTAAGTTTGCAAAGGAAAAGTTGATGGATGTAGAAGAGGGTGAAGCCAAGCGATACAATCACTGTATGCCTAATAACCGAGATGGCGTTACTAGCTCCAAAAATCAAGTCGAGGTGGACTACATTTACCTTGGAGACGATTACGAAAGCGGTATTACAAAATTGCTAGAGACAAACTATACTAAGGGTTACGAAGTGACTGTAGACGAAACATTTATTTCTGATTCACTAGCTGTAATAAGAAAGGAAAAAACAAAACAAGTCCAAAAGTTACCAGACACGGTCCGTATCAAAAAACGTTACTTTCGTGTCCAAACTACGGAGCTAGGCGTCGTTAGGGAAACAGAGTGCACCGTCCAAGATGCCATGCGAGATGGGAAAGTCCGTGAAGGCTATCTCTACAAGGAGGAGTGGCAACACTGGAACACCACGAGGGACTTGGATGGTGTTTACACTGGCGGTTGGAAAGAGTTATTATTGGATGAAATACCTATTCAACACGATAAACCGGAAAAACGAAAAATTCAAATGATACGCACAGGAAATCAGAAGCGATATTACGTCTACGTCCCCTGGGTTTACGAAGTAACCAAGTCAGAGGAGAGAGATCCATTCGTAGACGCGCTAAACTCCTATCGATTTAAAAGTACAGATGAAAACGAACGTATGGAAATTTTACTTGGGACATCGTACGAAGGCGTGGTTAGCACCAGAAACGGCGAAACGGAAACATGCATTCCATGGGTATCCAACAAAGTTGTATTGAAACCATCGTTAGAAAGGAAAGTTATCTACAAGCATGGACAAGTCATCCCGGAGGCAGCTGAAATGATAAACATGCATTCGTCACAATGCCAAGTTTCTGATGAAGAGGTTTTGACAGATAATTTCGACCAATATGCTAATTTATATCATCAAAAGACCAAAATGATGAATCCACAACTTCAAGACGTGCACTTAACCCAAGCTTTTGCGGATCACTTCAAGTACTGTTGCAAATATTCATTGCTGAAAAAGGCACATGCCATGCAAGCTGCAGGTTCAGGCTATAGTATGCAAAACTTTCCGCGAGAGCTTGCAAACAAGGGTTATTTGGATCAAATTAGCCATCAAAATAAAAAGAAGAGGAGAAGGGACGAGGAAATACCATCCAACCCAAGGAATGTTGTACCAAAGATTCTTCCACTAAACTTTAGTAATAGTTAAGTATAAGTGTAATTAAAGATGCAAGACTCACTCATGTGCAACAAAGAGAAATACTCAGATAACTGGGAGACCCCCCCTGAGTTTTACGAACATCTCCTGCCACTTGTCAAAGGCAGAAAAATATGGGAACCATTTGTAGGTGTCACGCACCGATCTACGAAAGCAATGCAAAGCTTTGGTCTTGACGTGTTCGAAACACCAAACGACTTTTTTGAAGTTGTCAAGAAATGGCCAAGAGACGAAGACGGGAAGCCTAGGCTTCTTCTTTCGAACCCACCGTTTTCGCTCAAATTCAAAGTATTGGAAGCTTTGGTCGAAGCGCAGGAAGATGGTGAGGTCAAACCATTTATGCTACTACTACCTAGTTGGGTTTATGCATCGGCAACATGGAGAAAATTAGTTCGAAAGAAAAAATTCAAGCCGCAAATGTATATCCCTACGCTTCGGTTGAACTTTTTTTCACCAGTTGACTTCAAGCAAAAAAAAGCTACAAGCTTTGACAGCACCTGCATCTGCTACGGTATGACGGGGGAGCATTGGGAGAGTAGCTTATGCTATTATTAAAATACTATAAACTAAAAAAATACAACAAATAAATGATTATACAAAATAAAATCATCACTTACCTCTCTGGTATTGTAATGACCTATTTTTTGTCTGAGCTACTAAAAACATCTCCCATCATACACAAAAATCCTCGAAACGTTCAAAAATATGAACACTGTGTCAACGTACTTTCCCAATCCGTGTATCATCTTAAAGATGTCTACAACATGTGTGACACTCTCCACGTAGTTGATGACAGCTTCAATAATTTTACTTGTGATTTAGTCCACCTATTACTGTATTGCTACGCGCTAGTGCAAAACAACTTGCACAGCTCCCTGCTTGGCGCCGACTATTGGTTCCTATGCAATGCAGCAGTTATTATTTACAGCCTTATTACTCAGTGCACATTTTTTGAATTTTCATACTCATCCTCTTCCGTCTACACAGTAGGTCAAGTCTATTTTAATGTTGCGTTATGTATTATTTTGATAGGTGTATTATTGAAACAAGTATACCAAAAACGTGCAAATTTCCATATGCTACTTGCCATAGTGCTGGGGTATACAACTCTCTATGTCATGATAAGGTCTGTTGCAGAAGAAGTACACTTTCATTTTCACCACGTTTTTGTAAGCACTATAATATTGTGCTTTTTCACCAAATTTGAATATAATTTTGATAGATATACACATGCTATTCTAATAGGTATACTTATCCAAGGTTTCTCTTTTTTTACCGTGAATGAAATTTTTATTTTCAGTACAGATTATGTATCACCTCCATCATTAGAATATATCTCATGCTTGTTTGCCATTTCTTTTGTGATTTGGTTTATTTTAAAAAGGTTGTATAGGCACACAAAAAAGCAAAACGAAGAAGAGGTACACGAATATCAAATTATATAAGGTATTATTATTTACCATTATAATAGCATAGAAATAGTATTAAAACCTCTAGAAACTTTTTGAAAAAAACATTGAAGTCAAAAGAATATTCCCCCCCTTTTTTCAGTGATATAAAAATAGCATTAAAATAACATTATAATAAAATATAAGTTCATTAAGAAAACCATATAAGAACTGAAGTTACTTACACAGGTGCACATACACGACAGTGGACATACACACTTTTATATAAACTTACGACACACATTCTCAACATGTCAATTAACTCTTCTAGTTTGGTCTTTCCCCCTACATGGCCACAGGCTCCTCGTGGCAATCTAAAAATCCGCAGCCTTAAAGTTGTTCAAGGTGCTCCCAATTCTTTCGAACTCAAACCTGGCAAAGGCGTCAATTGGGTACCGTTACCAGAAATGGACTGCAAGGGTGGTGTAGTGGATTACCGCCCGAGAGAGGAACATCGATCTCAATGTTTTGCGACACAAGTGATTTGGCACTCTCGCGTGCCGCACTGCGGTGCTAAGCCGCAAGCAAAGGATGGTTTTAAACTCATCAAACAGGACGACCACTTTCAAGACTCTAATATTGACGAGGCATACAAATACGCGAAAAAGAATGGTTATGCGGTTATTGAACACTTCTCTTTTACCAAGAAAAATCATGCAGAATACATGCAATTGCTTTTAGAAGACGTGCAGTCGATTCAAAAAGAGCATCGCTTGGACAGTTTACAAGAGCTTGACAACAAACATTTGCCTGGCTATGATGGCAATGGTCTTCGAAGTTTCGGCGGTTTGTGCTACGGCAAATTCGCAGGCGCGATGAGAAGCAACGAATACGTCAAAAAAATATTTCAACATATTTATCAAACAGACAAATTATGTTGTTCTCTGGATGCTCCGGCGATAAGTGTAAAGGCAGGTTCTCCGCAAGGTTTTACGCACCAAGATATGGACGAAAATCACGACTATGAAATGTGGCAAAGTTGCTTCGTGCTTGCATCACCACTTCCACGCATTGGTCAAATGGTCTGCATGAAGCCATGGCTCACTGCTAAGCAACGAAGCTTGGCGAAGCAATGTATCCGCAATGGAAGCTCGATGACACATGATTTAGTGCGCGTGAATAAAAAGGCTGTGCCAACCTTCCGACCAGCACCAAAGCCACACTTGTATGTATATGATGATGAACATGCCAAACGTATTGGTGATACGACTTATATTCAACGCAACGAGGCAATGCTACCAGAATTATTACCAACAACATACCAAGGCTTTGTATCTGATAACTCGCAAACACAGACACTCAACCGTAGCTTCTCGCCAGAGCCACTTAAAGTTCCAGAGGTTGGCGATACTTATGTGCGAAAAGAACGTGTTGGGAAACCATACGCATGGGTTGAACCTGGAGGTTGGTGTAATAGTTCTGGGGGAGGTAGAGAGCCTATTAAATGCACTGAATACATGTCAAAAGGACATCGTGTTATTATTGATAAAGTATATACAAGGCGCGAAGGTCATCGTATGGTTCGTTTTGAAACAGCAGACGGCATTCTTACAAATGATATGTGTGGATCAGGCGGCAGAAAATACTTTGCGGAGTTATATGATTTCCACAAGCACATGGAATTTGTGGACCTGGATGAAAATGATAAAGAAGCAGAGGCCCCAGCTAAGCGTCGGCGCATCGTTGCGTTGTTGCCTGTGCTACGCGGTACCTTGAAACATTTTGATGAAAGCAAACAACGTTTTGTGGACGACGACGATGATTTCGACCCTGAGAATGATTACGTGATTTACTTTAAGAACAAGGACAATGAAATATGCATAGGGCAGTCTTGGAACATGTTATATTTACAAGAGTGGGATGATGGAGAAATTGTTTGTGATATGGGTGGATATGGTGGTGGTACGTGTTTACTTGGAAACGGTATTGGATCTTTGAGCACCGCGTTGCAAACACTTTATAAAGACTTCACGGAATTTAATTATGATCGTATTTTCGTAGAGGAAAAATTATGGAATAAAAAAGGAAACGAAGATTTTGTCGCCGAAGCCAAGCGTGTTGGTGCAGCATATATTTGTATTGTATCTTAAATATAATTAAGCCTTAAAATTTTAAAATTAAAAAAAATAAATATGATTTATTTATATAAATTAGTTTTAATAACTTGGAGAGTTAGATCTCTCGTATACGTGTCTTACGACATTTTGACTTGCTGAACGGTAGCGTCCTACCTCCCTTAACGATTTGTCCAAAATTACAAATATGTCTTTTAGACGTTGTTGCTCGGTTTTTAAATATGACAGTGCCATGCTGCGCAATGGTTGACATTCATTAACAGCACCGTCTACATACTTCCTACAAGTCGGGCACGTGCTAAAGGTGGACAGAGAGAAATGTTTTAAAATGTTGTAACGTTCAAATGCGTGCCCACACTCAATTGTTACTGGATCAAACATAATCTCTTGCCCTATAGGACAAAGCAAATCTTCGCGACGAGATGCTTTAATGTCTCCAATCTCTTTTTCTAAACATTGTATACGTGTTTTAGGAGAGTTTGTAATTGCTTGTTCTTCTGTGTCGTCGTCAAGCATCGAGATCATTTCATTACGAGACTTCAAACCAGTTTTCTTTAATAAACGAACAACACGATGTGCTAAAACAATTTCTCGCTGTGACTTTGGTTGATCTCGGTGAAAGTAAAGAAAACAGAGTTCTTCTATTTCTTCCGGTAAGAAAGTCTTTTCAATACGATTGAATATAGTATCTAGAAGCTGAAAACGATCTACAACCTTCACTTCAATCTTATGTGCTAACATAAAAATGTCTCCTACACGTTTCGATTTTTCTTGCCCAAAAATAATATCAACACCTGCATCAAAAAGCTTTATTAACTGTTCACAAATAACTGCTTCGTATTCTTTCCATATATCTTCATTTTCTAAGTCTTCTAGGCAAAATTCTTCTAACTCTTCAAAAGTATCTTCACATGGATTTAAAAAGAACTCAAGTAGTAACATAGTATCTCCAGGACGAGCGCAAAACGTTTTGTCATAAAAGTTCAACATTCTACGTATGTCAGCTATTACGAAACCTAGTTGATCTTTAGGTAACTTCCACGATCTGAATAAACGATTTCGCGCCTCTTTAAATAAAGCACCACTTGTCATACTAATCACATCCACTTCCACTTCTGTACACATACCGATAACAATCCACGAGGTATCTGCAATTTCTGAAAAGGGGCTTAACACATTTTTTATGTTCGCACAAACACTTTTATCGCTACACCAATAGATTACCTGTAGCAACTTGAATTGAAGTCTCTCATCAATCTTACAATGAGTTCTTCGTGGCATTTTTTCTAAATATTTTTGTAACTCTTCATTTGATGATTGTTGATTTGCATAATATTTTAGTATACAATACAAAAACATGAGATCTAGTAAGTGTGAAGTATTGTGGTAATCCGATATGCAACACATCAAAACTTTTTTTTCTTTTTTCTCAAACAACTTATTAAATTCTGTATAGTTCCTCGACAAAAATAATTGTATTGCTGCACTAAAAAATTCTGCACGGTCTTTCAAGGCAACTTGAAGATCCCAATGGTTGTTTTTCTCTTCTGCGATCTTCTTAAAATGCGCGAAAAGACAATCTCTTCCATCTGCACATTTTGCATATTGATCCCTCACGAATGTGACAGTCTCATTTCCACAGTCGAGTTTGGATGCTAACACATTTAAAACACTTTCTTCAAACTCGTCGCAAAAAGTAGGCTTTTTAACAACAGCTTCTGGTACAGCAACACCAAGGTCTTGCATAGTTTGCAATTCCATGTGGACTAAGAAATTTAAAAGTAACTGTCTCTTCTTTTCCGCATTTTGGTGACGCGTGTATTTACGTTTTTTCGAATTGCCCGCGCCTTCAGGTGTCTCTCCATTTACCATAGTGTAGCTGCGCGTTAATGCATTGTTATTTTCGGTATTGTTTGTGCTAAAAACTTGACCCATTCTTTAAAGTTTTGTATGTGTATGTGTATGTTTTTAAATTGTATGTAGATCTACCCGTGTGTGTGTGAGTTGTTTTCAGTGTAACAAGTGTGTGTGAACTAAGATTAGTATTTTAAATGTAAATGCTATTTCATGTTATTTTAACTACTAAGATTATTTAAAAAATATTGAAGTGAACCTCAATGCTATTTCATGCTAATTTTTATCAGTAAGATTTAAAAAATATTGAAGTGAACCTCAATGCTATTTCATGCTAATTTTTATCACTAAGATTAAAAAATAATCCAAACCATGCACCCAACAATTCACCCAATGCACCCATGCAACATTACATTAATATTTAAAATTAAATAATAAAAATAATAAATGAATAAATAATAAAAATAATAAATAAAGACCACGACGAACGAAGCAAACAACGAAGATCTACAAACAAACAACCCCCAAACTTAAAGATATTAACAAAAAAAGATGTCGAAGTTACAACAAATGATAGAAAATGAACATGTGTTTAAGAGGTGTTGTCGAGCACCACCGAAAAAAAAAACAAAAAGGAATCCACACAAAAATAATCCACATTTTCGCAAATTCCTTTGTCGTCATAGACATGATCCACTTCATAGTCGTTTAAGATGTGGCTTTGCACATGATGAAAGTGAAATAAATTTGAAGAAAGCATACAAGCGCGTGCCATGTAATCATTATTGGAAGAGAAACAAAAACGGTGAAGCGTGTAAGACTTGTCCATACATTGGGAAGGATGGCGTTGATCGTTGTGATTTTGCACACGAAGACGCAGCAAAAACAAAAGAGGTGCAATTCGTAAAAGGATACAAGACCAAACGTTGTTTCTTTGAAAAAAATGGAGACAAGTGTCCATTTGGAACGGATTGTATCTATATTCATCAAGGTGACTTGGATAAAAAACTTTTCAAAACTATTCAGTCGATATTGGAAGATTAAGTACTTATAAATACGACGCCGAGCGCTGACAAAGAATGCCGAAACAAAAAAGTTACAAAAAAATAATGGCAGACCTTATTAATAAGAAAAAAAATACTACTATAGCTAATAAAGACAAGGATAATATAAAAAAAAATGTTGGTGGAGGGAAGAGTAAAAAAGTAGAGCAAATTTAAATTATTTTATTTTATATTTACCACGAGAAGTCTGACAAAACAACTACTATGCTATCCTGTAACGTTATAGTCGTTTGGGTTGCTTTATCTTGTTTATCAAATGGTGTCGCGTAAAGTCGTTTGAAGAATGATCGATAAATTGCGTGCAGCATATTGGATACCAATATTAAAGGTTTATATACCAGAGTATATTTATTTTAAGAAAAAAGAACAAATGAAAGAAGTTGTCTTGTGTTTCCTCGATATTGAGAGTAACATGCTGCGCAGCAGTTGGTTAAATTCTTGGGCAGCCAAACTTGCCCCGAGGTCTCAGTATAAACGTCCACCACAAGTGCATGTCGAGTTATTTTTTCGGTCCGATGGTGACAGTAATGAAGGCCACTGTACTAGTATTGTCTATAATAAAAAAATACACTGGTTCAAAAAGAAATTTAGTCGTCAGTGGAGCTTCAGAAGCATATGGATGGATGAACATGTATATGCAAAATTAAAGGCCTATTGCCTGCAACATGTGGGTTGTGGATTTAATAAAGTTGGGTTCTTTTTACTCGGTTTAGGCATTCGTTTTCCAGGCAGTTTTAGCTCCTTATTCGGCTTTCGACAGCGCTTCTTCTGCAGTGAATACATATCAGCTGCATTGTTACACTGTGAGTTATTGCCTCCTAAAACACCTAGGGTGATACATCCACAAACACTATACGAGATCATCGCCCCCATATCTAGTATAACGACAATTAAACATTACGGTGCGAACGAGATTAGCTACGACATTTGACTATAAACATTTGCTCCCGCCTGACATAAATGGCGTCCTACTTTTGTAGAAATTGTGTTGCAAGTTGGAAACAAAATAAAGTTATGCAGTGTGACATGTGCAAGGATTACATCGACCATGGATGGACACCAGCAAAGTTACTTTCGGTATATGGAAAGCAAAGGGAAGCGATGGATCACCTTGGTTGGAGAGACGTGATGATATATCCACCAGCGAAACACAGGACTTTTTTAAAACACAGTGAAATTGAAAATCATAACACATTGAAGTTAAACTTATTGAGGCAAGTTCTGTCGAAGCCACACCTTTGTAACAACAGGATACAAGCCTTGCTCGCAGCTTGGCACACCGAGCTCTTGCGCCTAGCGGAGGGAAGAGAGCAATATGATGCTTTTTTAAAACAACAAAATAGAATTTTAAATCTTTATAACATGGTGACCACTTACCAAACGAGAAATATGGTTTGGGAAGCGATGGATCCCCTGGTACAACTTATCATTAATACGGTGCCAGAGTGTCATTTGTTAGAATAAAATATATAAATAGTATAAGATAATTAGCATAGAAATAGCATGTATATAAGTTACCTTAATCTTTATAATAATAATAGTCTCTCTAGGATCCTCCATACTTTCCTCATTTTAAAAATGTTGAAGTGAGTCTTTTTACATATTTACACAGAGTTGTTGCAGCTCAAGTGACACACACTTCCATGAAAGAAAAAAAGAAAACAATAATGTGTAAGTGGTTAGATCATATACGAAAGAAAACTAGATTATTACAATTGCAATTGCAAGAGCGACATATTTTAAAACAACTACGTTTGCTTGACAAGAGATCACGGAGAAAAAGAAAAATATATAAGAGACAATTCGTACAACAGACATTGAAAATTCAAATAAAATGAGACAACGAGCCCCCACAAAAATCGTTTTAATTATGAATGACTGTTCAAGGACATTATTAAAAATAATACTTCTCGGGATATTACTATGGTTGTATTTAATACTTTTTTAAAAATGATTTAATTTTTTATAACAAAGGGTACATACACAAACGAATCCGTAAACTTTCTACATATGTATACACTATTGTAATCACCCGTACTAATCGCAACACTCTCGACGTTACTTGTTTTATCAACACACAGGAAGTTTGTATCGACGAACTCATTATCAGGAAATTCCACGCAATAAAGTTGATTAATAAGATCTGTTACTTTTATAATACAAAACAAACCAGACTTACAAGATAACTCTTGTATTTTATTTGCTTGATCACACGGAACATTCTCGAAAGTCGCACCGGTTAATCCAACAATATACTCGTTTGAATATGGATTTAACATTTCTAAAATATCTGACTCATAATTAATATTCATTTGTAAAGGAAAAGGTATTAATTGGACACTCTCGTTTAATAATAAATTAGGTATCCATTGGTTAGAGTAGATATTGAAAAATAACATAGAGGTGTAATTTAAAATCTGTGTAGGGTAACTGTATTTTAACGTTTTATTCACTTCTACATTTAACAGCTGCTCAGACGTATGCAACGCCGATATATGCTTAAAACCGCTACTTGTCAATATTTCAACGTTTTTTTCTATTGACATTTTTTTTATTGCACTTACTCAAGGCAATTTTCACCAATTTCTTACCACGGTTTATGCGTGGCTTCGCTCGGGGCCTTGATCGGGGCCTCGCTCGGGGCTTTGGTAAAGTTTTTTTTGTTGCTTTTCCGTCCTTTACTGATATCAATTTTGACTCAACATCCATTCTCTGTTTCACGCGTAAATAAATAAACAGACGTAAACGTTGATAGTCTGACTCAACTAAAGACGTATCGGGTCCATCATACTTTACAAACCAGTCGTCAGCAACTCGTAAGAAAAAAACATCATCCTTCTTATATATTTTTAATACAAAGAACGAATGACGTTGCCTTAAAGATACACCACGTGAGTGATCAATTTTTGGAAATGGCTGTGGAGATCTCTCCCACTGCGTAAACATCAATTCCGAGAATTCAGGCTTATTTCCAGGTAACATCGGTTTCAATTTGTTTGTAAAACTCTTTACGTTGTAAATGTTGGTTATTTGGAAACGACAAGGGCCAATACGAGCTATTGCAGGGTTGTTTGAAAGTAACATCGTTGTAAAGTGCAAATTGTTTTTTAGTTAAACTGCTTTGCTTCCATGCACGTCGTAAATACTTTTTGCTGATCATCTATGTGTACCTATATGACGTTGTGTAATATAATATACATAGTGTGATAAATTATTTTATTTTTTTTATTACTATATTATACCATAATGCTGTGTTCATAGTATTTTGAATTTACTTTTCCCCCCTTTTTTTATCTTTAATTAAAATATATTACTTTACTTCAACCTTTTTAAAACGACACGTATCTATTTCAAACATACACACCTACATACACATACACCTGTACACCTACCTGCACACGGCACACACACTTATACACAACACACGCGTTACCCATACATACAATGAAACGAAAATTGTCTTTATTTAAAAACAATGCAAAACGTCAAAAACAAGTAGTCAAACGCCTGGCAAGCATGCCGGACATTGACACAGAAGATGTGGTGAATCGAATGCGCGAGAAGGATTTACAAATTACTTGCGACTATTTTGATAAAATTAAAAAGAAAAAGAAAGAGGCACAGGTTTACAATTTGTTATCAGGTCTTTTGCGATGGTTTGAATGTGATGAAGATGATGTTCAGGATGAGGTTATTTTTTTTAAAACAGTTTATTTTCTTGATGAGATATTGGTGAAAGCAAATACGTTGACTGAAAATAAAATAGAGCAATATTGTGTGGTTTCATTTATCATCCAATGGAAACTAGAAAGAATACAAGTAAATCCTGGTTTTGATGAAGCTGCTGACTTTTTAGAGTCTTATCGCCAAAGGAAGTGTAGTAATTTGAAACATAGCTTGCTTATGACGGAACTTGAGGTGCTGCGCTTGATGCATTACAATTTATATACCATTACTCCCTTTGATTTTATTAAAACCTTTATGTGCACTCAAGGGTGTGTGTACTCAGACGAATGTGAATATCTTTTTGGAAAAAAGGCAAACGATACATTAAAAAAATTAATGAAGTCTAGTGCATATAATTTACGAAGATTTAAAGCTGAAACAATTGCATATGTTATTATATATTTAATAAGAGGTAAAGGTTTTGGACCTTCAAGAGAATATTATACAGATACACATGACGTTAATATTGAAGCAGTCTTAGAAGACATTAAAGTAAATTAAAATTTAAAATATTTATTCTACATCCATATCTGTTGTTGCCTCATTCAATATCTTAATATCATCTTCACTCATAGACATCAATGGTTCAATTTCTGGAAATAGTGTCAAATCTTGTGTTGAAAATACCCAGTTTATTGGATCTTGGTTCATCATCTCCGTCTCCTCCATTTGTATTTTAGCTTCAGTCCAAGCTGCATGAATTTCATGGATTTTCTTCAAGTCTTCTTCCATTGCATCATTCTTTTCATTCACCTCGTCATCCCTTTTGTCGATATCGCTTGGGTGAGGATAGAAGTCGTGCCATTCATGTTGCTTCTGTAAGTCATTAAACTTTTTTTGGTTTTCTCCCACTAAAGCATTTGCTTCATCACCAAAAAGATCAAATTCATCATCATCATCCGAATCAAATATACCTTCAGGCACCGTAGGAACTATTCGTTCTGTTGGTTGCTCGAAATATTCAATACTGTTTCCACGTTCACGTTTTTGAGGCATCATTACGTCATCATCTGTTTCTTTATTTGGATCTACAAAAACAAAGTAACGAGTACCATCATCAAGTTTCCATTTAAAGGCAAGATTCTCGGTCACGCTGCTCAATTCAACAGTGAAATCTGTCAACACGCTTTGCAAACCATATTCCAATTTGTATTCTTTTCCCGCTGGTAACTCTACCGTGTTTTTTCCGAAAATAGAAGGATGCACACATTCATTTGCATAAAAATTGAGCTCAAACTCAATCGTTTTTACGCTCTTCAACAACATGACACACTTGTTTCTGTTGTACCTTTCATTAAATTTTATTGTTAACACGTTCGAATTGTTACCCTTGCCATAGATAATTTTTTTCATCTTATTGAAACCATGCATTTTTTCTCGTTGTGTTATATTAATCATCAACTTGTAATTGCTGTGATCGTATATGTGTAATGTATTTATAATTTAGTTTTAGTTTGCGTGTATGTTTGTTTTACTTAGTTGCGTCGATGTATGTATGTATAAATATTTTTAGTTTGTTGCGTCGATGTATGTATGTATAAATATTTTTAGTTTGTTGTGATAATCATATACAGTACTAGCGCCATGGAAGGTGTGCCGCACTTCTGCCGCATACATCATTTCAAAAAATAGCGCCATTTTTTAACGATATTAGCATGGGCATAGCATTAACGATACCGGATCGGGTTTTTATTAGGGTTTCCATGTGCTAGATATAGCATAGTAATAGCATTGACTTCAACATATTTGAATTTTTCTTCTCGAAAGGGTACGTGTTAGCATGAAATAGCATTACGATGAACAAAAAAATGTTTTAGAAAACAAAACATATCGCCAAAATTTTACTATAGACACAGCAGGGGTAATAACAAGGGAAAAATTATTGTATTTTACTACCTTAGCATGGGTATACTATGGCTTATTACTGAATAATAATAATACATATAATACACAATACAACAATACAATACAATAATACACAACACACGCGCACGCATATACACACATACACACACGCGCACACATACACACACATACACACATACACATACGTAAATCAAAACTAAAACGAAAACAAAAACAAATAAAATAAATATAAAAACGTAAACGTAAACAAAAACAAAATGCAACTTTGTCAAGCTGACGGATGCAATAAAAAGGCGACGAGGAATTTTGTCAGAGCACCGAATGTGTTTAACTGCACGTTTCACGCCAGCAAGGTTCCAATTCAAAGCAAACCTATCGGTGCTGATACATATGAACCATATGTACCAGAAAACAATGGAAGCGCAACAAACACGCAAGTCAATGGAAGCGCAACAAACACGCCGGTGATCACAGGGACTCTTGAAGACTTTCATTTTAAAATTGTCTCTGATACAATCGCTTTTGGTTATACATCAAAGGTGAAGGAATTGAAGGAATATGGCTACCTTCAGGGACACGTCGAAGAATTAGTTAGAGATTCGAAAACCTCCTATGAAGGTGATGATGTGGTTCGCCTTGTTGAAGTTAACATTGAAGGTCAGCCATATACTCTCTGTCAAGTTACGATCGAGGATAATCCAAATGGATTTGACTTAAACCCAAAACGCAAAGGCTCCTTGCCAAAATGGTTTGCGAAAGTGGAACGAATCGTTTGTGCTGTAGCTGAATTGCCGAAGGTTATTTTTACCACCTGGATTCGATCTACTGGAGGTCTTAAATCAGATAAAATATCTTTGCGCGGCCTCTTTTTAGCAGTTCTTACTGCAAGGCGAAAGGGAAACAACGTTGAAGGAAGCTTTTTAACATTGTTGCAAGAGAAGCGCATGCACTGGTTCAGTGAAGTTGCACAGGAGTATATCAAAAAAATTGAAAACGGTCCAGAGCAAGTTAGTGTTGTGGAAGCAGATCAAGTTATCGAAGTGGTATCAGATCAAGACGGAGCGAAGGATGGAGCTAAGCAAGAAGAGCAACAAGAGCAAGATAAAGAAGTCGTCGTCGAAGAACAACAAGAGCAAGAGCAAGATCAAGTTATTATGCAATCTGTTGAACAAGAGCAAGAGCAACAAGAGCAAGCGAAGGATGGAGAGCAACAAGAGCAAGTTCAAGAAGAAGCGAAGGAAGGAGCTGAGCAAAATGAAAGTAACATGGAGGTTGAGCAAGATCCAGTCGAAGAGCAAGATCAACAAGTCGAAGAACAACAAGAGCAAGAAATTGTCGACGTTGTGGAATCAGATCAAGAAGATCAAGGTATCGAACCAGAGCAAGACGAAGCGAAGGATGGAGCTAAGCAAGCCATGGAGCAAGAGCTCGTTGTCTCAACTCACGTTGAGTATTTCAACGACATGACTGTCGAAACGCCTGGGGAACGGGATTGTCGTTCACCTTTTGTGGGTAGTCATGAAACAGATAATTATACACCTGCTATGAAAATTCAAGCGTTGTTCCGTGCTTATCTTGTGCGCAAAGCTGGAGCTAAGCAAAATGAAAGTAACATGGAGGTTGAGCAAGATCCAGTCGAAGAGAAAGCGAAGGATGGAGCTAAGCCACGTAAAAGTTGTTTGAAACGTAAGCACGACGGTGATGAAGGTAACAACAAACGTGTAAGATTTGACGTCGAAGCGAAGGATGGAGCTCAGCTAGAGCAAAATGACATGGAGGTGGAGGAAGCGAAGGATGATGTATCGATCGACTTATTTAAAAATAATGGTCGCATTGATGGGAACATTGCGTGTTATGTAAGAAATCAAAAAGGGGAATCATTTAAGCTCCAAGTGGTAAAATCTCGAAATTCGTATCGATTATGGGAAGAGCCACATGGCATTGATGCCAATAACACGACGAAGTTTTTGCTTCAGAGAACTCCGACGAAAAGAACGATGTCGGCATTAAAGAAGCGGTTGAAGAATTACAAGAGTCCTCAGAAAATGCCTCATCATTTTAATAAAGAAACAGAAGAAGAGTTAGAAGGGTTTACAACACTTTAAACATGTTTTACGTGTAAAAATAAAATAATTTAATATTTTATTGAAGTTTATAATATGATGCTCGTTTTTGTTCTTTTCTTTGCTTTTCCACGTGTCCCCAAACATCTGCATCTACTTCAAAAGTAAATCCTTTTCGGCGCTGTCGTTGCAAGAATAAATTACGTGCCTTGATAATATCAATGTCTTTCTTCTTGTCCTTTAACTTTGGCATATTCGCCAATTTGGGGAGCATACTGCTTGTAAAAACAAGACCAATTTGTCTTTTTCGAAACTGCTTCATCAACTTATTCACTTCAATGATCGTCTTTGCTTTATAGACATCTTCTAACAGCTCCGTGTCAACCTTCTCACATTTCCTCTGTGGCTTATTCGTGCCAATAGCAGTCGTAAGACGGTCTATCTTTTTCGCGTAGAGACACTTCCCACCCGACACTTTATTTGGCTGCTCTTCGTAAACACGAAATACATCATCTACCAATTCACGCCACTCATCGATATAGTCCTTTGGCTTCGTATATGTTACTTGTTTCTTTGATACTTTTGGCATTCTTTCCTTTCGTTTTAGTCGCTTGTTGATTGTGGTTAGATGTGTGTATGTGTATGTGCGTGCGTGTGTGTGTACGTGTGTATGTGCGTGCGTGTGTGCAGTGTCCCCCCCCTTTTTTTAAAAACTCCTCCTTTTTTTACTCCAAATATTGTTTCAAAAAATATCAATACTATTCCATGCTAAGCTCCCTCCATAGTTTTCCAAACGAAGCTCCCATAGTATTCCATGCTAAGCTCCCTCCATAGTTTTCCAAACGAAGCTCCCATAGTATTCCATGCTAAGCTCCCTCCATAGTTTTCCACATCTAGGCTATCCTATAGATTTCCAACTTAGCATGAGCGTAGCACGGAGCGCTGCGCAGTATTCCAGATAGGAGCGTAGCATGTGTGCACAGTATTCCAACTTAGCATGAGCGTAGCATGTGCGCGCAGTATTCCAACTTAGCAGGAGCATAGGACGGAGCGCGGCGCAGATTTCCGTATGACTCGGTTTAAGTGTTATTTCGATATAGCGGACTTCTCAGGAACCAATACACTATGTATCTATATCTACAGGTACCTGCTTTCTCCTTAAAAATAACCACTACACTGTGACCCTAACCCTAACCCTAATCCCTAATCCCTAACCCTAACTTTGTATACTAATACGTATACTGTGCTATGTGTAACCCTAAGTATGTGATGTTGTAGTGTGTTTGCTAGGCTCGGTGGCTAGGCTAGGTTGCTAGGCTAATGAGTATAATTACCTATTTAGGGTTAATGTGGTTGCTAGGCTAAGGAGTATAATTACCTATTTAGGGTTATAGCTAAACACACTAGCATAGCAACCCTATCAATACACTACACCTAAGCACACTAGCATAACAACCCTATCATAACACTACACCTAAGCACGCAGCATAGCACCTAGCATAGCGGCCACATTAGTAAGGGTTAGGTGTAGTCTAAGGGTAGAGTTAGGGTTTAGGGTTACTGTAGGGTTAGGGTTAGGGTCACGTTAGGGTGGTTATTTTTAAGGAGAAAGCAGGTACCTGTAGATATAGATACATAGTGTATTGGTTCCTGAGAAGTCCGGTGTATCGAAATAACACTTAAACCGAATGATATGGAAATCTGCGCCGCGCTCCCATCCCAACTCCTATCTATACCGGAATAGCATAGGAGGAATAGCATAGCATAGTAACATAGGAGGAATAGCATAGCAGACCATCATAGCGGAATAGTGGAATAAAAAACACTCCGCCGAGACATGGACATATATGCAACACACGCACGCACACACACGCACACGCACGCACGAACAACCTTCATACACACACGAGCAACCTACACAAAACAAAAAAACATAAATTATCATGGAACCAAACTTCGAGCATAATAAAATACACTTTAATCAAGAGTTGTGTCTTCAAGACGAAGAGGAGAAGAGAGAGCAAAACGAGAAATTCTTCAGCAACCATGGGTTGTACGTTGATGATAAGAATTGTCACCCGAGCGAGAAATTGCTGGAATACATGAAACATTTTATGGAAACAGAGAAAAACTTTATTTTTAACTTTGGGGATGATATTGAGTTTCGTGTCAACGGGTATAAAGTGAAGCTTTGCAGGGCATGTGTGAGATATAACGAAGTTAAAACTGTGATTCGAGAGCACACGAAGTATTGCCGGAATTGCCGTTTCCAAAACTCTTTGTTAACGCAGCCGTATGAGTGTTTACGATCCATGGTGCGTCCAAACATGTTAAAGTCACACGACGGATACGTGATGGATTACACGGACATAAACTATGACTATTTAAAACATTGTCATGATTCCATGTTGCCAACATATAATGATTTTTGCATCGACTAAAGTAGAAGTAAGAGGAAATGCATATAAAAAAACGAATTAAGTTTTATTTTATATTATATAATATTTTTACTAATTCACTTTTTTTACGCTGTGCTCCCGACGCTGTGCTCCCGACGCTGTGCTCCCGACGCTGTGCTTCGTAGCTGTGCTTCGCTTAANATCTTTCGCCTCTGATTCTACGCGCAAGTTGNATATCTTTCGGCATGATGGTNACACGTTTGGCGTGGATGGCGCACAAATTGGTGTCTTCNAANAGACCNACNANNTANGCTTCTGAAGCTTCTTGCAAGGCAAGAATTGNTGTGCTTTGGAAACGTANNTCTGTTTTGAAATCTTGTGCAATTTCACGAACCAATCGTTGAAACGGGAGTTTGCGGATCAACAAGTCTGTGCTCTTTTGGTATTTACGGATTTCACGTAGAGCAACAGTTCCTGGGCGATAACGATGTGGTTTCTTCACACCGCCAGTTGCTGGTGCACTTTTGCGTGCTGCTTTAGTTGCCAATTGCTTTCTTGGTGCTTTGCCGCCGACTTTCCCTCTTCCTCTTGGAGTTTGTTTTGTACGTGCCATGTTGCAGTATCAATATTTGTTTTTGTTTGTTTCAGTTTCTTCTTGCTTTTTGTTTGATGTTTGTATGTTTGCTGTTTAACGTGTCTATTGTATATGTTGCTCGTGTGTGCGCGTGTCTGTTGCATATGTGTATATGTGTGTGCAATACTAATAATAATAATAGGATAGTAATAATATTATTGATGAACTAAGCAAAAAAGTGAAACTCCCCCTTTTTTTGATGAGTCACACTTCGGCATACCTCACACTGCGGCACACCTCATTTACCATGGAAATAGCATAGGTAATTTATAAATATACTGTAAAACGAAATTTTATATTTTTTATAATGCTATTTCATGCTATAGTACACCTTTAAAAATTTAAATTTATTATATTATTTATTATAAACACATACACACATATGCAACAGACACATACACACACATACATACTTAATAACATAAACAAAAAAAACAAAACTAAACTAAACAAAACAAAAAAAACAAAACTAAACTAAACAAAACAAACAAAACTAAACTAACAAAACAAACAAACAAACAAACAAAATAAATCATGACAAGTAAAATTGTGAAACGATCAACAGATGTTGAGGAATATGATGGCGTACCGAATCATTATTTGACACGAAAGCTTGATAATAAACAAAGAAAAGTTGACAAGCATGCGGAGAAATATTTATCAAGTTTCATGTCCAAGGATGAGGCTGAACAGCAAGTTACAACCGTTGCTGGAGAGGCACAACCTTTTCTTCCATGTGTACTGGGCGGTGAAACAGGCGCTAGTAGACATTTTGATAATACTTGTGATCCTCAAAGTAACGAGGAGATAGTAGCATTTTTTACAGCTTGTGTGAAATGGTGCGTAGAGAAAGACAAGACCATGCTGCTTGTCCTAGCTTGTCATGGGAGCAACTCAAAAGAAAACTACAAGCTACAGTTTGAGGGTGATGCGAAACTTGTAGTACCATCTTCTGCAATATCGGAAGGAGTGCGTTCAGCTCGCAAAAAATATCCAAGCTTTAAATGTGTTGGGCTCATAGAAGCTTGCTATGCAAATTATTTTGACGTATCATGTTTTGACGCATCGATTACGGGAGGAAATGGAATAAGCAGACCAAACGTGTTACAAGATCCCCTTCTTCAATGTATGCAAGAAGAAGAATTTACATTGGGTGACATCTTTGTAAAAATGTCGGAAAAGTTTGCCTTGTTGCAATTATTTGATTGTGGTGATGATAACGTTGCAAATTTTACAAGTGCCAAGATAAATGGTAATTATAGATTTAAAAATTAAAGTTTTAAATATATTTAGTTTTTTATAAGATATAATTTATTTTTTTCTATTTCTTTTCGATTTCTTTTTTTTTGATTTCTTTTTTTTTGATAAATGAACCATCGTCGTGATGTTTTTGCCAGGACGATCAATCTTGGGAAGCTGAAGCTCACAATCACGTGTTCTTATTGCTTCATTCCTATTCCTGATGCGATCAAAGTCTTTAAAAGCTTTAAAATATTCTCGATTACCAGAATGCATGAAAAGCAACAAGTCGTATATTTCTTTCTCCACTAGACTCAACTTGTCTACAGCATAATCACTAACTTCGCCAACATTCATATCGAACAAGGTATCAAACAAGGCATCAATTTTTGCAAGTTTATCACCATACTTCCATGTTTCGAAAAACAAATGAAGCATCTTGTTCAGCACCATTACGAAATTCCGTTGCACTTCTAGGGCCGCAAGGTCGTCCTTTTGTTGATAGTCTTTAATCTTTAGCATGGCCAGCTCATATGCGCAATTCCCCATTTTCAAATCATAGCAGCATCCATATAATTCTCTTAAAACGGCACCGACAAGGCGGTCAACCTCTGTATGATTTGATTTCAAACCACAGTCAATAACCTTTGACAACACATCTGCTTCTTTCACGGCGTTTACAGCCGGCTCTCCCGCTTTTACTGCATGAAGTAGCATTTTAAGTCCTAAGATTTGTGCATTGACATTCTCATCTTCAAGTCTTTCTAACATAGGAATTAGCACTTTTTTATCCATCTCATAATCATCATCATCAACACTCAATGATGGCATTGGTGGTTTAGCTGTACTGGGAACTCCTGGTCCAATACCCCGTGCATTCAACGCTGTCCAAACTTCCATTACATGATTGCGATAAATGAAGCCATAGCCATCTAAACGGCGAAACTCAACGACGTAAGAATTGTTGTCTGAATATAGTTGAATGGCATACAAAATTTTCTCATCGTTTGGATATGCAAGAATTTCAAACTCATATTTATTTTCATCGTATGTTAAATAAAAAGGAACTACCTTTGAGAGTTCTCCCATTACAACGATAAAATCGTCTACCAAACCCTCATGATGAAAATGGTCCGCGCAATAGTCCATGAAAGATGGTTTTGATGGCGGCAGTACTTCACTTAGTTCTTGTCCAGAAATATTTTCCAATTTGTCGTCACCTTTTTTCAAGGTAGCTGTACTTGCGCTTATCGTCGTTAAAGATGCCATAGCTTTTTCTTTTAAATATATAAAATATATATGTGTTTATTCCTTTTCTTTTTTTTGTAGTTTTATTTTTTGTTTTAATTATGTTTACGTTATTAAATATGCTTATTATGTTATTATATGTATACGTTTATGTGTGTGTTGTATGTGTGTACTGCATGACACGTGTCAAAAAAATCGGTAATGGTGTGTCAACGCTAAGCTCCTATCAAGGCATCGACGATTCTCAAAAAAAAATAAAAAAGGGGGTAGTGCTATCCTATGCTAAAAATGGCAGTTATTTTTGTCGAGGAAAACAATAAAATAACCAATACTGTGTCCCTGCTATATAATTATATATATAAAAAAAATCGGTAGTGTTGTGTCTATGTAAAATTATAATGATTTTTATTTTTCAAACTTTACCGCCAACGATGCCGGAATGAACCTTGTATGCATATACACATGAGGTAGGTTTATTCAAACAGATTGCAACGATTGTTATAAATATAAAGAGAAAGATGAGTTTCATTTCATTTAAACCTTTTGAAGAGTCTGATGCTGACAGTGATTCTGAAGAAGAGGCGCAAAATAATTTTCATTTATTAAATGAAGGAATTGCGAAAAAGAGAATTAGCAAATATTCATATGTGAATGAAGTTTACTTGTTATGTCAAGAACAGCGTGTGCAAGTTTCGAAAAGGTTACAAGAGTTAATTGTATCTTACATGACAGAGCGCTGGCAGTGGGAAGGAAATATTGTTGTGTTGAAACGATTAACAAAAGACGAACGGAAGAGAACATGGAAACCTTTACAGGATACGAAGCAGAGAACAAGTGGAGAAGCTTTTGAAGAATTGATGTGGCGCTACGAACGAGAGGTACCAGATGTTTGGCGTGGATGGAGAAAAGCTTTGAAAACAAGAAAAAAGAGTTTAAAAATAGCTTTAGCAGTGGTGGTGGAGGAGCTGAAAGAGTTGTTGATATATGTCATGCAGATGGTGAAGGATGTAAACTCACACATTGTGGAAATTGAGGGTGTTGTTTGAAACGACACACTTGTAGAAATTATTTTTTAAAATAGAATTAGTATTTTATTTTATATTTTCTCTCGGTGAAATTGCCTTTGCTTTTCTCTTCCATAAAACAAAGCATGCATAGACGCGAATCTCTACGGCAATGATAGTAACTGTAACCGCTTCTAGTTAAGTTGGTCCTTCCTTGATACATGTAGTTGCTTTATCTCCTGTGGTTATCTTGCCCAAACCACACAGGTACAAGCTGTGATTAATTTTTGAGTGAGTGTCCAACTATGATCGAAAAAATAGTACATTGGGTTCACTGATTTTTATTTCAAAGTTTTTTTTATTAAAGGTTGAGTTGTGGTGGCGAGATGTGTATAACCTCAATGCCACCAGCATTTCGTGCTAAATAGCCAAGGCCGTCAGTTCGCTGTTTTAATCGTTCTTCAAAACTTGCATTTTGCTTTTCAATCAATGCTTTTCGCTTCTCTTCCTCTTGCTTGTATGCTTGCTTCCCTCCTTCTGTCGAAAGTTTTGCCAACGTGTCCCATCTTCGGCGATAATCGCTCGAACTCACACATTTCATACGTGCAGTACATTGATTGTACAATGATTTCTTCCCAAACCATAATGGATATCTGTTTCGGTATCTGCTACAAACTTTATTGATAGCATTCATAGCTGTTCGTAGCTCCCCCATCATCTTCATTACCTTTGCATCATCTGGTTCAGGACCTGCAGTGTCCTCACGCATCTTTTTCCTTTCTTCGTAATTTGCGTCCTTATAATCCTGCTTTTTAAAAAGTTTTTTCAATTTAGCATTTCTTAAACGAATCTTTCCATTTAGCTCCTCCAAAGGATCTTCCTGAGCATCGTATTTTTTCTCGTATTCATCTGGAGACATTAAACCTTTGCATAACTCGGGGACATTTTCCTCTCTCTCTGCTGGCTCAACTGGCTTCACATCTTGCTCTGCTGGCTCAACAACTACAACATTTTCTTTCGACTCATATTGCTTAAGTTGTTCTTCAAGTATATTTGCATCACCTCGAACACATGGATCATTTTCCAAAATGTGATCATATAATTCTTTGTACGTTGTAAACTTCTCTACGTCACCACCTTGTACATTTTCTTGATAATATTCTTTCAACACAAGAAATTTGCTTTGTTCCACTGGCTTCGCATCTTGCTCTGCTGGCGGCTTCGCATCTTGCTCTGCTGGCGGCTTCGCATCTTGCTCTGCTGGCTTCGCAACGACTTGCTTAGCTTGCTTTATCGCAGACACTTGGGCATCTAGCGCGTTTAAAATCCCACTTACTGTCTGCTTCGGGGCTTGGCGTTTTGCCTCTTCGTGGAGCTTATTGAGATATGTTGGGCCTTCCTCAGAGGCCATGAAAGCAGCATATCGTACTTGCGCAACCGTGTGCAACGTTGCGTAGCTTGAGTGCGCGCCCCATGCAATCACATCTTGCAATGTTGGCTTGTTACCAGTATCCTTTGGTTTCAATTCAGTATCACCATCTGTCACTTGTGTCGCCATATCCCGCTTGCCTTTCTTTGGTGAAGCCGCGCGTTGCCCCGCTTGATTTTCTCGTTTACGTTTCAACAGCGCAGTATCTTGTTTGTCCACATCCATGTCCTTATCCTTCATTGCATCAATTTTACTTTGATCTTCATTGACTGCTTTATCTTCTTGCAGCTCAGCTTTCGCTTCTAAGACACTCAATTCTTGCTTACTCAATTCAGCTACTTGCTCAGCACGTGGTGTTGCTGGGACGTCGGTTGTGTTAGTATTACTAACATCGATCGTCATTTTTACTTCCATGTTTTGTTTTCGTTTTGTTTTTGTTTTGTTCGTTTGTTGATATGGTATGTATGTGTGTATGCGTGTGTATGCGTGTGTGTATGCGTGTGTGTGTGTGTATGTGTGTGTCTGTGTGTATGCGTGTTATGTGTATAGTATAGTAGTAAACCTAGCGTGGGAATAGTATTGTAATATGACTTCGAAAAATATATAGCATAGGAATAGTATTGTATAGTGTACCTTCAACATTTTTCTAATAACAACATTTTTAGCGCCATCTTAACCCATACTATTCCCATGCTAATTTGAATATTTTTTTTTCGTATTTTTTGTAATGCTGTGTTCATGGTACCAAAAAGAGGATAAAATCCTCTCCCCCCCTTTTTTTGTCAATGTGAGTCACATCGGCACACTTCTATATTAAGACACCCTACAACATAATACTAAACACATACACACGCACGCACATACATACACACACATACACACATACATACCATATCAACAAACGAACAAAACAAAAACAAAACGAAAACAAAACAAAAACAAAACGAAAACAAAAACATGGATAATTTAGATGTTGGTTTTATAAATGACATTCAGGTTATGATTGCCAGAAATGAAATTATTGAATTGGCTTTCGAAGATTATGATCTTCAAGAGTATGATGAAGAATGGGAGTGGGTCAAGCAGCAAAAAAATCTACCAGAATCGTGGCAGAAGGCATTGAACGGCGAAAGCCAAGAGCAAAACGACGAGGAGGTGAGTGATGGAGGTTCTGTCTATGAAGAAAGCGAAGAGAGTTCAGATGATGACGAAGAATACGACGACGTTATAGACGAAGAAGAATTGGAAGAGTATGAACAAGAGGATGATGATTTACCACCATTAGGTACAGAAGAAGAATTAACATTTAACAAGGGATTAGATATTTTTAAATCGGTGACTGGTATAGCTTCCTTTTATCCTTTATTCATCAAGGCTGTATGCGATGGCAGATTGAATGATTTAGAAAAAAAATATTTGGAAAGCGGTCAGTATATTCCGCCTGAATTTCTAAACATTTTATTATTGTTCATGGCTCCGTCGCTAGGCATCGATCTAAGCGAAGACGTTTGGCTGCATATTTTGGGGTACTTGACAGATGCGAAGAAGTTGTACACAGATGTGCTGAAGCCATATGTTGGAAAGGATGATAAAGGCGAGTCAAAATACGCGATGTTTCGCAGAGGTGTTATCTGTTACACAACGTTCAAAAAGGGTGACATGATTTATTTTAGTGGTTACCAGTTGCATAACAGTAAAATAACGCATAAGAGCGTAACGTTACCGCTCAGGTATGACATTCCAAAGGATATTTGTGATGCCTTTCAATTAGAACAACAAATGCTACAATACGACTGGACAAAGTTGATGCCAAAGTGTGACGAGGCAGTAAAATATATCATGCGTTTCACACCGCATGTTGTGCAGCTAATCATTATGATGATTATGTTCGGGGAGCTAAAGGACGACAAGGCAATGGAATTGTTGCAGAGTCTTCAAACATCACGTATACCAACGATGACTTTTCTTGCAGTGGTGGGACATCTTTTGCATGAACATTGTTATCGTGAAGTGAAACAACACATTCCCCGTGGGCGACGACGTACGATTGATATCCAATTTGGTCCGAAGAAACGCAAGAAACGTGAGCAGGTACGAGTCGTTTTACAATTACCGAGGAAAAAAGTTGGTTTTAATATGTGGCCAAAGCATGTTTCAATGGACTTTAACGAGATCATGTGCATTATGCGAAAGGATATGCTTAGCTTAAATGTCATGTCTAAGACAGAGTTGGACAATTTATTACCATGGAAGGATGATGCTTTTGACTGGTCGTCGTTTAAGTTTGGGTTTTACAACCGATATTGCGATTATTCTCGTTACAATCCATTGAAAGTATCCTTGAAAGAAGGTGATGGCCTTTGGTTGACCATCGTGGAGGTTCCGAAGGCAAATTTATTGTTACGCAATTATCGAGGTTGGAGAGGTCCCTGCGGACTTGATTTGCCACGTCATCCGCAGGAGAGTTCTGTTCGTGAGATTGTCCCTGTACGATTTCACCCTGGATTGACAGAGGCATTGTTGAACTTGTCTATGTACGAGTTACCTAAGCAAGGCGATATGTTTTTCTTAGACTTTCCAAAAAGAAAACTGCGCTGTTTTGTCGATGGTATTCGTGAAGTAGTTACGCCGCAGCAGTTTAAAGATAATATTCGGCAGATTGCTTTAGATACATTGCAACATTTTAATGCTGATGGTAACTTTGTTTATCTTTCAAACAGCATGGATTATCAAGTCCGTCTGACGATTGTGATTTTACGTATGTATTTGCAAAAAGATAGTGCGCTCGCGAGAAAATCAGATCGGTATGCATTAAATCAAATGTTGTATAGGTCGATGTTGAAGTTTAAAGAAAATTTAAACAATAAAAACGAGTACGAAGATGTCTATGTGTCTATGAACCCTGACTCGCCACATTTGCCAGATATGTTACCGGCAGCATTAAACAAGATGATTCAAATACAAATTGATGGTCACGATTTCGATGATATCGTTGGTACTCCATTTCAATATATGGCATATTATGTTGATAAAGTATTTCACAACAAAGATACTGTTGCTTATTGTGACAATACGTGGAGGATTCCAACCTTTGATGCAGAATACAGGTTTTACACCGTGCCGAAGTACAAACGCTTTTGTTTGTTAGGAAAAACTAAATTGAATAATATTGGTTGGTTAAATCAAAATCAAAACGTAAAAGAGGAGGACGAGTATGCTGGCAAAACCGTTTCATTTGCAATTGAAGATGGTAAGCCGAAGGTCAATGGAAAAAGAGTACCGTCCTGGGCAAGGTTCATACACTGTTTGCGATTTATGAAAGCAAAAAAGAGTGTGCCGGTAATACCTGGTCCTGTTTTTCAAAAGGATTATTTACAAAAGCCGTTTGATCGTGTCTACTGGTTACACAGCGATCAAAATATTATGTTGAAAACAATGGCTTTGAATACGTTTTCTAAGTTGTTGAGAAAGCGACCGCGTTATTTGGAGGAATGGCGTTTAAAAGTTGTGGTATCCATAACAAGAATTCAATCACTAGTACGCGGTTGGCACATAAGGTTAAATGCAAGGCGTACTAAGGATTTGCCTGAATAAGTCTAAAAATGGAACCTACAGAGCTTGTAGTTAGAAATGCCTGTCCAAAGGAAGTAAAAACGATGTTAGATTATAGATACAGTTTAGGCTGGCAATTGCAACAGATAATCGATACAAAACAAAATCTACTTATTTATTTATTTAAAAAGATAACATAGTTATAAAAATTTTAAAAATATGATTTATTATTATATTTATATCCAATGTTCTTTTAAATATTGTACTGATATCCTTTATATTTCTTTTTTCTCGAAGCAACCACCGTTGTTGTTCATCATACCTGTCGAAAACCCAATTTCATGAAAACGACTTTCAGTGTCCAAATATTCCATCATACTATCTTCCATGTAATCAACTTTTTTGTTTGTCACTAAGAGACAATATATGTAATCATTGTCACGGAATAATGAATTTAAGATCACTTTAAAAAAATAAACATGAGATCCAGGTTCTCCAGCGTGGTATACTTCGCTAAGAAACTCTTCCCAGTTTATAGAAGCAGTCTCCCCGACATGCCTGCGAAATCTATCAAACCAATCATCAGGAAGATTTGTTTTTTTTCCTGAGTTATAGTCATGACCAACTTTTCTTATGATCATTTCCATGGTTCGTAATCTCCCGCCACTCACGAAAACTTGTCTTTTATCCGGTTGATCAAACATAAATTCGAAAGGTGATCTTGCCACACTTTCCTTCAAACATTCTAAATGTCGCCCGTCTTGCCACGGTGTTACTTTAAAAGCTGCATCAATCTTTTTTGAATCTGTATTCATTTTTTGTATGTCTTGTGTGTTATGTAGGTTAGTCTGTTATGTTTGTTTTGTATGTGATCTTAGAGATGTTGCATATGATCTTGTTTACTTCAAGGTTTTTATGATTTTTATTATTATTATTATTATTAGTATTTTCTAATTAATTTAAGGTATTTTATAAGGCGTTTCATCAATCAATAAAAAACCTTGAAGTTAAAAAAACAACAACACACAACACATAAGGACACCACGCACGCATACACACGCACGCATACACACACTCCACTACACATGCACGCATACATACATACATACAACATACATACAAATACAAAACAAACAATCAATAAATTGTAAAACAATGGCAAACCAAAACACAACACAATTATTTCTACGCGTAGAACAGCGCCGCCATCAGTTGCGTCAAGAAGAGACAGGAGCAAGGCAACAAAGAATTGACATGGAACCCCGTCAACTTAACTTTAACTTTCCGCCCGACATGTGGGACAACTCCTATGTTGTTGGAACCAGGGCTGCACGCATGCATGATGGAATACATGTCGACAGGGAAGAATCGCAATCTTGTCTTTTTCCTTAATTTTGCTCAGACAAACAGCACAATCATCTAAGCCATCGCCATCACATGTTGCGACGTTGAAGCGTGGTTCTTCTCGAATTAGTGGCGATTGTGCGTGTGATCGTTGAAGAAAAGCAATCGCAGGTGTTCTCAAAATGGTTCGCCTCATGCTTTCTTGAACAAAATTGGTAAGAATACTTTGTCTAATCGGTGATATAGGTAGAGTGTGACTCATTGTTATTTAAAATAAAATAAACTAATGTTATATATTATATTTTATGCTAACCAATGAAGTGAGTATATATGTGAAGTGATCCATGCTATTTCATTCCCGCCAAAAAAAGGGGTGTGCTGTGTAAACACAAAGGAGGAAGGGTTAGGAGGAATATTTTAAAAAAAGGGGGGGAGAAATGACATCACCGTGAAAATATATATAGCATGCGAATAGCATTAGATATAAATAGTGTAGCATAGAAATATCCGCACGTCCTTTTTTGCTTAAATATTATAATGCTGTACTTATGATATTACAGGTCCTAAGCTTCTATACACCTACACGCACGCCTACGCCAACTACACACGCAACCGGATGTAAAGACACAAGAATACTAACATTAACTTTACATATATATATTTGATAAACCCCAAAACCATTTAAAATTTAAAAATATGAGTTGTTTTATAAGAAAAACGCGTGTTATACAAGAAATACAAGATGATATGGAACGTATCATCGATTCAGTTGCGGATTTCCAATCTAAAGCAATATTGCAAGAGAGCGAGGTGAAAAAAAAATTGAAGCAACAATTCGAAGACTTAGACTCAGTTTCAACTAAAATGGAGGAAGTCGAATCCAAAGTAACATTACAAGAGAATGATTTGGAAAGATTGAACCAACAATACGAAGATTTGTACCAGAAACTGGACTCTGAGATTACATACAGACGAGCGCAAGAATTTGGTGAAAGCAAAAAAAGGAAAAACACGGAATCGTTGGAAGTGGCAAATAAAAAGTTGAAGTGTGAAAACGATGAGTTGAAAAAGAAGTTGCAGCAATTGCAAAAAAATGGACGTGAACCCGAAGAGTCAAAAGAGCAAGAACCATGTTTGACGCGATCAGTGACGATTTACCCATATGGTAAGGACATGAGCGCAGTTCCTCGTCCTCATTGGATGTTTACCACGGAAAATTTAAAACTGCACAGCGCTGCTTACAATACTGACCAATCATTTCGTGGCTTAGTTGCGTGGAAGAAAAACGGGCATACTGAAGAGATGCATGACATTATCAACTCGGTATGTTTGACCCCAACTTTGAAACGCGAGATTGAAAAAGGTGGGAAAGCAGTTGTTGTTACTGTCAAAGTTCAATGAGTCTTGCCGTTTCTAAAAATATGTTATTACTACTACTACTATGCGAGCTCCAGCACAGAGCTTTTATAGGAGCTTAGCAATAGACTTTAAAAGAATAAATTATTTAATATTTTTTTTTAAGTACGACCAAATAAAACCATCCAATCCAATACCATACTGTTTTAAAAACTCATTCGTATCTTTTAAACAAAACATACATATGATTTTGGTACTAGGTACTCTGTACCAACGACTTGCATTTGATCGTTCAATTGTTTCAAATAAAAACCCGAACAGTCTTCCCTCTCTACTCTGTACTTTGTAGCACATGGTCTCATGAGGTAATTTGTGTTCTTCGTTGTCGCATTTTCTTTCAAAGTGACAATGGCATGTTTCGGGACGACCTTAGCTTTTCCAAGCAATAGGTACCTCACAAAATTATCATCGATAGCAGTTTCAACAAGAAACCCTTTAACAAACTTCTTGTAAGGACCATGGTTATCGTCTTCGTAATTGTGTAAAACCAATATCTCTTTCAAAACCTTTGCACGTCTGTTTTCTTTTAAAAAAGATATTGCTGCCGACTTACTGCCAAATGAATAATGCGTAATGTGATAATTCTGCATTTCAGAATCAGAACGATCAAGCAAAATTTCATCGCTTATCTTTAAAGAAGGTTTAAAACAAACAATCGGTTCTAAAGCTTTCGATAGTTGAAACTTCATCTTGTCGTATTCCCTTGTATATATCGTACAGACCGGTTTATTTTTGCTCATAACAACAAAACTCTTTTGAACAGTACTATTACGTGTAGCAAGGATCCATTTTTTGTTCAACACTATTTGTAGTCTTCCTAGCACCGCTGACTGTATGCGTTTCCCATTTCGTGATAAGACATTGTAAATAAGAGGGTGCCCATTTCTTGTTGTAAAAAAGTAATCTGGTGGCGACTGTTTTGTTCGCAAAGCATCAGATGGGTCATCCAAGTTATTTGTAAGAACCACAATTTTTTGTACCTTATTCAACGCATGGTTTCGCTCCAGTGCATAATGTACCCATAACATTGTCATGTAATTTGGTGAACCAGGTCTTGCCCCGGTGTGACAAAAAAAACGTTTCACGTCCTGTTTTGTCATTTTTTTTTCAAATTTCTTTGAAAATGGGTAAGACAGTAAGCTGCCATGCATGCGTAGCAAGTAAACATTTCCTGGGTAGGACAGTTTAGATAGACACTTTGCAAGCAGTTTGTCTTCACCTTTTAAAGTGTATGTGTCTAGGAGAATAAGTGAAAACGACTCTTCCTCTCTCCATGATTTCTCCAGTTCCGGTTTTTGCAAATTCATAATAGCGTTTAAAAAATCATCTTCTGATTGTTTTTGTTGCTTTACTTCCTGCAAGTTTCTCAAATTATCTTCTGAACGTGTTCGTTTTAATACCATTTTCGTTTGTTTTTGTTTTGTTTTTGTTTTGTTTTTGTTTTGTTTTTGTTTTGTTTTTGTTTGTGTTTGTGTTTGTTTGTGTGTGTGTGTCTGTGTGTGTGTATGTGTGTGTGTCTATGTATGCGTCTGGGTGTGTGTGTCTATGTATGTCTGTGTGTGTGTGTATAGGTATAGTGTTAATAAAATTAGCATACAAATAGCATTAGACTAATATATAACTTCAACATTTTTTTAAATTTAAATTTTAAATTTTCCCTCCAATTTTATGTTACGCCTCTAGTGGTACAAATTCCAATGTCTCTGCATACAGATCCTTTACAACCATAGGATTGCTTCCATTCCAATCGGTGAATACCAAATTATCCTGGTATACATTTAATGCACCATTCCTCTGGTCAATCTTCAACCAACATACCTTTTTTTCTGGAAAATCTTTCTTGAATTGAGAAACAAATTTTCTTCGTGGAACATCCATCACACCGTGGTGTGAAGAACACCCAATTGACTTTTTAAAATACTCAACCATTTTATCTGTAAAAACATCATGACGCCGCCATTGCTCTTGTATATTCATGTCTGGTGGTATAGGATTCATGTTTAAAAGTTTTTATATTTGCACTAAATTTGTTTTCAAGCTTGTATTTGTTTTATTTTGATGCATATCCATCGTTGACAGGCGTGTATAAGTGCGCCTGTCTAGAGGACCATTGATCAATTGCAGATGCTACGGTAGCATATTCAACATGATGCTGTGCCACTTCTTCTTTCTTTAGCATAGACAATTTAATCATAGAGTTTGTAAACTTTTTGCCATCTTTGTCTTTGCCACGCCAAGCAATATTTGCTTGTACCCCCTTTTTGTCCGTGCACGTCAGTGATTGGATGCGTCGTAACTCATAGTAATTTTCGTCCTTCTTCCCAGTAAAGTCAGACTGTGCTAGAATTAAGTCTTCTTTTTTTAACTTCTTGTCTCTCTTGTTGTTTATGTCAAAATAGTTTTTAACATGTTTTGCAGTGGTGCGTGCCTGGATGCCATCACCGAATAATGTAGTGAACATGGAACGGTGTAAAGCCGATGGAAATTCAAGATCATCCACGGTAAAACTTTGTACTACAGCTCGCTGTTGCAAAAGCCTATCCTTCTCTGCGTCCAAACGTTGTTTGTTTCTTTTCGTCAATTTTGTTCTTTTTGTCAATTTTGGCATTGGTTTTGTTTTTGTTTTGTTTTGTTTTTGTTTTGTTTTTGTTTTGTTTTGTTTTGCTCTATTTTTGTTTGTTTTGCTTGTGTGTGTGTATGTGTATGCGTGTGTGTGTGTGTATGTGTCTGGGCATGTACAATGTTAAGTGTCATATGTATAGTATGTATATGTGATAATAATATTAGCATACAAATAACATTAAAATATGTATTACTTCAACATTTTTTAAATTTAAATTTTCCCTCCAAAATATATAGGTGTTTATACACTACAAAAATGTTACTAATATGCTATTCGTATGCTATGATATCAAAAAATATTATACAGTATTTACATGCAGACTTAAACACGCTTTAAGACACACGCCTTTAAGACATGCGCCTTTAAGACAAAGCACATACACACGCGCATATACATACACACGCGCATACACATACACACACACAAGCAAAGCAATTACAATTACAAACAAACGAAACACTAAAAAGTAAAAGCAAAGTGAACTAAACAACATGGCAAGAACTAAACTTACGTCAAAAAAATGGAATTGGTTAGCACCTCCAGGGAAACTTAAGAAAAGAGGTTTTAAGTTGACACGTAAGAAAAAAGTAAAGAAAGCTGTCAAGAAGTACAATGTACGACGTTTAGTGCGCATGATAGATGATATGCAAACTGGCGAACGTTTCTATGAAGTAGAATGGGAAGGATATTCAGAAGCTGATAATACTGTGGAACCAAGAAAGAATTTGGTGTTGGATATTAAAGGTTTAGTGGAACAATATGAACGAGAAAATATGTGTGAATTAAAGTAAAAGTTTTAAATGTCTACGCGGTTCAGTCTCTCGTACTTCATATTGCGACCGATCATGTGCCCCGCTACGACGCCAAGGTGCAAGCACAATACCGATGCAAGCTGGTAGCTGTAGGCATTGTCATTTGTGAGGTTGCATAGTTTGTTCAAGTAAATGGTCTCTGCAAAGAACATGCTGTTAAACAGCACGGCAACGAGCGTGGCAAGCAAGTGAAGCGTCGCGACGTAGCTGCGCATCCTGGATTCGCGGTTAATAAACCCGTAGAACATTGGTGGGATCAAAGATACGATAACCGTGATTGGGGACAAGAACTTGAAATCGAGGTCGCAGCCATCTAGCTCTGCGTAAGCAAGGTACGAGAGTAGGAAAGAGGCGACGACGAGTATCGTACATACAATTAAAATATATTTCATTTTACTAAGATTTGTTTCATGCCTATATAATATTTAATTTTAAAACTTTAAACTGATTAATCTCAACGTTATAAATCTAACTATCTTTATAAAGGTCATTTAGTTTATTCCATATTTTCGAAGCTGTATGTTGTGTAACAGTGTCTTTCAACTTCAACCACTCTTGCAACTCGTCAAAGTGCTTCATAGAATCTACGTACGTCGTAAACGCATCTACTTTTTCACGATGCCTAGCCCACAGTTCCATATTTGAAAACTCGTCATAGCTTGTTTTAATAAACCTCGGTTGCCCTACACGACTCCAAGAATCCAAATCGTGCTTCTTTTTTTCTTGTACCTTTAAGTATGCAACAGTGCAAATACGCTTATTGTTGCATTCTCTTATTGTTGAAATGTTTAAAGGTTTAGACCACTTAGAGCCAACAAACCATGAAATTGAGTTTAAAAGCTTAAAAACTTCTTCTCTAATTACTTTGTTTGATTTGTTATATCCATTTAATATCACCATAGCCTCCATAAAACCAAAATGCCCGCGACCCATTCGTAGATACTTGTCAATTTTTAGTGTGTCGTATTTCTCTGGATGTTGCTCTTTTAGGCAAATATTAAAAACATTAAAGTAAATATATTCTGATGCCCAAAAAAAAGCAACAAATAATAATTCTTCCTCCTCAAATAACGTCCAATCAATAGCTGGATACGTAAACATCTCTATCGTATCATCGTTGTAATATAAATCTCTTTTGTCAACAACATACTTCATGGTTTCAACAAGATCATCGTACTCTTCCCATTTTATTCTTCCATAGCACGTGTACTCACCCATAAGTTCGAAAAGACCATCCTCATTATAAACTTTATCCATAATCTTCACTGTAGATGATTTTTCTTTCAAGTTTTGAAACTCTCGCAGCAACTCATGCTTTACTATGCTCGACAGCTCAGAACGAATGTGTAAAACCGACTCGGAACTTTTCAACTTTTCAATTATTATGTTCCTTTGTTTCATTAGTGCCTGTACACAGTCATTGGCTTCTTTGTAATAAGAAGTTTCACGCTCGTCACTTGAATGTAGGCTCTGTTTTAACGCAGTTGTAGTAGTTCCAAATTTCTCCACTGCACTCGTATACTCTTGTACGAATTGTTCTGATAAATTTGTCAACCTTTCTTCTAGTTGCATAAATACCTGCTTAGCTGCAACGCTTTGCAAGCTGTCTAGCTTTTGCCGCTTTGTCGTATTAGTTTCGTTTTCTTTTGTTCGTTTCATCATTTACCGTGTTTAATATTTTTTTCTTTCGTTGTTTCTTGATTAAGATCTATTTTGTTTATTGTTACGTTGCACTCTTTGAAATGTTTTATAAGTGTATATGTGCCACCAAGAAAGCTACGCTTACATATGGCACATTGTAGTATTTTCGGCATACTGTGTATTAGTTGGCGGGAAATATTTATACTTCAACATTTTTTAAATTTTTAATAATAACCCTATTTTTAACACTATGTACACTTATGTTTATAATATAAATACACGAAGACGACGAACACACACATACACACATACACATACACACATACACACATACAAATGGTAAAAATGTCACCTCTATTGCTTCCAGATTCACACTTTACTTATCAAGAAAAAAAGAAAAAGTACAGAAAACAAGTTTTGCACGTCGTAGCGATTGTGGTTGTTTTGGTTGTTATCTTAGTCGTTTCTATATTTTTATAATGCTCGAATTAGAATTCTACCAGTTCCAAGATGACATGAAAATAAAGATTCGTGTTTCTTTTTTAAACTCTTCTTTATTTTATCCTTCGCCAAGTCAAATAAAGAAGTGGGATAAAGTGTATTTAAAGTATCGAAAACCACAAAATGTCGTGTTTTGGGAGAAAGAGCATTTGCAGTCTTTGTATTACTATGCGACAAGAGGACTGAAGTATAACATAGAATTTATGAAACCAGTTCCTTTAGCAAACGCAAGTAGCCTTGCTGCATGTATTTTAGATAGAAAATACAAAGTGGAAACACAGATGCATTGGAAACGAAAAGACACTGGCCAAACTTATTTAAAATGGAAATTTATGGTTGGGAAAACTTTAGATTGGGGGAGCGTACATATACATGCGGATTACCCTAAATTTCCAGAGTCGAGTGATACCAGCGTGCAACTGGATGAAATACCTGAGTTTGACAAACGAAAGGCATATCTGTTTTTAAAAGAACACCCAAATATGATGAAACGATACGAACAAGTCGTACCAATGCGAATGAATGCGACGAAATTCTTTGAGTTGTATTATAAAGATTTGTTCAATGTTGCGTTTTCTAGAAGGGACGTTTTTTCGGTACACCGCCAAGCTGTTATGCTTCGCGCAAACCCTGTGCTGCAAAAAGCTTACCAAGAATACGTGGGTAATGGTACTATAACACACAGTGATTTTTTTCGCTTTGCAATATCTAGACACAGGGTGGATGAAGGCGTTGATGAGCAGCAGCTTGGTGATTTACAAATGGATCAACTATTTGAAGAGTTGAAAGAGGAACAAAAAAAACATTATCAAACGTCGATTGGTTGTCGCTTGACAAATGCAGATGCAGCATTTGATTTGCGACTAATGGAAGGGGAACGTAGAAAAGATGGCTACGGTATTCAAGACAACAATTTGCCGTACGATATTGACATTGAAAACCCAGAAAAAAAACTTTATCAAAGTGGATCAAACATTTTGCGACAAATAAATCGTTGTTCTGATAGATTATTAAATCAATCACAAGTTTGATTTGCGAAAAAAATATATATACAATAAAATGTTGTGTTAAGATGAAGCAGGGGCTGCCTCTTCTTGTAAGTTGCGTCAATTTCGTCTGTCTTGTTGTGATCATTGCTCACGGTCTAATGTTGTCAGTCAAGGTTGAAGATAGCACAAGCAGAGCGAAAGATGCCATAGGAAACTTTGAAATTATTATGGAAAACATAAAAGGTCGTGTGGAAAAGACAGTGGATAACATTGACGAGATTGTCGTGCAAATGGATATGGTATTGAAAGACATGAGAACACAATTAAATTTTTTAAAACGTGTTGAAAACTCAACAAATCCTTGTAAAAACGTAACGTTCCTTTCGGAGTTTACGGAGTATGCAAAAGTGTTTTGTTATTAGTAAAAAACATAAGTTATTTTTAAAATTTTAAACCATAATGAATTAATTCTTCCTCTTCTTCCTCATCGCTACTTTTTTCAATGTAAATAATTTCTGTCTCACCACTCTCCGCTTCATCACTGTCCTTTTTCTTTTTCTTCTTCTGTTGTTTCTTCTTCTGCTTTGCTTTACCTTTTTTGCGTCCTCGTTTTCGTCTTCCTTTTTTCTTGCGCTTCAACTTTTTACCAAATTTTTTAAACATTTTCTTTGAACCTCTAGCTATTTTTTTCATACCCCTAGCTGCACCCTTTGCTGCCTTCGCGCCAACTCTTACTGCACCCTTTGCTGCCTTCGCGCCAACTCTTGCTGCACCCTTTGCTGCCTTTGCGCCAACTTTTGCTGCCTTTACACCTACCTTTGCGCCAACTCTTGCTGCCTTTACACCTACCTTTGCGCCAACTCTTGCTGCCTTTAGGCCAACCTTCGCTGCCTTTACACCTACCTTTGCGCCAACTCTTGCTGCCTTTACACCCACCTTAGCCGCCTTTGCGCCAACTTTTGCTGCACCAACTATTCCTTTACCTACACCAACTATTCCTTTACCGATTGCAGCGCCGCCACCTCGGCCTGCAGGCTCAAAATCGTCGCTTAGCTTGCACACATACAAATAGTTATCGCACTCACCAACTAGTTCGTATTCAGAATCATAATCTGTTTCGTAATGATAATCGGAATCATAATCAGATATCTCAAAGTCGTATTGTAATTCCATGTTTGATTTAGTTTCTAAATAATTATATAGTAGAAAATTTAAAACTTGAGACGTAATATTCCTATCGTTCCATCTTTTGTCAAGATTGCTGGGCAATTTAATTTCAACAAGATAGCCGTGGAATAATCGTGCTCCTGTTTTTCTAAGGGTTCAAACCTTCTAAAAAATGTAAAAGCAGTGTATTCATTATTTTCATTATAATTTTGTACATCATTATTATTATTATCTGCTAAATTGACCATATCCTGAGCCCCTACCGTGATGGAATATGTTGGGTTAATGTCGTTGTCTCTATTTTTAATAACAAATGCCGGTTCTGGTGCAATAATTGTCTTTTCGTTTGAACCTTGCTCTCTATCACCAAATCTCTTTCCGAGTTTCGGTGGAAATAAGGCTGTACCAAAATTTTCTGGAAGTCCCCATGTTTCGTGTTGAAATATAGTATCACTCATTGCTTTATATTTATATAATTTACAATTTTCAACATCCACTTTTGGTGGCGATGGTGGCAATGGTTTTATCTTTCTCGTTGTTGTTGTGGTTAAGTCTAAAGCATTACTACTACTACTACCACCTTGTTTTTTTACAGCAATCTTATATCTTGCTCTATCGACTACTTTCTTCGGATTATACGCATATGGAACTTTTGTAGAAGGAAACAAAATTTTACATAATGATGCGATGTGTTTTGCAATCAAAATATTTGATTCTTGTTGAAATCGATTTAGATCTTGCAGCGTCCAAGGATTCTTTTGTATTTTGTATTCAATGGAAAAATTAAAAACATCTCTGGCTCTACTAAATTTCCCCCCATACTGTGATATTTCTTTATGGTCGGCTTTAAAGTCTTTTGCTTCAAACATTTCAAAACGTGATTTAAAAAAATCAAATAATTTGACTAATGGATCCGACGTTGAACTTAAAAGAAACGTAATTGAAAACAGAAATACTCCTAAATTAGGAATACTACGACTTACCTTCACTTCTAATCGAACATCTGTTTTTTCATTGAACGGTTCAAGCGTTTCTATAACCATTTTCACATAGTCATTTTCAAAAACTTTTTTAACAGGACCTAGTTCTTGTTCTTTTTTTGTTTTTTTTTTATTATTATTATTATCAAAATACTCGTCATCAGATTCAGTATCAGTATCACTATCACTGCTACTCATACTTTACTTTGTCATATTCAGTGTATCAATATATATCTAAATGTTTATGTTAAGTCTCATAAATCATTACTTGTCTGACCGATGCCAGCGCCAGGACCATAGTAGTTCTGCAAGTCAAATTCGACCAACAAATACGGCCATTTCTGCGGTTCTGTTACCGCAACAAAAGAACCTTCACGGTCAACTTTACACTTGTAGCTTAAATGACCACAGACAAACGTCGCCTCCGACGTCACAGGAGAGAAACGTAGCATTGCGTTATCTTTCTCGTCGAAAAAAATTAACAAGTTTGAAAAACGATTGCATCTAATCGTTGTCCATGATTTTGTAAATCGTTGAACCATGCGTCGGTTGCCATCTTTAGTCCATAAACGCTTCAATTCGACAGACAAATTCGACCACGGTTCCCATGTATCGTGCTCCGGACCGTAGCCAAGCCACCTTACTCGGAACAACACATTTGGTTTTTTGACGCTTTGAATAATTTTTTCTACTTCATAAAATGCCATGTTTGTTTCAGTTTGTTTTTTGCACACTATGTGTACGGTCTTTATGTCATGTCTATGCCATATATGTTCACGTTGTGGTATGATCATGTGTGTCTTGTATAATAGTGTTAGGTATAGGGTTTTAACTTCAACATTTTTTTATTTACACGTGTTCATATGCCTATACCATACGGATATATACACATACATGCGCGGCGCATACACATACACACATACACACACTACACTCAAATTAATAAACGAAAAAACAAAAAATGGATAAATATCAAAATTTACAGGCGTTAACAGACAAACAATTATGCGAGCTTTCGAAGCCATGTGTGTTTACGGTGGGTACTAGAAAAGTTAAAGAAGGAGAAGCGTACCGCTGCAAAAAAGGGCATATTACATTTATGTCTCAAACGGGAATTGAAAATGTTTTTGCTTCAATGCGAGCAATGAAACGAAAAGATGCTCGGTTTACTATTTCAGTTTATGGTGAAAAACTGACAATGAAGACGGGCACATATGATTTTCAGGCCCGCAAGACAAAAGGTTTGCTTGATAAACTATGCCTTCAAGAAAAAACAAAACCATGTGCCGTTTGTTTCGCGACAACAAAATGCATGGGTACAAACCGAGCGGATCTTGACTCTCTGATGACAGCTTGTCCAGTAAGTTTACTGGTAAAAGAAGAAGAACGTCGTAAGGTTGTGAAATCTAAAGCAAAGAAAAAGGGTAAAAGGAAAATTTTGAAAGAAGAGCCTGTGAAAAAAAATGTCACCGCCTGTATGTTTGGAAAGACATGTGCAAGATTAGTGTACGGAAAAGATTGCAAAAGTGGGTGTCCGCTTCAACAGAAATATGAGCGCCAAATGGCACAGAAATTATGGCAGGAAAACATACAGAAGGAAATGGAAGAGGCAGCCGCAGCTCAAAAATTGAGAGAAATGCAAGAGAAGGAGAAGCAGAAACTACAGGAGAAGAAAAAACGCGAGAAAGAGATAAGAAGGCGTAATTTTTTTGCTACAAGGATACAGAAAATGGCAAGAGGTTACATAGTCAGAAAAAATATAAAACCAAAAGCGGAGGTTATGTGGTATACAGATTTGTTGAAAGATTTACCAAAAAGTGGTAACTGGGATGATATATTACATCAACTTACGTTGGTAGAGTTCGATTCAGAGGAGCTGTTGCGAGATGCCAGTCATGACGAATTAATCGAAGCGTTGAAAGAAAATAATTTTCGTTTACGTTTACACAAAGCAAAGTTTTTATTAAAAAAAATAAGTGAACGAAATGATTTTAATTTGTTACCTTTAAAAACTCCTTGGGGTTTTATGAAACCGGGTCCTCCGCCAGGATTTTAAAGGTTTGTGTAGTTTCGATTTTTATATTCATACTCATAAAAAATGAAGCACAGCAATACACAAACAAATAACAACAAGATAAGCACGATAACATTAACGAGATCCAACATTGTTTAGAGGATTGATTTTAAAAGGACTATTATCTAGTCGAAGTGTTTCCCAACTAACTGTTTGCTGCCCTTGTTCTTTGTCTCCGCGACTTTGTAAAAGCTGCAGTACTTCTCGTTCAAGTGTGATGACGTAATGTAAAATTTCGTCTATAATATTTATAAGATCTGTTTTTTTTGTATCTTTTGAATTTTTCTTTAAATCCACTAAAATATTCTGTATGTCGCCTAACTTTGACATCCTACTTTTTTCTATATAATTATCAGCTCTCTCCTATAAATGTTTATCGAAGAGTGGTTGATTCCAATACTTATCGTTGTATTTGCTTCTGGGCTCCTAATTGGAATCAATATCGGTATCATATGCGGTAAAAAGTGTGGTTTTTACTCAAACGATGTCGAAATACCACAATATGTTCTGCGGCCTCCGCCACAACAGAGTTACGCATCTGAAAACTTTACGATGCGTATGCCAAACAACATGAGTTCGATGCCGATCCGACAAACGAGTTACGGAAAACATAGAAGTGGTAGTAGTAGATTTAATTATTAAAATTATGTTAAATACCATTGCATCACTCCATCTTTTTCTCTGTATTCACCTTTCCCTGGTAAAAACGACCACGATCCACCAAACTCATTAGGAAGCTTCACATAACCGCCAACAGGGGGCAATGTAATACCATTTCGTTCTGCTAGTGCTTCACAACACTTATTTATGTTTTCTACCAAGTCGTTTAAATTGTTTAATTCACTCATATTTTGATACGCTATGGTTTAATTTATACACAAATTTTAATTTTCTTTATAAAAGTCGAGATACTCGTCCTGTATCTTCCATTTGACCGTCTGGAACAACGGTAGTCCAGTAGCATAGAAGACACATGTATCTACGTACAGATTACCTTCACCTTCATTAGCACATATACTTAATGCATAAGGGCCATCTCTTAACACAATAGTGCTTCCTTGTAAAACGTCTGGTATATAAACACGTTTGAGTCTCATTATTTATACTTAGATACCTGTGAACTATATTATATCTCTACCTTGTTCCCATAGTCTATACTTAAAGTACCATTGAAGTAATCCGATACAATAATAATACAAACGAAAAGAAACGCCAGCATCATTATGAACCCATAAAATTGTAATATTTCTTCCTGTTGTCTACGGGGTGCCATGACAAACATTGCGGTGAATAAACTCATCGTATTTATATATTTACACTAAAACAATTAACCTTTATATCTTAAGTCCAATGATCAAGGTAAAACCAAATGAACCATGTCCTTGTGGTGCAAAAAAGAAATATAAAAAATGCTGCTATGCCGGGACGCGTAGCTTCCGGCCTGGCGAGGCCCTCGAGAAGCATCTACGGCAGTACAGCTTAGCGTCGCGAGTGTTCAGTGTACGATTTCACAAAATGCACCATCACTTGCTGCCGAAAACCGAGGTTCGAGCCTCTAAGATACATGGAAAAGGGGTTTTTGCACTCGAGGACATAGCAATGTTCACACCAGTGGCAATTTACCCTATCGACTACTGTTGCTTTAACATGGGCAAGGAAGAGATACGCTTGCAAACACGTAGTGACGTCCCAGAATACAATAAAAATGAAAAAGTTCTTAATCAATATCGTATTAACTTTAACTTGAACACGGAAAACACAGCATTGGACGACATGGACGTGTGCTATGTTGCAGACCCAGCAAAACAAGACTATGGGCATGCACACTTGATCAACGACGCTGGTTGCATGACGGAAGATAGCCTCGAAGCATGGGACGCATATATGCGGACGTTTCAACATAGCAACGTAGTAGAGTATCACATCGGTACATTCGGATTGTTTTTTGTTGCTATTCGAGACATCAAAGCTGGCGACGAACTGCTGTACCATTACGGCATGAGTTACTGGGCGAAGGAGCGAAAGGTCAGTGAACGGCTAGCAGCGGAGCACCCATATATGGTAGATGCCGAGAACACCCTCAAAGGTACTTGGCGAGAAAAGGTAGCTGAGAAACTTGCACAGCTGACACAGATAGACAAAACGTATAGACAACATGACTTTCAAACGCTATACAATCAACTTTCATAAATCGTGTCTAGTGCTTCTGCAGTAAAACTTTTGTAAAATGTAAAATCTAATTCCTTTACTAATTCTAACATATTATTTAATTCTTTTGTCAACACGTATGATTTATTTTCGTACCTATCGTAGTGAGCTCGTACCTGTTTTAAACAAAATACTTGTGCATACTCCTCCATAGATTTTGATTTAATTAAAATCGTATCCATCTCCTTCTTTTGATATTCCGTTTGTTTTATTTTTTCTGACACTGCAAAAAAATGGTCAATTAGCGTAATAAGTCTTGGGTCTTTTACTAGTTGCTTACAAATCATTCGCTTGTTTTGTGAGTTTGTGTAGTACATCTTATGTTTTTTCGTTCTCCTAGCCACTCTTCGTAACTTGTAAGGATAATCTTTAGGGAAGCACATCATCATTTTTATTTTGTACACATATTTTACATTTTGGTGTATTGCGTGGATATATGCATCGGTGTGTTGCATCTCTTTTTTTGCAAAAAAATGAATAATATTTCAACTAATAAATAAAAAATAGAAAGATGTTTATATAGGGATATTTTACTATAGTATCAAGTACTATTATTTTTTGAAAAAAAAATGTGGGAAAATTTTTTAAAAATGTTGAAGTTTTTTACACAATGGTATTTCTATAGTATTAATAAAAAAACAATTAGAAGAAGTAAGGCATATAAAGTACACAAACATACACACACACGACGCAACCAACGTCGCTTCGTCAGACAAGTTTCTGTAATTAAAAAAATACAAAACTGTCATGAAACAAGAGCTTCAATTTTATAAAAAGTGTTTAGGTGAAGTGTTATTTTTTCAAGAAAAGTTTTCAGTTGCGTTTGAAGGAAAGACATATCACTTGACAAACGTTATTGGACCGGTTGTTTCTTACCAAAAAAACGCTTACAAATTCCTTTACGAAGAAGACGGAAAGGTAAAAAAAAGACTGATATTTAGACATAATCGTAAGAGAGATAAATATCAACCTGCAAATACAAGGGACATAGATTTCAAAGACAAGCGTGGACACCGGTGGGAAAAATCGGAGCGTGATTTTGACTTTGCTGATACATTGAATTTTAAACCTCACGGTCGAATTGTTGAGACACCCGACGTTATTTGTCCTCATATTAATTCATCTAATCATACTTGCGAGTTTTGTAAGCTTGTTTGGGGTGTAGTAAAAAAGAAGAAACCTGTTACAGAAGGAGATACAAGTATAAATTTGTAGAGTAAGAACAAAATATATAAGGGCCTTGTCAATTTCTTAATATGGCGAAAAAAAAGAGACGTAAACGAAACCGGGAGTGTCAAGACAACGGTTCTAGTTCCACATCAAAACGACGTCGTTTTTATTTAATTCAAGATGACACAGATGTGTTATTTAGCGGCACTAAACGTGGCGCGGAAGATTTGAAGGAGCAGTACCTTCGGCTTGACATGAACGTACAAGTCTATGACGATGTTGAGCATACATCGTGGAAGCGCCGTTGTATTAGGAAGAAGCAAGACGAGGAGTACGAGGAAGCTAAAGCACGAGACGCTGAAAAACAAGCTGAAAAGGAACGTTTAGAACAGTTACGTCGTGATTTCTCTGATCCACAGAAACGACGAGAAATAATTGCGAAATCATATGAGTTGTTGTTTCGAAAATAAAAGTATATATGATATTTGTACAAGTTGTAATGTTATATTATGTTCTATATTATACGATCTTACCGACAATCATGGTTACTTTTAGTACCAGCAATTGTCGCAGCGGCATTTGTAATAATAAAAGACAACATAGATGACTGGCCGGACTTTCTGGACGATAGTGTAGCGACTGTAGTAGGTGCTGCTACAGGATTACTAGGTTTTATTCTTTCCTTGAATTTAAATACAGCACTGTCTCGCAATGCTGAGGGAAACGCGAATTTTAATGCGTTTTGCGGCGACGTCCTTGCGTTTGGTATGTTTGTTTGTGGTTTGACGGTCGATGACAAGGAAGAAGAAGAATTTAAAAAAGTAAAAAACAATATCCGGGACCTATTACTAGCCGCACCGCAAGTGTGCAAATATACTTTCCGTAAAGGCGTAGACGTAGATTTGATACCGGTACGATTAAAAGGTCGTACATCGGATGGAAAGCGTATGTCTGAGAAATTATATGAACGGAACAAGGAAATGTACTGTTTGGTAAAAGAGTATTACGACATCGGGGCTATGGAAGCAATTATGCTAGCACTAGGTAACGAGATGCAAAATTTAACAGCTATGAAGGTATTTGGAGATGATAATGCCTTTCACATGGCATTGATTGGTAAGTGGGAAAATATCTATTCTTCCTACGGTAACTTGGGAAATATTTTTGGTTACAAATTTCCGGCGGTATTGGATTGGATGTTGGATATTTGCTTAGGTATTTACTTAATATTAATGCCTTACGGTTTGGTCGAAGCAAAATACCATTCTATTTGGTTATCATTTATCGTAGCTTACTTTTTCCTCGGCTTGCATATTGTTGCGGGGCAAATCGGAGACCCATTTCAACCTGGTAACCCAAACGGAAAATCACAGTATGCCACGGTAGGTGCAGCGGCGGAAGCAGCGCAACGTGCAGTGCAGAGCCTATTCCAAAAGGACAAAACGATAGGATTAGATAATCTAAATTGCGATACACCAAGGTTGGAAGGCGTAGACTTAAATGAGTTACCAGGTAGACCTGCTGGCATGGAGAAATTGTCACGAGAGAGACGTATTGAGATTGACAAAATAAAATATTAAACATAATTATTTTTCATACTGTTCTAAATTTTTTTTCATATGTTGATAACTACCATAACAACCAACAGTTTCTTGCACATGCTTTTCGATAACATGTTTAAACTCCTCTTGATATGCTGTTTGTAAATTAACATACAACTGTTGCTTCATGTTTAAAAAAAATAATGTCTCTAGACATCGACATCGTATTCGACCACAATGCTTTATGCTGATCATTGCACTTATTCTTTACATCGGCAGGAGTCGAACCTACTACTTCCACATTATGAGCGTGGCACTCTACCGTTGAGCTACGATGTATATAGCAGCGAGAGGGATTGAACCTCCGACCTTCGGGTCATGAGCCCGACGCTCTTCCAACTGAGACTACGCTACTTGTTATAGAAAAACAGAAAATTTTGATATATATAGTAATGTAAAATAAAATATTTTAAGATAGCATTAGGGTTTTATGACACATTCATAGCATATAATCTCTTCGGTAAGCATTATGTTTTAGTATGGATTCAAAATAAAAAACAATCCCAGCAAGCATAAAGATAATTATTAAAAGCAAGATAAGGTACATCACTAAGTTTTCTTCGGCTTGTAAATAACAGTGATTCAAACACTTATCGTGGCATTTTTGTGTTACCTCAAGAAAATCTGGTATGAAACAATCCGACAGACTACACTGTATATCGTCTATTATCGCAGCATATAATCCTAGTCCTTTTATTGAACCTGGGCCAGAAACTTTAGAGGAGAAGCGAAAGAACGCATCGGTTGTGTTGCATAACTGCATATTCTATATAAAGGAAGGCAACTAATATATAAATTTATATTCATGGATAAATTATTGATAACCAACGTCATCTGTTCGTCTATTTACACTTCGTATGTGTTTGCAGCTCAAATTATTATTTATCCCTTGCTGCATCAGCGATGGTATGCAGAACATCAAGAGAGGTCCTTTAAAGCCTATATTTTGTTTATTATCACAGAGTTAGTGTCATCTATCTTTTTGGCCGTCGACTCCAATGACATGATTGCACCCTTAGTATTACTACTATTGTCGTACATTCCGATTGTCATTATATTCCGTTACGAAACTAAATTTATGTCTCATATTATTAACGAAGACTTTGATTGGTTCCGTCGATATGGCATCCTCCGCTGCGTGCTGTGCTTCGTGCGATGGGCGTACTTGTACATTTACCTTTTAATCACATAACGATTGTAAGTGTCCGACGTCTGTCAGTCGAAACGATTCGTCGCTTATCTTTTCACCGTCTTCTTCTCGAACACACCAGCAAAAACCTGTAGAGCCATGGCATTGTAAGCGTTTGTATAATTCCCCGTCGTCATCGTTGCATCGTGGCACGAACACGCCTATGAGATTGTTTGATTGTGCTTCTAGTCGAGCTTCCATGCATGTACTGGTAGCGGACGTAAAAAGTATAAATAGTAGTAGAATTAGTAATTTCATTTTATGTATATTATTTTTATAATTTATACTGCTTCACAGACTTTAACTTTTTTACCTTTTTTTTTCTCAAACCATTGTGACCCACAAGCACACTTTGCATCATGGATATTATAAATTAAAATACTTTTGTTGCAAAACAAACACGAATAGTTTGTGACGGTTGTTTCAAATGATTTTTGTTTGTTAATTTGTTTTTTTTGCTTTATATTTACTATACCACCTCTATTACGAATCATTCTTTACACTTACAACCAAACTGTTGTGTTTTCTTGCATACGATAAGGTTATAGGATTCTGGTATTTTCACGTTTTCTAAACCAGTCTCAACTGCGTAATAGGTATTGGTCAACGTATTAATGTCACTTTGTAATTCTTTTTCTATGTTGTTTATGTTGTCCAACAGTTTTTTGTTTAAAAAACATTTTTGATAACGAACAAAAGATAAACACTTTTGTGTTTCTAACAATGCCGTTAATTTCTCTGAAGGTTCTCTTGATTCGTCTTCGTAAACTTGATGATAGAGCAACGCTCGACTGACAAGGTAATGGTTTAAAGCGGTTTCACCATGTTCGTTTCTTGGCCATACCTTACCAAATGCGTCCATTGCAGTTCGAAACCCAATCCCTTTAGCCTTGCCTGTTAATTTGTGACTCACTTGTAACGTATGACAGCCATGTGTGAAGCATAGTAAAGATTGTAGATAGTTGTTACTAACGACATGTGGTGTATGTGGCATAATCAACAACTGTGTTTTCCACTCGTCAAACATACCTCGCAGATGAATCAGTGTATCTTTTGCTTCATTAAACAAATTGTTGTCCACTTCCGACGATTCTAATGCTAATTTTATCAGAGAAAGGCTGTTACTCAAGTTGCTCATGTAATACTCAAAAAAGAGACTTGTGGACAAATATCGCACGCCATTCACTATCCAACAGAAGGACATAGGAGTTGTATCGTCAAGTCGAACAATGTCTAAATGATTGCGTAATAATGTTTTCAACTGTTTACAATATTTGTTAAGGTTTTTTTTTCGATTGTTACTCAAGACAAGAAGATCATATGCTCTTTTGCCTTTTACTTCAATATGGTCTTCGTAATTACAATGCCCAGAGGGGACGACAGAAAGTTTAAGGCCATCGTCTTTGTGAAAAAAATTTAAAATTAATTGACTCATTTTACATTGAATAGGAACGCCATATATAGGTACCAAAAAAATACTGACACAAGAGTAAGAAATGTGGTGTTGTTTTCGTAGAAAAAAGACAGATCTTCCACCCCTAGAGCTAGAACCTTTTAATTTGGAAGTCGTAGAGGAAAAAGTACAAAAAGATTTCGATGAAATTTTTAATTAATCTATTTTAAATGTGTTGGATTTTCTATTTTTTCAACGGTAAATGTTTTACCTTTTTGCTTTAAAAAAATTCGTCTACGCTTAGCATACCTCTTGTTTTCGTAACAGTTTTTTAAATCTTTATCAAAGCTAATACTATATTTCTTTTTATCTTTCACTGTCGTAAAATTGATCAGTCGCTCTTCTATTTTCACCGGTGCATCAAAACTTTGGGTCGGTACCATAGTATTGTCCCCTATAACAAACATGACAGGATATTTGCTTAATAACCTTTCCTTTGCTTGCAACATGACTCCTTCATTTTGCTCGTACAGTAGTGTTGATCTAGGCTCAATATCCTTTGTTGCAACAAGGCAAACACTATTGCCTTTGATAAGTAGTGATTTAATTTTAATGGTCCAAGGAAGCGTAACATATTTGCAATTGCTACTGTATTTACTTATCGCTGGTTTTGCGATACTTTCAAGTGCATCAACCTCTGCAATGCTAATCGCAAGTTTTTCAATATAATCATACGATTCCTTTGTAATGTTCATGGTTTTGCATTTCTCGTAGAAAGACAATTGCTTCAATACGTTGCATGGCCTTGACTCTATAACTTCTATCAATGTGTTTTTTTTAATAAAAGATAAGTTTGTGTAGCCGCTAATGTCTAAATCGTAATAATCTAAAATATCTTTGGTGGTATTAATAAGGCGATTATTTGCATGCACTATACATTGATGCTTTGCAATTTTAAATGGTTTTTGTAAATAAGCTTTCAACTCAGATGGTGCGTAAACATCCATTTTCGTAAAAAATATTAAATTTAGAACAAATTTTCATATAAAGACTTACAAGACCAATAAATAATATGGAATGTCCTATATGCTACGATGACATGACAACGAAAAAAACATTCACTGCTGGTTGTATGCATACATGGTGCCTTGAATGCCACCACAAAAAAAATAAATATGACAAGTTGTGCCCACTCTGTCGCAAACCCCACGCTGATTTGATGCAACCGGATTTTCGTTTGACGAATACGGAATATTACCTGGAGTATCATTGTAATGGGTTGTTTTTCTTTCCTCGTCCTTGGCGCGTAAAACGAAGACTTCGCCGAAGAATGCGAGCTTTGCGTGGAGCCTGATATTTGTACTCATCAATTTTCACATATATAAAACATTATTATCTATTTTACAATGTGTTCCTTTCTCTTCTTCATCTTGTGCATCACTGGTGTACAATCCATCGTACGTGTTACCCCTAGATACATTGAAGCAGAATGTGACCGTTCTTATCAACGAGTAAACAACACCGTTTGCGATACAACCATGCTAGACATATGGAATCAGAACAGCGACGCACAGGGGGTATTTGCGGAAATGACCTTGGCACAAGGCAGGGAATACGCAGATGAACGCTGTGAGGAAGTATGTGCTCGGACAAACGCCTGTCGTGGCTATGCAGTTAGCAAAGATCTTGTTTACGAATGCCGTGTATACTACGATTGTGCAAACAAAGAAGTGAGTAATCGGTTTGACCTTTTCATTAAAGAAGCGCCATTTAATTGCTTTATTAAAGCTACATCGTACAACGGTGTGGTTCAAAATTTTGGTGAGCAAGGTGGTGAACTGTCGCAATTCGCACGTTTGGTACGAGTCGCAATAGACCCTTTTCAAGAGGTACATGTGTCAATTAATGGTGTAACCAACGACACCGCGTTTGCATATCGACCTTACAAGGAGTTAGGTAAACAATATTGCGATGTGCAAGAAGATGTACTTAATTGTGTGTTGATGAACGCTAGTGAAATATCGATCATCTTTTTCTTTTGTTTTGTCATACTATTGTCATGGAACACATTTCTTGTGTTAGGAGTATTAAGTAAACAATTAGATTACTAGGAATTCCGGAAGCCTATCGACACTTGTAGTTTGAAGTGCAATCTACTTTGTGTTGTAAATAGATACTACAACGACATATGCTACAACAAAAAAAACTTCAAACAAAAAAAAAATCGTGCCATAGACGTGGGAATTCTTAGTTTGTTATCATACCGGGTAGTCTACCACCCATAAACCTATTAACCATCTGCATTTGTTGTTGCCATTTATAAAATTCATAGAAACACCAACCGCTAAACAGTACAAATGCTATTAAAAATAACTTGTTCTGTTGCACCCACGTAGCAAGGGCTTCGCAACGTTTGTGACCACATATAGAGTAGTCCTCCAATGTATCGTATAGTGCCCTGATCATTGGTGAAACTCGAAGCTCATATTTACTTTCTGCACACTTTTGCCATTTTCCCAGTTGAACTCGAAGCTCTGCTTTCTGGCATACATCCGATTCTAGGTAAAGTTTTGCACTTGCCGCGTGGTCTGCACGTTCGATCCAATGTTCATTATACGTTCGCAGCACTGTCGCTGCGATAGAAATCATCACTGCAATGTAACATCCGTATTTGATATAAATGTTGTCCATATCTCCTTTTATAATCTTAAAAATACAATATATATGCTACCATGAGCTTAGGAAAATGATTGTCCTTTATATTTTATTTTTGTACATCGTTCCAATATGGTCCATGTCATGCGTTCAATTGGAGTATATTTTCCAACAGTCTGACTGCTGCCATATGCAAAACGAGGTACCATGTCTAAACAGCATTCCAAAGCTTGATTTTGAAAACATGGTGGACCGTGTAGATACACAGCTTCTAGATGTTAAAGAAATTTTGAAGACAACGCCCAAGTTATTAAACAAAACATTGTCCGAGTTTTGTCATGATACTAATCCTATTATCGGTGGTGTTCACATGGACCAGTTTACAAATTTTAAATGGCACAATCGCCCCGAACTATATTGCCACGGGAACGAAGATCGTTTAGTTTTAATACCACAATATTATATTTCAAATTGTTACTTTGAGTTTACTGCTGGTGACATTACATGGACTGCAAAAATCCCTTTTAATCCAGACATGACAATTGCCTCCTATCATCAAGGAACTCAGAGTATTACGAAAGAAGGCTTTTGTTTACAAGCTGGAAAAGTCACGGATTCTATGACAATTAGTGAAATTAACACTTTTATTGCAAGCGAGGGTGGAATTATCTACCAAACAACTGCTATTGATTCCCATGAATTAAAATTTCCATGTGCAGATAACACACAAAAAATAATTGGTGACGCTTCCAAACGAGTTACATCTATACCATTATGCTCTGTTCCATACGATCCGTCAACTGGAGTTGCACTAAACAATCAAGTGGATTGCGAAGCAGCTGGTGGGTCGTTTGACCATGCGTTATATGTAAAAATGAAATCACAATGGTTTACTATAGACTTGTACAAAGAATATTTGTTAAGTAAATTATATTTTACACGCTATACAGGATCCACATTTTTGCGATATTGTTTACGATCAGAATATGATAACCCAATTAATTACGTAGACGGTCATGATTATGCATTTGATTCGACTTACGGTGGACACACAGTTGAAGTGGACAATTAAAAAAGACTTTTTGCCCTAAAATCATAATGTTGTGATATTTTAGCCCTAGACATTTTGTTTTGTAACTCTTCAATCTTATTCATATAATCTCTCTTCTCCAATTCCATTTGTTTCAATTGATTTTCCATATTGATATCCGTTACTTTTGGTTTTACAGAAAGTTCCAAACTCATTTGTAAACGATTACAACGAGTTTCAAGTAGACTTATTTGATGTTCGTAATTTCGTAATCGAGTAGCCTGTGACGTAACAACATCTTTGTGTTCGTCGTTCATGTTGGTAATTTCAGCTCTTAAATTTATAACTTGAGACTGTAATACATGTTCTGCTTTTGCACGATCTTGGTTTATTTGTTCTATATCTTTTTGATGCAAATTTTTTAAACGACCAATATCCTTTGCACATAATGTTTTTAACGTTTTAATTTCATCAGTCAATTGCAACGTTTTTGTTCTATATTTTTCTTCTGATTGTCGCAACGATTGTTGTTCCTCTTGCCACTCCTTGTGACCTTTAATCAGGCTATCACTATTTTTTTGCAAAGTCTGTAATTTTGTATCTGTAGCCTTTAAATTTTCCTTTAAGACACTGTTTTCGTTTTTCATCGAGTCAATCGTTTGTGTGTTCATATTAAGTTCATTGCTTATTTTTTCAAACTTTTCCTTTGTTTCGGTAAGGTCTTGTTCCAATAATATCTTGTCGGCAGTAAGGGCTTGTATTTCAGTTTCATACGCAATCAACTTACTGTTTAAAATAGCATCTGGTGCTATTTTCTCAGACGATACCAACTTTGCCATAACCTTTAAATTATCAACCGACAGTTATATATAGTATAGATATTTTTAAGCTACATTGTACGTCTTGACAATGTTGTATTTATTTCATTTAGGATTGGAGGAAGATCATTTGGAGTTGTATTTTCTGGGCGGTAATTTTTTGCATACCCCATTTGATGAAAACAATAAACAATAAATTCGCTGCAAAAATATTTAGATGGAAGTGTGGCCCTTTGTCTTATGCAATTAAAGCGCGGCACCCAAAACAGGACCGCTTTAATATTGTCATATTTCTTATGAAGTTCACTTAAACAAAAACCTAGTGCGACACGTTGTTCTTCGTCGTTAAATACAGAATAAATACATTTGGTTGCTTCGCCGTTTATTGTAGGCAAACGATTAAAAATATAAGGGTCATTTGCCGTCAACAAACGTAGATTCATCTCGCTACCCCAAATGGTGTAGAAACATAAGGAAATTTCTGTATTGTCGTCGCTATTCTTAAAAATGTCCTCAAGGCGCCTAGATAGACTTGTGGCGCGTTCTTTGATTTTCCCAGAGCTGCTAAAGGAGCTAAGTATCTGTAGCCATTTTGATTTAGTATACTGGAAGACTAGTTCGCTATGGCAAAAATCACCTCCTGTAATGGTTGCTGTAAACTTGTTAAAGACGGTTTTAAAACAAGCTTCTGGGCGCCAAAGCAACGTATATAACATCTTTATCTATGTTGATTATCACATATATATAGGCTATTCAGAAGCTGTATAAGAAATGTATCGTATATGGGTTATTTCATGGATTTTCTTAACTTGTGTCTTAGCCCGTCGTCGAAGAAGTCTACAAACAAAATCACTACCAGATGCACAGAGGCAACTACCAAATTGTAATAATTGCTATGCAGTCGTAGCTTACGATGTATTAAAATACCATAATCCAAAACTAAACATTACGGTTGATTCACTCATGCGAGATTCACATCAAACTTGTGCTGGAGGTTCCGTTACAAAAATTTTGAATCTTTTCATGACATCCATTGTGACTACTGCAAATCTCCCTAAACTAATACGATTATTAAAAAAGGGACCATTGGTCATTTCATCGGAAAAGGGACACCTTGTCACGGCGATCTCAGCTACCGAGCATGGCGTCCTTGTACGAGATCCGCGCGATGCCAACACCAAAGTCTTGCAACACAAAACCTTTTTTGACTACGTTGCTTATGTCACACCTTGAAGAGAAGGATCTAGAGTCAAACAGTAGATCGTAGCTAGGCAAAAAAGTACAAAAGCAACGAAGAAAAGTAACGCGATCATTTTTGTACTTAACTTAAGTCCAAATATATAGTATGCCGCGCCAAGCTTATAACTTTAGAATATGTGTCGCAAAAGAAGATTTTGAAGATACTACTATATATTTTTATAATCATAACATATTTGAACAAACTAGTACTGCTGCTGGTCCAACGGCTATGAGTTGGCCGTTAGAAGAAGATCATCGAAATCGCGATGAAATAGCTTTAGAAATATTTGAAGAGTTTTATCCTCAGGAGTTGACTTTTACATTACCCGATGCATCTAAGCTAAGCTGCGACCTATACTACGAAGTAGAAGCTAGTGGTAAAGTAGCAGAAGCCATAACCATTTACATAGTAACAAAACAAGGTAACCCTGTTTCCATACGGATGCAAATGTATGACAACACAGATGAAATCGCAAACAGTATACTATTACGGCAGTTTGAAGAGTGGTTTGAGACAAAGGCTTTACCAAAACTAGTTGAAGATAACATATAACTTCAAGGTGTGGTATTTTTAATAATTTTAAGTATATTCTACTCCATTGAATATAATAAATGTCACGATGTCACGAAGAAGGATGCCAATTCAACAAAAAAAAATGCAAAGAGAAGAATTAGAAAAAGTAAAACAAGAGGAAAAAGCAAAAGCAGAAAAACAAGCAAAGGAAGAAAAACAAGCAAAGGAAGAATCAAATTGTTTTCAATGGCTGGAAGATTTACGTGTTTTGTTTATCGAAGGCGAAGATGAGCAACGTGCTACAATTCCATTAGATGCTCCTACTAGACCACATGGTAAGGGAAAAGAAAAAGAGATTCGAAGCCTTCGCGAGAAAATAAAGAGTATTGGGTTGCAGTTAAAAGGTCTGGATTCTAAGAGTATTTCCGATATATGTAAAGGGGAAGCAGATAAAATAACGTTTGCTTTGTATGGTAACGAGGATGAATTACTGAAGTTTACAAAAAGCAAACAAACGTTGGTTGATAGTTTTTTAAATAAATGGAGGGATAACATCGATTATCAAATAGACAAGACACTAAGAGGTGCAAAACGAATCGGGGGTATGTCAGCAACATTATTTGGTGGTATCTATACATTACTTGGTTATACATCTGGCATTATTGGTAATGAAACGATAGGTCTTGTTACTGTGTTTGTTGGATTTGCGATCCTTCTTACAAACGCTCCAAACATGCCTAAACGGTATACAGATCAGATTTTAAAAGATTTAAAACAAGAGTTGAGTAACGTAACCAAAATTGAGAATATGGATGTTAATTTAATTATGACAGATGATACTTATGAATTTCGTGTAATTGTGCAACGCAAATCGTTACTAGGAGAAAAAGTGGGTGCTTTAGCAGAACCTACACGACGTCCAGGGTTAATTACATTGAAGTTTTGAAGGGTAGAAAAAATAATTACTCAATAATAATTTCTGCGTCATAAATTGTGCTTGATGCAATAATACTCTCGCCTTCATAATGAGGAAGTTCCAGTGCTTCAGTCACTGGGTACACAACAACACAACCTATAGGCCTCCTGTGCTTAATTTTTCTTTTCATATTTTCGACAAAGTTTTCGGTTGCAATTAAACAAGTTATACAATGATGGAAACAATGATTTGAAAATATAACGACGATTTGAATAATACCAATACATATCCATACGCATATACACAAAAAAATTAACAAAAAAATTAACGATAGAGTGGAACGAACACAAATAACACCACACATACATATATTAATAGACTTAGTTATAATTTTATCATTTAAAAAGTTTTATTTTTACAAGTCCTTTTGTTATGCCCCGAAAGTTTGCAAATTGAACAATGTCTTCTTCTTGGAAAGCAATCATAGTAATCATCCGGATCATTTTCATCAGGGGTTTGCTCTCCATATTCCAGTCTTATTGGTATTTGTTGCAATAATACGTCTATATCTTCGACGTCATCCTCTCGAACACTTGTAATGAAATACTCATCATTTAAGCCACAGCAAGGAGTTGATCTTGAAAATGGTATATTTTTTTTCGTAAGGAAATGCCTCAATTTAAATGTCAAAAGTTCCGCATCATAATCATTAAATTTGTATACAAGAAAGTAAGTTCGTTTACCATTATAGTAATAATCGGATACACGTGCCATGGTTTGTGCATGCATTGTAAGTTTGAAAGTTGTTTGTGATATGTATGTGTTTGTTTGTGTTGCGTGTTGTGTGTGTTAGATGTATTTGTGTATTATAATTACACTTCAACATTTTTTGTCATAACCCTAATTGTAAACCTAATAAAATGGAAACCTTAAATAGACACGTGTCACTTTATACTATTTAATACTATTTTGCATATACACACTTACAGATACATAATACATACACGTGACACATAGACACACATATAAACAAACACAGACGCATAGACACACACACACAATAAGCATCATGCCTCCAAAAGTTATTATAGAGTTGCACCAAAAAACATTTCAACGTATTTTAAAAGCAACGAACAACTTTCAGAAGTTAATATTTGAAGATACGTGGGAAAATATTTGTTCTGAATTTGTGGATTCTTCCACTATTTTCAATTCCTTGCAACAGGAGTGGGTCGAGTTAGAAAATGAAGACGGAGACAAACTTACTGCATTTGATACGGAGACGTTAGACCCAAGCTCCGACGTCAAGCTACTTGTGGATATGGGTGCTTTACAAGAAGCAGAAGAGCGACTCTTACCAATGAACTTGCATTCGGCTGTCTATACGTTTTCTTGTTTTGCAGAAGGACATGCAGGCCACGATATTGAATTGAGTGAACTGGCACGAAAGAAGGAAAATAAAGCATTGGAGAAAGAGGATCTTGAAGCTATACAAACTTTGTTAAAAAGCAAAGGAGCAGACACGGTGATGCATTGTTTGAAAACACGGGAAGAAGAGCCTGACGCATTTGTCCTGCATGTTCGTGACAGAACATTAAACGTATCATATCCCGAAGATTTAACGGAAGAAGCATATAAAGAAATGTGTTCGTTGGGAAAAGGTGGAGTAGATACAACTTTCTTAAATACACGAAGGAACATGGTAATGAACAAGTTGGCGCGCTACAATTTTAATATAGGTGACCGTCATCAAAACCCTGACATTGCAAATGGGAAAAACACCCTTTATTCTTTTGACGAGATGCCGTGGGCAAAATGCATTCGCAATTCGTTTGATCACCTTGCTAAGACACTTAATTTACCACAAATGAAAGGCTTGTTAGCCGAAGCAAATCTTTACTACAAGGACACTTGTGGTATACGCTATCACGGTGACGAAGAGCGCCCAGAGTCACCGGTCATTGGTGTAAACTTTGGTGCAACCCGATACCTCGATTTTCGATCTTTCTATCGACATGCTCCGTTTGGGCCACAGCACCGTATTGTATTAAATCATGGTGATATCTATTTTATGTCAAGACATGCAGTCGGCCTTGGCTGGTGCAAAGACACCTACAAACGAGTCATCTTTCGACATCGCGCTGGCTCTCTGCGATTCTTAGAGAAGCATGACAAGGAGCTAGAGGCCCGTGCACGGCGCAAACTAGAGAAGCGTGCGAAGAAGAAGCGAAAGGTGGAGACACAGCAAGAAGTTGTGCTCGAAGCCGAGGCACCAGTCACGCTCGGTCGCATCGCTGGCTTGTACAATGACCCATCATTATTGTGCCATGCTTGCAATAATTATCAACGACAAGTGCAAAATTTGGTTTGGTACGATACAGGTGGAGATGGAACGCAGTATTGTTTTCGTTGTGATGCAAAAAAGAAATCTATAAAGGTGTGATTGCAATTATTATAAAAGAATGTTTCGGTATCTTTTGTTTATTCGTCCTTATCATTCTCATACTTACAGTTTAAAGAATAAGAAACCAAATGATTGGGAAAAGTTGTGGAAAGATATAGTATCTAGCTATGAAACTTATACAGAGGAGAAAGTAAAATAAAATTAAAACTTTAAGTGTATGTTATTTAATAATGTATTTTTAACGATACTCTTCCCTAGTGTAAGCAAGACATTGACGGTGGAATCTTTTAAACTACCATACTGTTGGAATTTGATCTTTTTATCATAATAATCTACCTTCTCATCTGGGATGCTGAAGAAATTTAGCTTAACATCGACGCCATGCTCCTTTGCATTGGCAATTGTTTTGTTCAATATGATTTGATCATTGTGCATGGTCTGGTAACCGTGGCTGTAGAACATTCGCATCGCTCGATTTGGTATAACAAAATGTTTACATTTTTTATTATGCATCTTTGCATGAAAACGTCTGGATGACAACAACGTAATTTCGAAGCCATTATGTTCTTTTACTGCGTTTTGGATGCACAGGTCCATGGCTTCAACGGGGATACTGTGAAACAATCCGCCATCGACTAGGTACTCTTTGTCATGCTGCACGCCTGGCAGAATGATGGGGATGGACATGGAGCCCAGGACGTAATCGCAGAGGTCAGCATGTATTTTATTCTTCTCAAAGTGTTTGACAGTGTATGTCATTGTATTGTCGTCTGTGACACCAACAAATAAATTTCGTTTCAGTTCTCTATTTGCAAATAATTTTTGGATCAATTGTTTCAAGTTGGAATCGTCTAAAATAGACTTATTAAAGAACGTGCTGATGATGGTGTTGAAGTATTTGTGTCGGTTTTGAATTAAACGGTCGTGTGAATGTTGCGTGATGATGCTTCTAATGTCGTCGATGTCGTAGACCGCGCAAAGCGTCGCAAGGAAGGCACCAGCGCTGATACCACCACAGTGTTCAACGTGTTCTAAATTTTCTTCTAAGCCCAAAAACATGCCCATGAGCGTGGCCATATGAATTCCACCTGTTGAAAAAAATAAACCTTTTTCTAGAGGCATATTGTTAGTGTGTCCGTGTGCCTTTTATATATGTTAATAACGTAAATATGCACCGTGTTTAACACTTTATGGTATGAGTAATCAGAAGACTCTATACCATCATTAGCAATGTCAAAAAAACGTTTGCATAACGGGTACCTGCGTAAAAACGTCTCGCTGTGTTTTATTATATCCATAGGGAATGAGTTGGAACCAATAAGAAAAATTTGAACAATCGGTACTTTTGGTATAAGTCCATTTTCTATGTTTTGTAAAAGAGTCTCTAGGTTTTCTATTGCAAAGTCTGAGCCGAGGAACCTTTCATTTGTGCGTGTCTGGAATGTTTGATGTTCTTTTAATTCTTGTAGATCTTTTTCTTCAATGTCTTTTCCAACTAAGTAATGTCGGTGTATAACATCCATCTGCACACGTTAACAAGTATTTTTTTCTGGAAAAAAAGTGTATATACCTTGTGTAGATTATTAAATAAGAATATCGATATGAAATACAATATTCTCTTCTTTGAAATTGTATTAGTTTGTATTATATACAACATCCATAAGACCACCTCAATGACAAGCAGTCAATTTTTAACGCTTGTACAAGGCAATTGGTCTTTTGCCGATTTACCTAGTTCTACATGGGCAGAGCGAAGGTACAAATGTAATAGAAAAATAGATTTCGGTTGTGACTGTAAAACAGCGTCAAAAACCTATGACATTGGTTACCAGGACACAACTCACCCTTTTTGTTTAGAAAACCCAACACATGGATCATGCACAGGTGGTTGTCTAGACATTTTTGACACAAATTTTATCTCTGCATACGCAACACAAGGTGCTTGTGAAGCAGTAACTAGAACATGGACACCGCCATTAATGCCAACGTGTCGCCAAGAAAACGGTAACGATGTATACGGTGCTACTTGTAACACGGAGACAAAGTGTCTTCAAAACTGTGCTGGTCTTAATAATTGTGTGGATAGCAATGGTTTTGCATGTGCGCAATCATTTTGGGAAGATAATGTTGTAGATCAATCAATTTGTACTAAGTATGGTCTTGGTGATCAACCTTGTATTATTCCACCACAAGGTATCGCCGGTAAATGTGTACTAAACGGCCAAGATGTCACTTCCACTTATGCAACAGAATCAGATTGTAAATCAGCAATGACGTGGATACCACCTGTTAGTATCATGAAAACATATTATGAAATGAGTAAGTTTGACAACGGTGTCTACACCGAAAATCAGAAGCGCCAGTGCGCAGCTGGTTCGGAGACACAAACTAGTACAGGGTCAAGAGATTGCCCATATCACGATCCTTTTTGCAATCGTTATCCAAAAATAGATGAAGTTGACCGTGACAACGACAATTACAATCAGTTCTTATTGCATTCATCTTTTACAAAATTAGGAAATATAGAACAATGCACATATTTGGGTGCGCTTGAAAATAGCTCCGGTTTATATGACGCACAAAAGTATCCGTTGGCGCCTTGCCCAGACAGTTCTGTACCATACTACTGTGATTTCCCGCAAAATGAAATGTTTGGTAAAATGGACAACAGTACGGGAACCCCTACACAGGTTGATACGACGTGTGGAGTTGGTCTTTACAACAATAAAACTCGTCAAGCAAATGGATTACCGCATGGCATACGAGAATACAATAATGGTTACGATCGCCAAGCATGGCAGTGGTCAGTTGAAATGGAAGATCCTGTATCCGCTGGCACTGCAATCAACAAAGTATTGACCGAAATGGAGTCCATTCAAATGAATATATTTTCTGTAGGTAAACTTGTAGATAAAAAATATATTCTTACTAGCCACCGTGAAGGCATAGATGAATATAAAGTGAATGCTGAAATTGCAATGGAGCTAAATGGTTTGTTTTCTCTTCTTGCAAAGACTGGTGATAGTGTTCCGCAATCCGAGTTGAAAAATGAAACGGAAGTGCGCCAAGCAGCCGAGTGGAGTCCTAGTGACGTAGATGAGAATGGATTAGTATCACAATTACGTTGTCACTCTGTACCAGACAGTAAGATTGAAGAATTTCGTCAAATTAAAGATGTAAGAAGAGACTTTATTGACCGTTTTTTCGAAGCGAATACAGAACAGAAATGTGATTATGGACAAGCATCTTTAGACGACGAGGCGCGGTCTTTTCAACGTTGTGACAATAGCGAAGAATCGCAAAGTTTCTTGTATCCATCCGCTAGAAAGGCATTTTTTAATCCTATTACCTCTGATGGATATTTATCTGGATTTCAAAAGGGTCAGCGTTTTATCAAAGAAATGAGTCAATCAACCGACACTATTGGAGTCGTGGAAGCAGGTCTGCGTACCATGCCAGATGGTACAAAAGTACCACAAAATGCAACGTTTAAACATATCAAATTCATGATGGCTATGTCAACGGAACAGCTAGAGCAATGTAACACGGTTGTAGGACACTGCAGAAATATTTGGTATCAGTTCCCACGTAAAACCTACGCAGTAGCAGATATTTCGCGTCTTCAAGAGTTTACGGATGATAACCATACTCATGTCGAAGGATGTAAACTTGCTTGTATCAACGAGGCAGAGTGTGGTGGTTTTGAAATTGACATTGGAAAATCATGTAAACTTGTAAAAGCAAGTGGTACAAGAAAAACTACGGGGACGTATGACGATCTAAGGATGGAAGTAGAAGAGAGCACCGATTTCACAGCTTACTTTTTGGAACGACCAAATTGTGAGTTCCGCATTTTGGGCACTCGCAAATACGATGCAAAGAATGATGGAGTAGACGGTCTATGGGGTGTATCTTACGATCAAAATGGAGGGGAAAGATGGGGATACCAAACTTGCCGTACGTCAATCACCGTAAAGAAGTTGGAAAAAATTGATAAGGTAGATGTTGAAAAAGGATTGTTCAATGATCCTGGTGAATACTTTGTTGACGATTATCCGTACAGTATTATCATACAAGACGAGGATTGCCTAGATGCAACGATTGAGATGAAAGAAAGTGTTGCACAGGAAACATCCGAGGCAGTCAGTTTGTCAGAAGCTCAAGAAGTAGTAAAAATAACAGCAACATCAACACCGGATTGGTGCAAGACAGAAAATGGTTTTTATACTGGTGAACAAAAACAGGCACAAGATGGTGGCGTTTGTCTAAGTCACAAGCAACTCGCAAGATCAGAAATACTTGAAGCAACAAATCCGTTTGGAAGCCTTGTGCCAAAACAACCACAATGTCTTGATGAATCTAATGTAGACCAGATTACGAAGTACCCGACAAAATTAGAATGTATGAAAGCTGCTGCTGCCGCAGAAGAATCATGGTTGTACAAAGAAGCAGTCAATCTAGAACATAGAGGTAGGGAAGCAGAATGTCGAGAAAGTCTTTCCTCTGGTAATCGTATTGATTGTTTAAACACAAATGGGGATACAAGCTGGGACATTTACTCTGAATCATGTTCCAAATACCACGCCTTGAACAAAACAGAGTGTGATGCTGCGCAACACACTTGGATTCCAGAAGTAGTTGCAACTGGCACCATGGCTTACATACCTGAAAAAGCAAAAGAAATGTCAAGAACATTAGAAGGATCTGCAAAACCATTCTCTGAAAAAGAAATGGCGAAAGCATTAAAATACGAAGATGAACGTCTGACGTGCTCGCATTTAGGCACTATTCCACAACAAAATGGTGCACAAAGATCAAAATACGATCGTGTTCGTCTGGTATTGTGGGTAGACGTGCTGCGTTTAAAAGATCTGTATGATGAAGGTAAAGGGGCATCGTCGATTATTAGTCGTGGTATGCCAGTAGGACTTACTGAAGGATATGATTCTGGATGCAAAGACTGTGTTGTTCGTGAAGTAGGGCAACATAAATTGCAATCAAGTGATCAAGATGTAGTTTACTACGATGCGATCAAACAACAAGCTTGCTCCAAAGCACAACTTGGCGGTGATTGTAAAGAATACAGCTTTGATACTGGTTACCGCGCAACCGGTATTGGTGATACGTTCCGTGGTCGTACACAACAAGAGAGAGACGAGCGCAACCAGATCAGACAAGTAATTGGCAAATACCTAGTCCGGGACGTTGGTCTAAACTCCGCTGGTGCGACTGGTAAAGCGTTCTGGCAAGATGATTTGACCACTATTTCCTACCTTGGAACAGCAACAACATCTGTCAAACCATTGGAAGAATCTGTACAAGATTTAAGAGAAAACTTTGGTGATTCCAAAATTTACTCACGCTACATGATCGAGTTGTTCTCGGATTGTTTAGACCGTACTCGCGTACAAGAGCATTCGTCGCGTCTTGAATTCCAAATTTTCAAAGAAGGTCGTTTACATGGGGATAGACTTCGCGACTCTTTACCGGAGCTAAGCGGCGGTGCTTGGAATGCTGGTATGACCAAGTACGATGTAACTGCAGAAGAAGCAGATGCACTGATTACGGTTGCTGCAAAAGCGACTGATATCCGACCAACGGACCTAGTAACATTGTCCGGATGTTCCGATAGCAACGACGATGGAAATTATTATGTTTCCGGTATAAATGAAGTTGCTGAAGTTACCACAAGCAGCACGCCAACAACCCATGCAGTAAAATCACAAGGTAATTTATGTAACAGCAACAAAAAACATGCTACACCACTGTGGAGCAATGATTTTACAGACGTTAATGTTAATTTGTGTGCTCAACTTACTGAAAATGCAGTTGTTCATGGTGGATATTGTGAAAAAGTAAATGGTAATAATAATGTTTTTGACGAAGCGGTAAAAAGTGAAGCAGCTTGTTCAGGAACATGGGTTGCGGTTCCAGATGCAACTAACGATTTTGGCTTTAGAGCTTTTAATTGTGATATTTGTTTGTCAGGCTACACAGAAGAAGCTAGCGCAAGTGACATTTACACGGTTACACCAGGATCAACCACAACGACAAACACAGGAAACTACGTTGTCAAGGCTACCTTAGCAGCATACCCAACCGAGCCTCGAGCTGTTGGTGCGCCTCTAACTGGTAAAACCTTTTCTAGCGGTTGTAAAATTGCACAGAAAGAGCGTTCTTGCGATGGTTATTCTTACGACATTCGTACAGATGCATTACTTGCGAAAGCTTCAACAAAGTATGATTCTTTCCAAATAGATACGCGTGACATTTGTGGTCCAGTAGAGCTTGATACCACTGGCTGCGACTTTACTAATCCGTTATCATGTAATTACTTAAAGCCATGTGGGCCAAAGATACCAGCGGACGTGCGAAACGATTACGGCTGGCCAAGCACGTGCGTCACTCCTAGCGAAGCACGTTGTCAAATTTGCAATCGTGATACACCGCAGTGTTACGATGGAGTTGGTACCCATGTTCCAGATGGTGCCTTGGTAGGCCACACGATGCACGAAGATATGCAATGTGCCGGTTATGACTACTCCAACCCAAACGTGAAGCTGGGGATCACGACAATGCAGATTGAGGTTGGTGACAATGAACATAGAGACAATTTAGACTTTGTTGATATTCCAGTAGAAGATCAAACCTACGGTAACATTTTCGGTGCCGAGTTGCTAGAGTTTAGTGTTGGTTTAAGACTAATGGATACCATAGACTTTGAACAAGATCAGTATCTTACCTTAAAAGGAATTGGATCAAGGACCGAAGTTATAGCATGGTTAAAGAACAATAGGATCGGAGAAATGAACAATTTAAGGGATGTGAGGGACATGGGGGACCTTACTTATCCTCAGCTTACGACCGAAGAGGTAGTCTTTACGGTACAAACATATGATAGGGAGCACGATCCAAATAATTTCAACGTAAATATTGAGTCCTTAACAATATGTTCGCATCAACCACCGTCTTATTTTGAACCGTTCATTTCATCTGGTGCAATTAATCGTAATGTGGTTAATTGTATTATTGGTAGACCAAACGATGGTACCGATGCATTTGGGCAACCATTGAGTGCAAGTGAACTAGCAAATGCGCCAGCTGGTTCGGACCCTTGTTTGTTTATCTTTGAAACATGTCCAATGAAGTCTGGAACAGGATACACCATGCAACGAGAAGAAGATGATTTCTTTTTGCTTGCCGACTATAGACCTTTGTTTGGTGCCGATGGCCATCTTTTCGTCGGAGACACATGTGATATGGTAGCTGTATCAAGGGCACTAGACATGTTGACACTGCCAACTATGAATAATGCAGACGATGACGATTTAGTCTACGTCAACGCACGTAATATTCCTTTGCAAGCGTCAGGAGGTACATTTATTGCAGGATCTGGTCGCCATGCTGTGGAAAGTGCTTGTGTGAATCCACCCTCCGCTACTGGCCGAGCTCCGGAGCCTAGCGATTTCTTTAAAGCCTTAGGACCAAAGAACAACCAAATACCTGTTAGTCAAACTATTGTTCGTAACTTTAAGTCGATGGCGATTGAGGATGCAAAAAGGTTGAAACGTGGTATTCGTGAAGTAATTCCATGTCGTCGTCTGAGCACACACGGAGACAACCTTAGCCCAGAGTTTGCAAATGCCATTTTGTATGGTTATGAAGACGAGCGTTCCTATGGTTCTTTGTCTGAGTTTGGTAACAACTATGAGCCAAAAAGCTGCTGGAGAGACTCTTACATTACAACCTGTCGTGAACCACATACTGATGTTGATCGTACTTACCAACTTGACACAAAAGAAAAGTGTATTGGTTCAGGAATGACTTTGCCACGCAGCACGGCAACGTTGGTATCCCACAAATGCGAGGAGTTTCAGAGAGGTACAATAAGCTCTGCTAGTTCTGCAGTTACGATAAGTATGCCTGATGGAGCTGCAATCACAACACAGAGTGTTTGTCTACAGCAATGTGAAATGCAACATTTTGAAAAGTGTATTTTCTACGGTGATGCACAAGTTTGTAAAGGAGATGACGGAGACAACGGTAATATTCAAGAATTAATTTACGATGCAACCTCAACTAACTTTGTGACAAACTGTTCAGCAAGAACTGTTTTGATTGAAGCGACTGCGGTTGGTCAATTCAAAGGTATAACAGAGTCTTTAACGGTCGATGCTCCTACTGATTTAGAACATGCTCAGTCCTTGTGCGGCGTTAATGCAGAATGCGTCGGTTTCCACGCAAAAGCAGGAGATTTGCAATCGTTGAAATGTGATACAGGTGTAGCAGATGATGAGTTGGATACTGTAATTGATGTAGTACAAACGTATGCTGTGCAATACAATGGTTTGAGAGAATCATGTTTGAAATTATGTCAAGACAACTCAGATGCAACGGTATTAGAATACGTTGCAAATAATGGAGGTAATAATGGTGTTTGCAAGTGTAAAGCAGTGAAAACGGGTAAGACTTGCCTTAAAACAAGTTCTGCAGATGTGGCAAATCATTTTGTTGTGCCAAATAAGCTTGATGCAGGGGACATGGCTGTCGTTTACGAATTTTTCAAACTGGTCGATCCAGATAATTTAGGTGAAGACCATGTAATGTCTACACGTTATTATAAAACTCAAGAAGATACATGTCACTGGTGTAAATGGACCAATGCAGATAAAAGAACGCATTCCAATGACTCTGAAGATTGTATGACCAATGTATTGGATCATTTGAAGAGTGCAAGCAGTTTCCAAACTTATATGGATAATATTGGTGGTTCCGTGAACTTTGAAGAAGAAGTTTGTGTACAAAAGAATAACTTGTGGAGAGAAAAAGGTACAAAGCATATCCCATGCGGGTACCGTTCATTATTTAACTTTAACATGGATTCTGTTTACAAACCTGAAGGTTGGGTTTTAACAGATGAGGAAAAAGCATATCGTTTGTCGCCAGATTCACCAAGTTGGGATTCTATCATCTTTGCACCGGAAGATGTTGGTAATATTGGAGACCATTGGGAACCAGTTACAAAGGACTTTATTTTGCCAATTAAAGCAGAAATTGTAATTCATGGTTCTACTTGTACTGCAGATTATGATTTGACATCTGGTGATTCAATAAGTAACGGTCGTCGCCGATTACTTGGAAATAAACAACGCATACGATTTGGAAATAGACGTAAATTATTACAATTTGAGGATGCTTCAGCTATGGTACCACAAGCTGAGTTTGGCGGCACAACAAGTTCTGCTTTTAATGTGCTCATTTCGGTGACGGCAGAAAATGTAATCGCAAAACAAATACTTGGTCCAAATGGTGAAATCTTAAAACCTGGAGATCCATTGTATCCAGTTGATGCCGATGGTGATGGTGATGTACAAGATGAAATTTATGAAACAATACACAAGATGCAACAAGCCGATTTAGATTGTTTAAGTGATCTACAAACAATGTGGATTGGATTAGGCTTTGTGATGTATTACGGCGTTCTTTTCATATTAAGTTTACTCTTACTGGGTGTACCGGACAAGATAACTGGCAAACCTATGAACATTTTTTTCGATGTTTTAAGTGAATAAAAAAGTATATAAATACGAATAGCGTTTTATTAAACAAATATGAACTCTATAGGATACACACACTTACTTGCTTTTCTTTTACATTCTATTTCTGCAATCTTAGCCTTTTTAAGTCAGCCTGAATCTGGTCTAGAGCTAGGCAAACTTGTCGTGCACAAAGTAGACTTTAACACGAGCGCAGCACTGGAAACAACGACTGGCCCACCAGCCAGACGTCTGTTATCTACTTCTCAAACATTGACCGTAACACAGAGTGACCATATCGTGTTTGACAATATAAATATTGTTGGTTTAATTTTTACGAATGAAGTCATTACTGCTGTATCGCATCTTATTGGTGTAATAGGATTTTTCCTTTATACCAGTTCTATGATGGCGGATGGCCGACATTTAGAGTCCGTGCGACGATACATAGAATATGCCGTCACCGCAGGTCTTTTAGAAGTTGCATTACTAGTTGGTATGGGTTCAAAAAGTTTTTACCAAGTGTTATTTATCTTACTAACGAATGTTGCCATTCAGTTGATGGGCTACATGAGTGAACGAACACAAGATCGTATGCGACAAATTTACTACTCAATTGGTGGCTTTGTATTACTGGCACCATCTTTAATCATCATTGTTTGGAACGCAACCTTGGTAACTGGCATGGAGCGTGTGGAGGAGCTAGCATACACCTACTTAGCACTTTATGTGTTGTTTGGACTACACAACTTGTTCGACCATGTACTTGCATTTTGGCGCAACGCAATTGACCGTGACACCGGATACAATATTCTAAGTATCGCAACAAAAATTGGTTTATCATGGATGTTAATTGCGATCACATTTAAAACTTACAAGGATGCAGGTGTTGTCTTGGAACCGGAAGTTGATCTTGATTTCGTTATGTTACAAGATGCTTTGCGTTACGGCATCATTGGTTTTGTTGTACTTGGTCTCGCTATTGTTGCTATGCTACCAAAGCCAGGCACAGCTGCTGTGCCTGGTACTAGAGCAGAACAACAAGGGTTAATGATGAAAGACACACGTGTTTAAAGAATTTCAGTGTACCTATAAATTAATCTAATATCATAAATCAAACAATATGTGTTTATGTTCATGTGCTTCACTAACTTTTTTTGTTATTTTTATTTGTAGTTTAATAAATCAAGTTATTTTTATGGTTTTGAACTCACTTGATTGTGACATTGATAATATCCTGTTGACAATACTATGGTTCCAAACTGTTTTTAGTTTTTTTGTCATCCTATACATGTGTATCCCTGGTTTACGTAGCTTGACAAAATTATTTTACTTGCATCTTTTACCAAGTTTTCTTTTGTTTGTTTTATCGCTTTACGTCGCGTACACTTATATGAAAAATACAACATTTTGTATTGTGTACGGAAATGATATGCAATCATTAATAAATGCTGCTCTTTTTTCTCAAGGAGTAATTCCAATCTTATCATTAATTGTTTTTAGTAATGATTTAAGAAAAAGTTGTGGGAAAAAATCATACAAGAAAATGGATGCATACGATACCGATGAAGACTGAGTAAAACTATATATTATTTATATAAAATATTTAAATCATGCTGTGGGATTGGAGTATTGCTGTTTCTATTACCCTGTCGCTAATCTTAGGATCTGTAATTGCATCATTCTTTTTTAAATCTATATTTTCATTCAAATCAGAGCAAAATGTTAGTACAATGGAAAGAGAATTAAAAGATGTAAGACGTTCCGTTTTTTTCCATGCCGGTCTAACTTATTTGTTTCAAATCTTAAATTCAACCGTCACAATTTTAAGTAAAGTATTTGAGGCACCAGCTATTTTAATTTATCTGCTGTCTGTTATTTGGTCAAATAGACAACTAGTATTTTTTTTAAGTTTTAGTGCATCTGTAGCATATGCTATATTTAACAATGGAGATTCATTACTAAGTTCGTTAGATAATTCTTATCGATGTGGAATTTTACCATTTGTAAACAACCTCGTGTTCAGTGTGCTGCATGTTATCAATTATATCTTTGCCACCATCGCCCCGCTTTGGAACACTTACTTTTTCTTAGGAAGACAACTTGTAATAGGAACACGCTTAATATTGACGAACTGTGCATCGTCAACACTTAGTATTGCGTCATTCTTAGGTGGTTTTGCAACATTTATCAAAACAAATTTTAAGGTTATTATTGACTACACTGGTTTTACTGCACTCAGTGAAAATAATAATGTTATTGTCAATGAGATGAACATTCAATTGATCTTTCAAAGTTTAAGGTCATGGTTTGATTGGATACCAAGTGTTTTAATTTGCAGTTGTCAAGGCGTTGGTCCGTGGATAAAGGCGTCTATGTACGGTATATTTGACTTAGATCACCTTGATTACATTGCACACCATTTTATCAATGCCGGGATCAGTTTCATGCAAGTATTTTTGAAAGTTTTGCCACCATTTCTTACATATCCAGATTTTAGCAAAGTAGCGTACCATATTGCATCAATTGTCATTGAATCAGGTGTACTCTTTGATGCATGGTTAGCAAAGTTTGTTGAAACATTCATTATTCAACTTGGTGCAAATTTAATAATTGATCTACCAAAGAATTTTATCGGGACGACAAGCGCGCATTTTTTTGCATCAGGCATTCATGGTTTTGAGACGTTTTCAAACAGCACAATGCATACGGTTGTTCCATTTGACCGCCCAACCGATGTAAATTTTATGCAAGAAGTATATAGTTTGGATAAATCTTTTACTCATCTAGGTATGTTTTCTGCTAATTTAAAACTAGTTTTTAGTTGGTCGTTGCAGACGCTTGTATATGTATTGATGATGAAAAATTGGGAGACAAAATGTGTAAACTTCGACGGTTGTGTGCAATATGCTAGCAGTGGACAGTGTGCAGTTGCCTGTGAGGGACAAACAATACATTTTTTTGCAAATGATGTTGTATGTCCTGTTATTATTGACATGGAAGATAAATACATTGCTAAAAAATCAGAGTTTGATAAAGTAGAGAGACAACTAGGAATGCCTTACGTAAACGGTTTTAAAAGTGCAAAGACCGAACCATTGTTAGAAAATAAAATTTTAGAAGTTCAAGTTACGCAGCTAACCAATAAATTTTTAGTTCAAACTACTGTTGGTGAAGAAATAATAGACAAACAATTATTGGATCAAGAGCCAAACTGGGATCACTATGTGCGTGATGTGTATTTGCGTCGGTATCATTCCATTTTCGACACCGTTGCATGTGGTTTTGAATCACTTATTAAGGTGTTTTTCAATACGTTTCATGTTATTTATGATTTATCAAACACGGTGTTATGGGATTATTTCTTTGGCAATGCATTTGAAGAAAGTACACTTACTTTTACGGAACTGCGACGAATCATTGTCAAGCATGTAGGGCCACCTTTTGGTAGAGATTACGACCCGCCATCATATAATGCGATAAACCGCACATGGGATAAAGAATTAAGATCTTATAACGGTTATAAAAATTACTTAGAAAAGAACAGTATCACGCGTTACAATAATATAAATTTTCATGAACATGTTCTTTATGAAATGGATAAAAGTGCATCTTATCTACTGGCTCATATATTTGAAGAAAATACATTTGGAAAAATGTTTTACAACTCATTTCGTCTTTTCATAGAACTTATAAGATCTATGTTAGAGTCCGTGATAGATAACCAGTTGGATCAAAAAGTCGGTTGCAACCGGATATACAATGGCACAATTGGGTCCTGTACAACAAATTATGATGTAAATAATAAATATACTCTTTGTGCGGCGAGTAATACAGAAGGTTGCGTTTGTAACCCTATGCTACCATTGTCGGTAAATTCTTCTTGTCAATGTATATGGAAAATTCTATCGGGTGAAGAATACTTTACAACGGAAGCAGTTGCTAATTATTGCCGATTGAATCTGTTTGAATTTTTATTTGTTTTTCCGAGACGAGTTGTTGAAGGAGCACGTAATATTGTACAAAGTTTACAGGCTGGTAATACCATGTTCCCTGCTGTACCAAACAAATGTCTGATTGAAGCACCAGATGGATTTAAAAGGCAATTGTATGCGCAAACGCAAGTCTTTTCTCGAAAATATGTCACCATGTACCCAGAGTTGCAATGTCCGACATACTTCTCGAAAGACTTTGCTTGCAACTTTGGTGATATTCTCGTAAAATTAACCGACATAGTGTTGGTTTATTTCAAAGACATTCTTCGCAATTCCTTTATAATTGTCGGTAATATTGCAAGGCGGAACGTGTATGGGACTATAGAGCTAGATTTTTCAGACGAGGTTTGTAATATTCAAAAAACATTATCCTCAGTTGCACCAATACTAGTATCTTTAACTAATGGTTTCAAGGCCCCATCAAAACATAATACAAAAATTTACTTTGCAATCATTGATATTTTAAGTGTTATGCTACAGACGGTTGACATACTGGTCATATCTTTTCGTGATGAACTATTAGATATAAATGTCAGTGGTGAATTTAATTTGTTAGATTTATTTGAAGATATTGTCATAAATACACTCGATGTTATTTTTACGTGGCTTTTGCAGCTTTTAAAAGCTATTGTAAACTACGATGAGCTACCAAGTGCAATGCAACAAGCATTGGTTGGTACTATGGATGATGTTCATAACGTTATAACCAGTATTGTGAGAGTCTTTTTTTGGATTGTTGATTTTCTGGTATCAAATATTATCAAAATTTTAAACACTCCGGGATCTGGTGCTTATCAACGAGCAGACGCACGTGTGCAACGTCGAATAAAACAATTAGAAAAAGTGATAAACGATGTTGTTGAAATCATTATGGAAACTTTTTTAAACGATATCAAAAAGGCTCTAGAAACTTTGAAACAAACGGTTTGCGGTGCTCTTTGTAGTATTGAGAAAAGTATTCCAGGTGTAGCAGAAGGAGACCTTGGTTCTACGTCAGGATTCTGCCAAGATTATGACACAAACTCCTGTCAAGGCGTTGGAGAAGCGTTGGAAGATGTTGGTAATGACATAGCGGATACAGGATCTAGTATAATCAACGATGTTGGTTCTTTTCTTGGGTTTCGGCGGCGTCGTTTATTAGAATCAGATGATATAGTAAAACGCATCACAAACAAACCAATTTGGAACGGGATGTCATCGTGCGATTTAATTATGAAAAGTTTAAGAAACGAAACTGTCGAATCGTTGACTCGCATGGAAAAGGTGTTTTTTCAAGATTGTTTGTCCCGCCGAGTAGAAGGTGAATCGATAAGTCATTTCTTGCATCTTCCGTACGCTAGTGATATTTTTTACAACTGGAAAAAACCATTTCAAATAGTATACCACACGAGTCGCATTGGTTTGATATATATACCATGGTCATTTGGAAACACCTCCAAAAAGGAGTTACGGCACCACCTAGGTCTTGCAGGTTACGACGCAAATGTCGTTTTACGATTTCTTAACAAATGGACAAAACACGCTAAGAAAACCAGATTTTCAGAAAAGTTTAAAAAGTATCACAGTCAGAAAAACACTGTTACTAAAAACTTTATTGGTACGCTTCATCACCTTCTTTTTAAAAACAACTGGAAAGAACACCAAGAACTTTTACAAAATGGGATATCGTCTATCATGAAAAACCAGTCAGCGGTACAGTTAGGGTTTCCAAAAGATTTCCGTTTTTTATCGAAACGCGTCACGGCGATTTTAGATAAAAATATCGTTTTAAAAGATGCTACATTTGGATACTACACAAATCTTGAATGCCCAGCTGATTCACTTTTGTGCCTGAATTGTGCTATTGTAGACAATTATTTGTATGCTGCAGTAAAACAAGTTGAACACTCTATTGAATTTTATGATGGACCATACATTCATATTATACAACAAACCTTTTCAAATCATTGGGATAACGTGTCTGACTACAGTAGAAAATACGATAAAGCATACAAAGAATCTATTGACAACGACTTTGGATCAATTATTGCAAGTTTGTCGGCGACACCAACATTTAGCTTTTCTGAATGGATAAATGGTGTTTTTCGAATGGAACGATCCGTTTTTGAGTTGTCAGAAGGCGTAGCAAACTTTATAAATGGTAACTACACGGGCGACCTAAGCAGCGATGCTGTGCAAATATTCCCAAACGACTTGTACTATTATGTTGCATCTGTATTCGATACAAAATGCGATGATCCAAAAGTAATCTATAGCTCTTATGACGATCGGGTTGGAAATGGTTTGTTCAATGTTTTCATGGTGTATGTAGTCTGGGAATTGTTTCAGATACTTATCATGCGTTTCAACGCTCTTGCAAGTATATTGGTTTATCTTTCTTTGTCGCAAATTACGACTATCATTTACTATTACACGGTTTACGGATTTAATCCAGTTTGTTTCGGTATGGTTCCAACATTTGTAATACATGACTTCTTAACATGGTTAGATAGAGAAGTATTTTTAGATTGTTTTTGTGCCTACATACCTAGTCTATCGACACAGGCTTGTGCACAACAAACATGCGACACATGCGACGTAATCAGTGAATATTATTCATGTAAAGATGTTGCATCAGGATTTGATCAACTTGGACCATTTTGGCATTTTGTGTTCCTGTTTCGCTGGATTGTCCCAGAATGGTTTGCTACACTAGGAAATAGTAATGCTTGGCCTGTATCTTACATTTTTCAAATGGAAGGAATGGAAAAACTTTTGCAAGATGTGAATCGTAAGCTAGACGTAACTAGCAAGGAAATAAGTTGTTTTTATTTAAATTTACTGACACCAGTAAGTGTCATCGTAGGAAGTTATATCTTATTATTGATGACACTTCCTTTGATACGAATCATTGTAAATATAACAAAAGAAATGTTTATGATAATCATAAACATGTTTATTGCTTTAGTTTACTTTGCTAGGACGCTAGACGACTAATCAATAAACGACCTAAAAATTGTCTTTATAAGCAAGATGAATGAGGGAGAGTACCTAGAAACAGTAAATGACTTAAAAGAACAATATATAACAATGAAAGAATCTTTATTACTGCGTATTAGTATGCTAGAAGAAAAACAACAGACATTTAGATATCAATTTACTCTTACTCAATTTGAAAGCCCAAGGCCCCTTGCACAGGTTCCATGTTATACAAGCAACATGGTAATCTCGATGTATAAGTGTAGAATATGCAACCATTGGCATCCGAAGTATAGTTACTGTCTGTCTTAAGTCGAAACAATGATATCAATCGAACACTCTTTATATGTGGTCCAAACAACATTACAATTGTTGTGGTTTACTACCTGTTTCATATTTATTGCATTATTTGTTGCTTTCTGTGGCTTTTGTATGTATGTCTCACACGAACTTATCTACCACACGTTGCCGTACTCATTTCCTTTAATGTATGTCATATTACATTGCGACAACATCTTTATACAAACACTGTGGTTTATTGTGACATCAGTTGTAAAAGAGTTATATTCCCATTTCAATTAATATATGAAATCGTATGTCTTCTACGTACTCAATAAACGATCGATACTTTCCGTCTAACAATTGTTGCGTTTTCGGTTCTATGAATTTTTGTATAAACGTAACCACGGTATCACGAGGTTCACCGACGTCGTAGTGGCAAATAATAAAGTTGCGAACATCTTGATTGTAACAAATGCCATAAAACACAACGCCATGGTGTATTATCGAATCGTTTTCATTGTAAATCTTACTCATAATAAACTGCAACCGTTGACTTAGGTCGTACTTTTGTTTTGAAAAAGTGTTTTTAATAAGATTTAATACACTTGTGAAAATATTTAAACGACAAGTTACATCAAATAACAAACCATAAAATAAATTGCTTGTACGCCGAGATTCTATTTCAAAGTAGGACTTTGGTAAAATGGATGTTACAGACATGGATTTGAATACCTTTACTCTTAATTTGATACACTTATGCTGTTATTATACCGATGAAAATTATATGAAAAACGCTAAGGAAAACCAGGAAGATCTTTTAAATACAGTAGAAGCCGTTAAACGTTTTGAATCAATAATAAAAAAGCTACTGAATGCGGCACAGAAAAACGTAGAGTTAAAACAATCTTTTGAAACACTAAAACACACAAACTCTATCAAAGAGTTGGATAATGATACAACTGTAATCCTTTTCTTAGAGACAGACAAGAGGGAGACGAAACATATTTGTGTAAACAAGTCCGATGTCATATACTTTCGTGCATTTTTTGAACTATATTTTTATCAAAAGTGTGTAACCGAAAGATACTTGCGATACACAAAACAAACGACCACAGAAGCAGAACCAGTGTTTCATCACTTTGCGTGGTTTGAATGGCAAACCTTTTGCAGATATTTTAGTGTCTTAATTGAACTAGTATGCAACAAAACAAAAATTTCTTCATCAACACATTAATCATGTTTTCTTCTTTTCTTAGTGGTGGTATACTCATTTACTTTTTCCATGTATTTCAAAGTTCGATTGTACAGCGATGTCATATTACGTCGACCGCTTTGCTATTTGCATGGCTCGGAAGCTTAGCCAGTGATGTCAGGACAACTATTTTTTGGAAAGCTCTTGGTGCATGGGTTATCTACAGTAATATATTTTTTGACATGCATACACATTGGCAAGGTTATCCGAGAGTGGCTAAACAAATCATACTCTGTAGCATACCGGTACTAGTATCATATAACAAAATGCAATCTAAAGCATTACAATTAATGTTTTGGACAATTGTTGTCGTTATACCAGATATAAGCTCTAACATTTATGGAAATGCAATTATGTCGGAAATCAAATTGTTCGTTTGTTGCATGATGATTATGACTCGGTATAGGTATCATCCGTTACATGAAACGTTAGAGTTGGAGCATTACATTTGGGTTTTTTTTATTCATGATGCATTAGTCGTTTTGGCACTGTGGCAAATTTATTACGATTTTCAATACAATCTAAAAAAGGATAACACAGTGGATGAAATAGAAATGTTGAAGAAAGAAGACATTGAAACACCAAAAACAAGGAAAAGAGTAATAACAGAGAGAGATTTAGCAAATTTTTTTCATTAAGAATATTCTATAAATATGTTTTTATATTTTATAATTTCACTCAAATCCTTGTGTTGCAAATGGTATGCATCATATAAATGCACCTTGATGTCTTTATGTTTTGTTACAAAATCTATTAGACCCTTCTTAGTAAGAGTATTAAATGCCGTTCTACAGATAAGAATATGTTCTAAAGATTTTAATCGTAATACACGAAAATCTTCAATCTTTGCACATCCTATAATGCTAAGATCCTTTACCTTTTCTAATGAAGATAACGATTTGTATAATTCCTGGTTAATCGACAATGAATTTAATGTTAAATTTGTCAATCCACATTTTTTTGCTAGTACAGACGTGATAAAATTGGAATTTACATTTACGTTTAAAAATCGAAACGTCTCTAACTCTGGGTGGTTATATTTCAAAAAAGATTCCAAACCATTCATGTTGACTTGATAACAATATGACAAATTTAAATGTTGTAGTTTAAAATCTGCAATCCACTCACATAATCTGTTGTCTGCGTATACACAGGAAGATAAATCCAAATACACCAGTTTTGTTAACTTTTTAATTGGTGAAAAGTCTACAATATGGTGATTTCCGCGTAATTGCAACATTTTTAATTGAGACATTTTGGAAAGGTGACGAAATCCTGAATCATTTACCTTAGATTCATTTGGTAGTAAAATACTGTGAAGTGTCTTTAACTTACATATTATAAAACAAAATTTTTCATCTATTAACGAATCAGAATAACAATGAGTCAAGTCAAGTTTATACAATGTTGAGCAGTGAAAAGTAATTTTCCATGTTGCATTACGTGATAATCGCAAAGAGTTCACATGTAATTTTTGTATGTGTTTCCCATGCGATTTTAAAAATCCTTGAAAACGTTGATTTTGGAGTGTTTTTATTGACACGTCTTTCCACAACACACAGTGATTTGCCGCTTCATACCAATGTTTTGCTACAAATTTTAGTTTTTGGATGACATCTATTGATAAGGAAAACAACATGATTTGCAACAAGCAATCAGGTGGTAATTCTAACATTTTATGACGTGAATGATATTAATATATAACTTAATAATTACTTACTATTTATTAAGTAATTTAACAAATTAAACGTATCAATTTGCAAATTGGCTGCAAAGTGAATATCCTTTTTTACACTGGAAGTTTGGCTTTGATACGAGTTTTGTTCAATAAACTCATTAATATTTTTCTGTTGTAAAAAGGTATTACAATCAATACCATAGTTACCATTATGTGAATTTATTAGCAAATAATCTTTCAGACGATCATGTCCACGTTGCCAAAAACGTACAGCATAACGATATATTGATGGTTGGAATTTACCTAGTGTTCCTTCGACAAAAACAGGGTAACTTTCATAAGGTAAAATACATGTCCAAATATGATTTCCTAATTTCTTATCATAAGATTTACCTGTGGCACCTTGAATAATACCCAAATGTGAATTATTCAACCAAGCGCTTACATGGTAAACAAAGGTTGTTGCACCATTTAGTATATCTTTTTTGGTACTAGGAAAAACTTTTCGACATACACGCATAAGATCATAAGATGCTTGTGCCATGTCTTCACAATCAGCGTAAAGAAAACCGTCAAAATTATTTATAGCGATCGAATCTTTCAAACCAGTTGCTTTGTAATCTGTCATATAACGAATGTGTTTATGCACCAACATACTAAACATATTTGCTACATGCAAATAAACTTTATGTTGGTTATTCGAGTCATGCAAAGCTTCCCTGCTTATCTTTATAAATTCGCTTGGCATGATACCACTTTCTTTGCAAGAAGACATTAACTCTTGTATAAAAAAATTTTGTATTGAGATCCATTTATTCTTATCAATATTATTAACCATTACATCTCCTCGGCAAACTAAACAAACATATGGAACATACATTTCTAACACCGTATTATTCATAGCAAGTGGAAACGTCCAGTAAACAGAGTGAATTTTTGCCAAACGCGGGTCGGATGCATGTGTTTGTTGTAAAAGTTGCATAGACTGTTTTAGATAGTTGTTCAAATTCGCAACCATTTTGTTTATGCCGTACACAAAGTTCTCATGTTGATGTTTTGTATGAAGTAAAGTTTCTACGACAACATTATCAAAACGATGTTGTTGCACATGATTGAAGTTTGGTACAAATAACATACGGTAGACTTTTTTTTGCAACACATCCATTGCAGTCAGTACACCAAAAAGCCTCGTGTTACTTGGAAACGTCTGCTCCTCGCCACGTTTCATAAAACCACGCAAGTGCAAAGGGACGTCTAAATCAGGCATGAGAAAGTGCATTGCAACACGGATATTAGGATTCGATACTGAAAATGTCTCTAGGCTGACATCATAGGACGCAGTTTCAATACTTAGCATTGCAAGTTATATAAATGAATAATAGAAGAAAAAAATGCTTACTCTCTCTCAAAGAGCTTGTTTATTGTATTTTAGTTGTTTTAGTTTATTTATATTCGTTTTTCAAATGTTATTAGCATACGTCAACGTAGAAACAGTTTTATTGAAACTCGATAAGGTGATGTACCAACATCACATTACACGTCTCCAGCAATGATAGTAACGACTGCTTTATTTTTCAAGTGGTCTTCGATCGCGTTGTTCACGTCCTCAAAACGCGTGCTTTTAATACGGTCCATTATTACCTTTAAGTTTAAATTTTTGTTGTTCATCAATGTATTATGACTTAAACCTATTAAATTTTCTAAATTGTCCATCGATACATTTAAACTATTTTGCATGTGCGACTTTGCTTCTTCAAATTCTTCTTCCGTCACACCATAAGCAACAAATTCGTCCCACAATTTTCGCATTTCCTCTGTATCCTGTGTAATCGTCGCGTTGCTAAAACTAGCAAATACATGAACATATGAATCCGATGCATATTGACCGCCTCGCAACCGAGCATAAGCACCATATGTGCGCCCATCTGCAATTCGTAATTTTTTATTTAAACGAGAATACATACCGGATCCAAATATGTTAATACCTAAACTCAAGTGAGTCCAAACAGGATTATTCTTGTCCAGTGCAACACGAACACCAAGGACACCATGTCCATCCGACTTTCCTTGCAATTTAATTTTTTGGAAACTGGGTTGAATAAGCATATGATTACTTGTGTGATCATCAAAAGGATTTTCCATTGCACGTTTCGTTCCTTGGAACTTATCCCACAACATAGAAGCAGCCTTGCCTAAATCATCAATTTTATGTTTATTATTTGACAAAATAGTTACCGCAAATGGACGTCCAGACTCGAATAACTCCGTTGTAAACTGTGACATGTCCGACATAGTTACACGTTTTAATTTTGAAATCATTTCCTGTGGTGGTGGTGTATGATTAATATCATTTTTATCAAACAACAACTCCGTCAGGCGTTGCTGCGACGAAGCATATGTGTCTTGTAAAATACCTTGCCACTGCCCCGCTTCCATCACTGCTTTGATACTAAACTGCTGTGCATTCAATGGAGCCATGTTAGCCATTGCAGTAAGTAATTTATCGACGGCCTCTTGTAAATTGTGCTCGGCATCCAAGCTCAGTGAAATAGTCAATTTTTGCTTCCTTGCGTCCATTGCTAATGACATATTTTTATTGGTCATATAAGTGTGCAAGTTGTTCATGAGCCTAGCTTCGTTTTCTGATTGGAACAGTAGTGGTTTGTCAGGCTCTACTTGACTTTGAGGAATACCCTCACGAATG
>NYWG01000024.1 GCA_002684915.1 Verrucomicrobiales bacterium
CATTCGGATTAGATATTGATCTAGGCCAAGCGGTAGGATGGGAAGGGACATCTTTTCGATTAAGCGGTATGGATCTTCACGGGTCAGGAATAGCAAGTCGGTCAGGCGATATTATGGGAGTTAGTGATATTGAAGGTTACGGGAGTGTAAGACTTTATGAATCTTGGCTTGAAAAAGAGTTTCTTGAAATCGGCATTAGTCTTCGCGCTGGATTACTTCTAGCAGACGAGGAGTTCTCAACCATGGACACAGCCGGCCCGTTTCTTAATGCTACCTTCGGATGGCCAGAATTCATCTCAATGAATGTCCCTAATACTGGTCCTGCGTTTTATATACCTGCACTTGGATTGAGACTACTTTGGAGTCCTAGCGATAAATTATATGCACAAATAGGAATTTTCGATGGCGATACATTTGATTCTCTAGAGGGGAATGACACAATCAACCGACACGGATTGCATTGGGAACTTGGGAACGGGCAAGGCTCAATAGTCATGGGTGAAATCGGCTACCGAATCAATCAAGGATTTAACGATGAAGGGTTACCAGGAACATACAAACTTGGGGCCTGGCATCATACAGGAAATTTTCAAAGTTTATATGAAAACTCGATACACAATGGCAACAAAGGCATTTATGCTTCAGCCGAGCAGATGGTTTTCAATGAATACAGTGATCAGGGATTAAGTTTTTTCGCGCGTGTCGGCTTTGCCCCAGAAGATCGTAGTGAATTGTCCAATAGCTTTCAAATCGGCCTTAGTTATACCGGTTTGATCCCTAATCGTGATATAGACAAGTTTGCCTTGGGCCTTTCACATGCAAAAATCAGTAAAAACCTACCCGGGCGATCAGCCGAAACAGTAGTTGAAGCCTGTTACACTTACTTCATGAGTGACGACTTTACCATTCACCCTAATATTCAGTGGGTTCATGATCCAGGTGCATCAGGCGAATTGGATGATGCTGTCGTATTTGGCCTACGGGTTAATCTTAGTATTTGATGAGCGAAAATTCCTTCGAACAAAATCAAGAACTCCCTCTGGAAGTCCACGACCTAACAGCAGGGTATCATAAAAAACCGGTTTTATGGGGAATTGACCTGAAAGTGCCGAAAGGCAAATTGGTGGGCATTGTGGGACCTAACGGCGCTGGAAAATCAACGCTAATCAAAGCCGCAATGGGACTGGTTCCTCCCAGCAGTGGATGGGTAAAAATCTTCGGAAAACCGTACACCGAAAATCGTCGACGTGTTGGATATGTCCCTCAACGAGAATCAGTTGATTGGGATTTCCCAGTAACGGTCATGGATGTTGTGATGATGGGCCGTTACGGCCACGTTGGGTGGTTCAAGCGACCAAAAAAGGCCGACAGAGAAATCGCTCGCGATTGCCTGGACAAGGTCAAAATGTTGCCCTTCGCAAACCGTCAAATTTCCAATCTAAGCGGAGGGCAACAGCAGCGTGTTTTTTTAGCTCGTGCACTAGCACAAGAAAGCGATGTTTATTTCATGGACGAACCTTTCGCCGGAGTTGACGCCGCAACCGAGTCGGCAATCATTACTTTGCTACATGAACTCCGTGAAAAAGGAAAAACACTTTTAGTGGTACACCATGATCTACCAACAGCCCGCAACTATTTTGATCAATTACTACTGCTGAACATGCGAGTAGTTGCATATGGGGACACAGAAGATGTATTCACCTATGAGCTACTACAGAAAACCTATGGAGGACGCCTGACAATACTTTCTGAAGTTGCGGATGCCATACGCCAGCGGGAAAATTAACATGAACAGGCGGCAGACAAACTTTGCAAAACATCAGAGCTGGCTTGGCCCTATTAGCCTACTTGCACTAAGCTTATTGCTTCCAGAATATGTTTGGGCTGCAAAAATTAGCGATGTTACCGCTGACTCAGCGCTAGGTGAGCAGATTCTACGTTTTCTCTCATTTCGAGATCCATCCGTACGCTATGCAGTTGCCGGAGCCGTACTGCTTGGCATCTCGTGCGGCCTACTCGGATGCTTCATTGTTGTTCGGAAAATGGCACTAGTCGGCGACACTCTTTCACATGCAGTACTGCCGGGGGTAGCACTTGGCTTCCTGTGTTCCGGCATCAACTCAACCGGATTCTTAGACTGGAATTTTGACGTCAATAGCATTGAAAAAAATCCAACTTTAATTTTTACAGGAGCAGTTATCGCCGGATTCCTCGGAACGTTTTTTGTGAACTATCTCCGTCAAACAACCAAGATCAAGGAGGATACAGCTCTTGGTATGACACTCGCTTCATTCTTCGCCGTGGGGATCTGCCTTCTGACCATGATTCAAGAACTTCCTACCGGAAACAAGAGCGGAATAGACAAGTTCCTGTTCGGGCAAGCAGCCGCAATTAGCGCAGAGGATATAAAACTAATGCTGGCAGTAACGATAGTTATCATCATAATTATTTACGCTCTCTATAAAGAACTATTGGTAACAAGTTTTGATTCGGGATTCGCTCGTTCTATCGCTTTACCCAGNCAATGGATTCATCATCTGCTAATGTTGCTAGTTGCATTTTCAGTTGTNATNGCGCTGCAAGCTGTAGGGGTAGTGCTCGTNTCNGCCATGCTTATCACTCCNGCNGCGTCTGCGTATCTACTTACGGACCGTATGAACAGAATGCTAATATATGCTGTTGGATTCGGAGTAGCATCAGGTGTACTAGGAACCTTTGCTTCTTTTTTAAAACCAAATATTCCTACTGGGCCATGTATGGTGCTAGGAGCTAGCACTGTATTTGCAATTGCATTTTTTATTGGGCCAAGACACGGCGTTTTGACCAGATGGCTAAGACACCGATCACGATCACAAAACGTGCGACGAGAGAATACACTGAAAGCCATGTTTCAGGTTCTGGAAGGCCGAAATGCACAACCAGAGGAAAGTGTATCAATTAAAGAACTCGCCGAACGTCGAGGCGAAACTATAGAAGAAATCTCAATTCAAACTAAAGAACTTAAGCGTCACGATCTAGCCACTCTTCATGAAGAAGGAAACATCGTCCTATTCACTCCAACCGGCTGGCAGTTAGCCTGTAAAATCGTTCGAAACCACCGTCTTTGGGAACTCTATCTGACCAATGCCGCCAATATTGCACCGGATCATGTGCACGATGACGCTGAAGAAATTGAACACATCCTAGGCGATGAAGTTGTTCGTGAATTAGAGCGTATGCTGGAAGACACTACACGCGATCCGCACGGAAAAATTATTCCCGGACTTAACGAGATCCATAAACCTTTCACGCCTACTATTGGCGAACCCAGCGGGTACGGAAGCAACTCATGAACGAGTTTATCCCAACATTCGAATGGACCCGTGTCATGGTTGAGCCATGGACAGTAAATCTGACAGTTACCCTTTGGATTGTTGTGATGGGGTTTCTTATCACCGCAGCTTGCGGACTAATCGGCAACTACCTCATCTTACGTCGGATGGCATTGGTAGGAGACGCAATCAGCCATAGCATCTTACCTGGGCTAGCCATTGCTTTCTTGTTTTCTAGAAGCCTTCAAACACTACCTATGTTCTTCGGCGCTCTGGCAGCGGGAATCATAACTACGGTGTTAATTGAGTTAATCCACAAAAAAACCCGTGTGAAGCAAGATGCAGCTATAGGAATTACTTTCTCAACGCTTTTCGCAATTGGGGTTATCATAATTAGTTTTGGACAAACCGATTCCGTTCACCTTGATGCTGAATGTGTGCTATATGGCGAAATTGCCTTCGTGAGTCTCGATCTCATACAAACAGATCTGGGAGAAAATACGCTTTCAATTGTGCAAAGCATACCGGGCCTCAACTCCGAGGTGTTTCTAAACGGTAACACGCTTACCATCGCACCTCCCTCTGTGATACGCATGGCTATTGTTACTGGAGTAACACTTTTCCTTATTTTGATTTTTTATAAGGAGCTACTGGTAACAAGTTTCGATTCCGGACTCTCATCATCATTGGGAATTAATGCAACTTTAACACACTACGCCCTTATGGGTATGCTATCAGTTATAATTGTCAGCGCATTCGAAGCCGTAGGAGCAATCCTTGTAATTGCTATGTTAATTCTCCCTGGAGCAACAGCTTCCCTTCTAGCTCATCGATTACCCAAGATGTTCTTTCTTACGCTTATACACGCCGTCTTCAGTTCTATTGGAGGCATTCATTTGGCTACATGGCTAAACTGCTCCCCTGCCGGCGCAATGGTTGTTGCTGGATCAATCCTGTTTTTGGGAGCTTGGTTGTTCAGCCCTCAGCAAGGTCTTATAAATCGTTGGTTCGGGGGAAAACTTGATGATATCAACGAAAAGGAAATTCCTGCTTCTGCCAAAATTTAGGCGAATTCAGAATAGCACCTTGGCCTAAGACGGATCAGCATCTTTAACTATAGCTTCAAGTAACTGAACCTGATTACTAGACAGCGTGTGACTAGGGCTCCCAAGTAAATCATTCGCCTTCCTACTCAAACGTTCTTTATCTAGTCCATCAATACTTAATCCTGCAGAACGACTAGCCCCTTTTCTTTCAAGGTTAGCGATCATAACAAGGTTAGTCGCTGCAATTCCTGCATCAAGATATGGCTTCGCAAGATTAAAAAAACAGTAGTAAATTGGAGGCGCGTTGTATTTATCCAAAACATCTACCTTGGCGCCTGACTCGATAAGAAATAAAGCAATTTGCTTAGCGCTATGCTTTTCAAAATGAATGATAGCCTTGTGTAGAGCTGTTCGGCCAAATCGATTTGGATAATTTATATCGGCACCACTTTCAATCAATTGACTTACTAATGCAAAATCCCCAAGTGTTGCAGCGAGTGTCAGCGGGGTTTCCCCTAATGAGTTCACTCGGTTTAGCTCAGGATTTAATTTTAGAAATGTACCAATATAATTAGTATTACTCTGAACAATTGCCGTAAATAATTCATCATAAAGATTGTCTGAAACGATCTTCTTGGGGGCTGAGACCTCAGAATTTTCTCCATAAGCTGGAGCAGCTTTCGTACTCAAATTTTGGTTGGAATTTGTATCAGAGCAACTAACAAGCCCAAGGATTAAACTTGATATACAAAAGAATAATAACCTCATTGACTTCAATTTACACCCTTGATTTCCAGAAGGTTACAGTAAATTTTAATAAAATGTTTAAACCCTAAAAAGTATCGCAATATCATGACCTTCAGACAAATCTAGTTAATTAAAATTTTATCACACTGCAACTTCCTCTGCGAGATCCTCTGCTGGATAAGTCCAGATCTCTGCAAGTGTCGGGTGATAATGCGGAATTACAGCCAACTCGCCAACGGTCATTCGTTTAGCCATCGCAGTAACAATCTCATGTATGAGCTCTCCTCCCATTGGACCAATGCATGCTCCTCCTAAAATCTCACCCGACTTCGGATCACACAACAGTTTCACAAAACCATGCGTTGCTTCCATTATGATTGATTTGCCATGGTCGTTGAATGGGTAGCTTGCCGATATGTAGGAAATCCCCTTTGATTTGGCCTGTTTTTCTGTAAGACCAA
>NYWG01000025.1 GCA_002684915.1 Verrucomicrobiales bacterium
GAAAGTATTCCAACAAACGTTTCATCGCTATTTGTAATAACTGAGTAGGATGCGTATTTTGGATTAATAGCCATATTTGGATCAATAATATTACTGGCTAAGTCTTCTACGCTTCTATGGTTTAGTCCTTCTAAATCTGGCCCTAATTCATAGCCTTCCTTATGGCTACGATGGCAATTTGAACACAATGTCTTGAATGTGTTACTGCCTTTTGTTGCGTTACCACTTTTTGGTAGTAGTGGGAGCCATTTTTCTACTTCTGTATTGCGGTTACTATAATCCTCATCGCCAAATAGTTTTTTTGCACGTTCGCTTATTTTAGTTCCGGAATATCTTCTAAGTTTACGCCTGTGTTCGAGGTCGAGATTTGCTTCTCCAAGTGTTATTTCTTTAGATTCAAGTGCAGTTAAAAACGCATCTCTAAAACGACTGTTATATACGAAAATATTAATTAATTGTGGCCGGACTGATGGAAGGAAATAAGGCCAATATGAGACTAACAATGAAGATGTATTAGGTTCCTTTATATTTGCCAACTCGTTTATGGCGGTGATTTGAATATCATTATCCTGAGTGGATTTTATGATTGATGAAAATTTTTCTATTAATGCTGAAGGTTTACCTGTGAGGCTAATGAAACGTATATATTGTTTTATTTTTTCATTATTTGAGCCGTTTAATTGAGGTGTCTCATTAATAATTTTCTGTATTTCTGATTCATTTAAAAAATCGCCTATTCCTGCAACAAGGCATAATTGATGCATTTCTATTTTTAGATTGAGATCAAGGTCATCTAGATTTGAAACTAGGGATTTTGCATTAAGTGATTTTAAGCGGATAAGATTTGATGAGCGAGTTAGGCCCTTGCGAATTGATTTTAGTAGTTTTATTTTTTTATCATTTTTCCAATCAGCATTTAGAACCATTTTTATTAGGATATCCAAATCCATTGGATCGTCTATGCGGCTGGCAGTTAGTTGAAATGATTCCTGTAAATATATGGGAGGTACTCTTAGAGCTATTGCTTTTATGAAAGATACTTCATTTTCTTTTAAGGAGCAAAGGACAGCTTTGCGGGTCCATTCATCTTTATGTCCATTAATATAAATTTCTTCTAACGCGTTCTTTACGGAAGTTGTCGGTTTAATTTCTCCTAAAGTTAAGGCCAGTTGAAAGCGTACAGTTGAATCTGGGTCTCCGGTTAATTTGAGTAGTCTTTGGGTTAAGGTTTGGTCTTCAATTGGTCCAATCGTCTCGGTGATACGAATAGTGTTTTCGCGAATCCTAGGATTCGAATCACTTAGTCCTTTGAGTATGTCGTCGAGCTTAATTGAACTAAGTCCTTGTAGTGACCATAATGCGTGGAGTCTAACGAAGTGGTTTTTATGTTTAATCAATTTTCGCAGTTGCGGTACGAGTGATGAATCTTGGCTTTCGTAAATTAGTCTTTGTGCGGTCCATCGTCGCCATTGGTTAGGACTAGCGAATTCGGTTTCAAAATTATTTAACCTTACCGGTTTAAGTGTTGTGATAGCTTCAGAAGTCTTGGATTTTGGTGTGATTCTGTAAATGCGTCCGCGTGTTTCTCCGCCGCGGATTCTCATCTTTTTTTTCAGTTTGCTTGGAATATAATCGGGGTGCTCGATTACTTCTCTTTGCATGTCCGCTAAATACAATGCGCCATCCGGACCGAGTTCAAGAGCTACTGGCCGAAAATAGTTGTCACTACTAGCAAGAAATTCAGATTTTTTTTCTTTGGGCGCGCGTTTTGCTATATAAGCGCCTCCTTTTGGTTGGAGTAGGTTTCGGTGTATCAAATTGCTTACGACATCACAGACAAAAATGCTGCCGCTTAAGTCTTCTGGGTAGCCGGAAATTCCTAGATATCCCATGCCTCCTGCAGATGAAAAATAACCTGCTTGTTCTGGGTGATTCACTCGTGTTTCTGCCTCGGCGATCGGGAATATTCGGGCCATTTTTCCATGAATTGATATATTTTTTGTTGCTTCGAAAGATGGTAAATTGTTAGCCCGATCTATGTATTTTTGTGGTATGATCCTTTGTTGAAGGTAGTCTATATTATATGTTGTAAAGCTGTGTCCCCATTCATTGAATATCAGTCCAAAACCACCACCAGTTTGACTAGTGGTTTCTAGTTGAAAGGTGTTTGGTCTGATTCGAAAATCAAGATTTCGCAGTGAAGTAAATGGTTTGTTTTGTTCGGAGAATCTAACTTTTCCTCCATTGCCTCCATTAGCTCCGTGAATCCAATTATCAATACCCCAGCGAAGACTATTGAAGTTACTGTCTGTCACTCCAAGCTTGAACCCGCTGACAAGAGTTTTTCTGATATCACTAATGCCATCCCCGTTGGTGTCTTTAAGATAAATTATATTTGGAGGAGCAGCTACTAATACACCTTCTTTCCAAGCTGTAACAGACGTGGGATATGATAGCTTGCTAGCAAATTGAGTTATTCTGTCATATTTGCCGTCTCCGTTAGTATCAGTAAGTAATTTAACTGATCCGCCTTTGCTTCTTTTTGGCACCCCGGTGGGATAGTCACGCATCTCTACAACGTAGAGTTGACATTTATGATCAAACGCTAATGCGACTGGATCTATAATGTTTGGCTCAGAAACCAGAAGACTCATTTCTAAGGCTTTATGAATCACATATGGATTTTCTTGATTATCTGAGTAGACCTTTATCAAGCTGCTAGTGCAGCCAAAAAAAATAAGACAATCCAACAAAAGAATAGTGAGTGGATTCTTATGTTTCATAGTGTTTGATTATTTCTAGTTGTTCTTTATTTCATTGATAAGAGTTTCGAGTCTCCGGCCGTATTCGACATAGTTGTTGAACATGTCTTCTTCATTTGCTTCGCTATCTTTATCATGAAAGACAACAGCCATATGTGGCTCGATTGATATACCGGCGTCATAGCCGTTATCGAAAGCATCTTTCAATATATCACGAACCCGTCCATCTCCTTCTCCTGGAAAGGTGTAGTCAGCGTCATTCTTATCCTCCATCCAAATACAATCTTTGATATGAATATGCGAAGTATATTCTTTGACATTTTGCCAATATTCCCAAGGATCTTGTTTTGGCCACGGTTGGGGTTTGGATCGGTCAGCGTTAAAGATTGGATTGGCGGTATCAAAGACCCACTTTAGGCCAGGGACCTTCTCTATTAACTCGGTGCCGTGCTGCCAGCTCATGCCCCCATGATTCATGCAGTTTTCGTGTACTGGTTGAATTCCTTCATCGAGGAATCGTTGGGTAACTTCACGCAGTCGTTCAAATACGATGTTTGGAGTTTGATCAGTGTCATCGGCCGGTTTAAAACTCATAATGCGAACATATTTTGTTTTCAGTCGTTTCATCCGTGGGATTGCTCGATCGATTTCACCTAAAGTTATGTCCCAAGGAGTATCAATTGTCTTTGCCCAGTTGCATATGGTTGATCCAAGCGCGTAGATGCCAACCTCGGCCTCTTCAAGCTTATCAACTAAGATATCAAAGGCTGCGTCTGGTATGTCGTGAACAGGGCCTTTTTCGAATCCATTCACTTCAGCGAATCTGGCTTCAATCCATTTCCAGCCGAGCTTTTTAGTAGCTCGGATTTGACCTTCGATCGAGGGGGCAGCCTCGTCTGCAATTCCCATTAGTTCCATTTTATTATGCTATTAAATTATTTTCGGAAGCTTGCTGCAAAGTCTTCATTGCTGACTTCGACAACTTTTTTCTCATGGTTGGAGTTGGCAATCAATTCGTTAAGTTTTGTTTCCCATGCAGTTCCATCCATAGGCAGTTCAATGGCTTTTCCAATGAGGCCGGAGTAAACCATTACATTGGCTAGTTCGACTGATCCGATTCCTTCGGCCCCTGGTGCTATTAGAGGTTCACTATCAATAATGGCATTGACGAAATTTGTCATCAACTTTGCATGAGGCGATTCGGCCCCAGAAATAGGTATTTCTTCTATGGTTGTTTCCGGTTGTTGAAAACCGATTTTGGAGGTCTTGCACCATTCATCAGAAGGAACCGCATTACGGGTTAATGAGAGTCTGTCGTTTTCCAAAATAAGTCTGCCCTTAGTACCGGCAATTTCAAACCGATTACTTCCAGGTGTTTCTCCACTGGAAGTAATAAATGCCCCAGTAGCCCCATTGGGGAAATCCATATAACAAGTCACATCGTCCTCAACTTCAATATCGTGCCACTTACCAATCCCCACGTGGCTGCTTACCCTATTAGGCATTCCCGTAATCCATTGTAATGCATCAAGTTGATGTAGGCACTGATTAAGGAGCACACCGCCACCTTCTCCTTTCCATGTTGCTCGCCAGCCACCGCTTTGAAAATAAACCTCAGAACGAAACCAATCTGTCATAATCCACAATACTCTCATGAGCTCACCGAGTTCACCATTTTGAACTATTTCTCTAATTTTCTGATAGCGAGGCTCCACTCTAAGTTGAAACATTCCGGCAAAAACTTGATCTTGGTGAGCGTTAGCTTTCGCGATAAGCCTCTCAGCGTCGGCCTTATGTGCCGAGATAGGTTTTTCAACCATGATGTGCAGGCCGGCATCTAGTGCAGCTATGCCTAGTGATGTATGTTGATAGTGAGGAGTGGCGATAAGGAGTGCATCAACGTTTCCGCTGGCGATCATTTCCTCACCACTACCGTAGACTTTGACACCTTTTTTTTCGAACTCGGCAAGTTTTTTAGGAGATGTGCTTCCAACTGCAGCTAATTCTGCACGAGCTACTTTTCCTTCGAGTATATCGTTGGCATGGAATTGTCCCATATTGCCCATACCAATAATTCCAATGCGTACTTTATCCATAAACGAGAAGGGAGATAGTGCCACCGGTAGGGCACTTGGCCAAGCGTGAGATTGTCGAATTATCGTAATTTTATTAGATATATGTCTATAATTAAGACATATTTACCCTCTTAAAACTGTAAGATATTGATTGGATATGCTGATTACTATTGTTTATAGTTGCAAATGGGTTTTTGTAGGATTGACTTGGTTGAATGTTATGCGAGATTCCGTTTTTTAGAAGTATATCAAGAGTTTGATTATGAAACAGGAATCTAGTTTGGTTTATCCCCGGTCAATGAATCGTCGACGTTTTGTAAAAACTGCAGCGATTGGTTCAGTTGCCATTTCTACTGCTTCACATGTGCAAGCTGCTAAAGAAAAAACTAGCTCTGAAACCTTGGTTTCTCAGCTTTATAAGAGCTTAAAGGAAGAGCAAAAAAAATTGGTAGCTTTTCCTTTCGAACATCCTTTGCGTGAGAAGGTTGACAATAACTGGCAAATTACTAAAAAAAGCATAGGGGAGATTTTTACTAAAGATCAGCAGGCTTTAGTAAAGGAGATTTTCTTGAAGCTGCATAGTGAAGAATATGCAGAGACTGTTCTAGGTCAAGTATTACACGATTCCGAAGGGGAGGGTTTTGAAAGCACATCCGTAGCTCTTTTTGGCAAACCTAATACAGGCAGGTTTGAGTTTGTGTTAACTGGTAGGCACTGCACCCGGCGTTGTGATGGGGATTCCGTCAATGGTGAGGCTTTTGGTGGACCTATATTCTATGGTCATGCAGCTCGCAGCTTTAATGAGACTGCTACGCATCCAGGTAATGTGTATTGGTATCAGGCCAAGCAGGCGAACAAGGTNTTTTCGATGATGGATGGGAAACANCAAAAAATGGCATTATTGGGTGAAAGTCGACCTGAACAGGGTACCANAACTGTGAAATTGACNGGTAAGAAAGTAGGATTACCAGGAATTCCTTTGTCGGAGTTGAGTCNTGACCAAAAAGGACAAGTTCGTAAAACTATGAATGATTTGCTCTCAATGTTTCGGGAAAAAGATGCAAAAGAAGCAATAAAAATGGTTGAGAATGCTGGTTTTGACCACCTTCATATGGCTTTTTACAAAAACCATGATATTGGAGATGATAAGGTTTGGGATGTTTGGCAGATAGAGGGGCCAAACTGTCTATGGTATTTCCGAGGTGATCCTCATGTACATGCATGGATTAATATAAAGAAGATATGATAGCTTGGCATTTTTTGCTTATTTTTGAATAAAAAACAAAAAAAAGCGTTGACGAGTTTATTAGAGGCAACTAGATTGCCTTCCCTTTTGGGGCGCGTAAAAATCGCTAAGCCATTGATTCTCAGTTACTTAAGGTGCGACAGGGAGTTATATGGTTATTTTGCGTTTGGAGTGTGGCTAGAGTGAACTGAACTAGTGCGGAGTGCCCATGTAGCTCAGTCGGTAGAGCACATCCTTGGTAAGGATGAGGTCACCAGTTCAATCCTGGTCATGGGCTCCATTAAGTAAGTAAAAGTAAGTAAAGAATTTGTTCGTAAAAAAGTAACGAACCAACCAACAAAAGAAAATCGAATGGCAAAAGAAGAGTTCCAACGTGATAAACCTCACGTAAACATTGGTACAATCGGTCATGTAGACCACGGTAAGTCTACTCTTACCGCGGCTCTTGTGGATGTGCAGGCTAAAAAGGGATTGGCAGAGCCAATATCTTACGCTGATATCACTAAAGGGGGCACGGTTCGCGACGAATCTAAGACAGTGACCATTGCGGCATCACATGTAGAATATTCTACAGAGAAACGCCATTATGCTCACGTTGACTGTCCTGGCCATGCTGATTATGTGAAGAATATGATTACAGGTGCTGCCCAGATGGATGGAGCTATTTTGGTGGTCGATTCTTCTCAGGGTCCTATGCCTCAGACTAAAGAGCATGTTCTTTTGGCTAAGCAGGTAGGCGTTCCTGCGCTTGTTGTTGCTTTGAACAAGTGCGACTTGGTGGATGACGAGGAAATGCTGATGTTGGTAGAGGAGGAAATTAAAGATCTTCTCACAAAATATGACTTTCCAGCTGATACTCCAATTGTTCAGTGCGCATCACAGGGAGCATTGGATGGAGAAGAAAAATGGGTCAATGCAATTGGTGACCTTTTGGAGGCTTGTGATACTGCTATTCCTGAGCCAGAGCGCGATGTCGACAAACCTTTCCTTATGTGTATCGAGGACGTCTTTAGTATTGAGGGACGTGGTACAGTGGTAACTGGTCGTGTGGAGCGTGGTATTATTAATAAGATGGATGAAGTGGAAATCGTGGGTCTTCGCGATGTTCAGAAAACCACCGCTACAGATCTTGAGATGTTTCGTAAGCTTCTTAGCGAAGCGCGCGCTGGTGAAAACGTTGGTGTTTTGCTTCGTGGAACTAAAAAGGAAGACGTTGAGAGGGGGCAGGTTTTATCCAAACCCGGCTCAATTAAGCCTCATACTAAATTTAAAGGTCAGGTTTATGTTCTAACAAAAGAGGAGGGTGGTCGTCATACCCCTTTCTTCACCAACTATCGTCCGCAGTTTTACTTCCGTACGACTGATGTGACAGGGTCTTTAACCTTGCCTGAAGGAACTGAGATGGTGATGCCAGGTGACAATGTTACTGTTAACGTTGAGCTGGGCAAGCCAGTTGCTATGGAGCCGGGTTTAACGTTTGCTATCCGCGAGGGTGGTCGGACCATTGGTTCTGGTCAGGTGACTGAGATTGTTGAATAAGGAATCCTTTTTCGCATGATAGTGGTGTTTAGGCTGCTGTTTTGCGTTCGGGTTTGTCCCGAGTAGGACGGTAGTTCAATTGGTAGAGCAACGGTCTCCAAAACCGTCTGTTGGGGGTTCGAATCCCTCCCGTCCTGCCAGTTGATTTAAGTTTAACCCCACACCGGAGGGGTGGCAGAGTGGTCGAATGCGGCGGTCTTGAAAACCGTTGAAGCGAAAGCTTCCGGGGGTTCGAATCCCTCCCCCTCCGCCAAGCTCCGGGAGAGCTGAGAAAAGAAAGTTCGCACATGAATGAGACAAATAATAGTGCTGCATCAAATGTGGCTACAACGACTGCAGAGATCCCTGTAAGTGAGGGTGGCATCAACCCTGCTTCTAGTTCATCTAGTGTTGATCTCCCTCTTCCAATCTCATGGTTGATTGGCGGATTTGTACTTATAGTTGTACTTTTTATAGCTAAGAAAAAAGGACTGCTGGATCGAATTCGATTTTTCTTCCTTCAAACGCGAGAGGAATTAGCAAAATGTTCATGGCCTACCAGAGATGAGCTTAAAGGTTCTACATGGATGGTATTGGCGGCCGTATTTATGCTTGGATTTTTTACTTTTATGGCTGACTTACTCTTGGGAGATATGTTTATTCAGAGGTTTCTTCTTGAGTATTTAGCAAAGGGCGGAGCAACTATTTAATAGCGCAAATCATGGCACACGCTTGGTACATTATTCACACTCTATCTGGTCAGGAGCAAAAGGTGCTTGATAGCATCAATAAGCGGCTTGATGCAGAGGAAATGGGTGCTTATATCAAAGAAGTATTTGTTGCGAAGGAAAAGGTTGTGGATGTTCGTGGTGGTGAGAAAAAGATTTCAATGAAGAAGCTTTTTCCGGGTTATGTTTTTATACATGTTGATTTGCGAGATGATGATGACAAGGTTATGACCGAACCCTTGAACTACATCAAGGATACCCCAGGAGCCATTGGGTTTGTAGGAGGTGATGCGCCTGAACCGACACCAGATTCAGACATTAACGATATCAAATTACGCATTGCTGATTCTGAGGATCTAGAGCGACCTAAGGTGGAATTCGAAACAGGTGAAACAGTAAAAATTAATCATGGTCCTTTTGAAGGTAATAATGGGATTGTTGAGGAGATTGATCCAGATAAAGGTCGGCTTAAGGTTACGGTTAATATTTTTGGTAGAAACACTCCAGTGGATGTTGAGTATTGGGAAGTCGATAAAGGGTAACCTTGTTTGTCTGACTCAAGAAAAAAGATTTAAATAATAACGAGTATGGCGAAAAAAGTTTCAGGATATATAAAGTTGCAGATTCCAGCAGGTCAGGCAAATCCAGCTCCGCCTGTAGGTCCTGCATTAGGGCAACATGGTGTAAACATCATGGAGTTCTGTAAGCAATATAATGCGGCTACTAAAGATCAGGCTGGTTTGGTTATTCCAGTGGTTATTACGGTTTATCAGGATAAATCGTTTACATTCGTGACTAAGTCTCCGCCTGCAGCGGTCTTGCTCAAGAAAGCGGCCAAGATTGCGGCTGGATCCGGTGAGCCAAACAAGAAAAAGGTTGGTAAAATTACAAAAGCGCAATTACTGGAAATTGTAGAAACTAAGAAGAATGATTTGAACGCTCGTGATCCAGAGATGGCTGCCCAAATGATTGCTGGTACCGCTCGGTCCATGGGACTGCAAGTTGTTGATTAATTTTAGATACAGCGGAAGGGTGAAAGATTCCCGTTTGCACCGCGCAAAGAAAAATGCCAAAAAAAATAAGTAAAAGATTAAAAAAAGCTCTCGAATTGCTAGAGGCAGGAAAAAGTTACTCTATTGCGGAAGCTGCTGAATTGCTGGGGAAATTCCCGAAGGCAAAATTTGACGAGTCAGTTGAAATTGCATTTAAAATGACTATCGACCCTCGTAAGACAGATCAAATGATTCGAGGCACGGTTCGCCTTCCTCATGGTAGCGGTAAGGAAGTNAATGTGCTGGTTTTTGCNAAGGAAGGAGANGCAGCAGATGCTGCAAAGGAAGCTGGGGCAGAATATGTAGGATTTGATGANTATATTGAGAAAGTAACTAGTGGGTGGACTGATTTTGATGTAGCAGTTGCNACTCCGGAGGCGATGGCTGAGGTNCGAAAGTTAGGTCGAGTNCTAGGCCCNCGAGGCCTTATGCCTAATCCTAAGACNGGCACAGTGACAGATGATACGGCAAAGGCTGTAAAGGAAGTAAAAGCTGGCAGAGTTGAATACAAGCTTGATAAGGGAGCTAATATTCAGGTTCTGGCAGGTAAGGTTTCCTTTTCTTCTGATCAAATATTAGAAAATATAAAAACAATTATAGATGAAGTTATTAAAGCTAAGCCTTCAGCGGCAAAAGGTAGATATATTGATAACTGTGTTCTTTCATCATCTATGAGCCCGGGGATTCCTTTGGACCTTCGAGAAGTATTGAAAGGACTGTAAAGAGATAAAGAGGGAGACAAAAAATGCGCGAAGAAAAAAAACTAATTACCAAAGAGTACGTTAATCGGCTTAATAGCAGTCCTTATTTTATTGTAGTTAATTACGAGGGGTTGAAGGTTGACGAGTTTGAAGAATTGCGTAACCGATTAGCCGATTCTAAAGCCGAGTTGCACGTTGTTAAAACTTCTATCTTTAAAATAGCAATTCAAGAAACTGGGATAGAAGACATTGGGCATGCAATGCCTGGCCAGGTGGCTGCGGTTACAGGTGACGGGGAAATTACTGCGGCAGCGAAGGTTATAAAGAATTTTAAGGCTGAATTTGAAAAACCTGAATGGCATTTCGGTTTCCTTGATAATGAAAGACTAGATGCTGAACAGATTAAAACATTAGCTGAATTGCCTTCTTTGGACGAGTTGCGGGCCAAGATTTTGGGGACTATTCAGGCGCCTTCCGGGAAATTGGTTCGTACTTTGGCGGAGCCTGGTTCCAGCTTGGCTCGTGTCATTCGAGCAAAGTTTTCAGAGGGTTAAATAAAGATTTTTTGAATTTTCTCTCTCGATGAGTGTCGAGACAGAGAAACCAACAAGAGTAACTCGTCGGTGCGCGGCTGTGTGCTGAAATTCTCAGAGCTCTGAGAGCGACGAAACTAGGTTGATAAAATGGCAGACATAGACAAAATAGTAGAAGAGTTGAGTGGGTTGACGGTCCTAGAGGCTGCTGATCTAGTCAAAGCATTAGAAGATAAATGGGGCGTCAGCGCAGCTGCGCCGGTTGCGGTTGCGGCCGCAGGCGGTGGTGGAGGCGGAGGTGACGCTGCGCCGGCCGAAGAGAAGACCGAATTTGATGTTGTCCTAACTAGTGATGGAGGCAAAAAAATTCAGGTTATCAAGGCTGTGCGTGAAGTTAAATCCGGATTGGGCTTAGCGGAAGCTAAGGGCCTGGTTGAAGGAGCCCCTGTAGCGGTATTAGAAGGTGTCTCTAAAGACGACGCCGAAGCCGCTAAAACGAAACTCGAGGAGGCTGGAGCCGCCGTCGAGATTAAATAATAAGCATTTGGGCTTGGGGGTCATGCGCCCCCGGCCTTTTGCGATTCCTGCTTTTGGGAAATAAAATAATTTTTAACGCCTTAAATTGGTGTACGTCGATGAAGATTGTCCCTTTATTAAAAAAGGGAAAGTGTTCCTCGTTTTTCAGTGTCCAAATACTCCCTAGCGAAAAGCAGGGAACTAAATCCTAAAATATAAATGCCTACCCTAGCAAAAGAGCGAATTAACTTTGGCAAGATTAAAGAAATCATTGCTCCTCCGAACCTAATCGAAATTCAGGTAAATTCTTACCATGAATTTCTTCAGGCGGAAGTTAGCCCTGAAAAACGAGAAAACACAGGATTAGAGGCTGTGTTTAATGAAATTTTTCCTGTTGAGAGCTATGATGAGAAAGTTGTACTAAGGTACGATCATTATGAAATTGGTGCGCCAAAATTGGATTGGCTGGAGTGCATTGATGATGGTCAAACATATGGATCTCCACTTCATGTTATCTTTCAGTTGAAAGATGAAAAAGGCACTAAGGAAGAGCGTGTTTTTATGGGTGAGATTCCGCTCATTACTCCACAGGGTAGTTTTGTTATTAATGGTGCTGAGCGTGTAATCGTCAGCCAGTTGCACCGGTCTCCAGGTGTGGCTTTTGAGGCAACAAAGCATCCTAATGGGAAGACTCTGAATTCATTTCGTATAATTCCCGATCGTGGTTCATGGTTTGAAGCGCAGTTCGACACAAGCGATATGCTATATGTCTACCTAGATAGAAAGAAGCGTCGCCGGAAGTTTTTAATAACTACTTTCCTGCGTGCTATCAACTTTTTAGAAGGTGATGATACTAGCAGTGATGCTTCTTTGTTGAACACTTTTTACGATATTAAAGAGGTTACCACTAAAAAGGCGGGGCAGATGGATAACCTTGAGGATAATGTGCTTATTAGTGATTTAGTTGAGCCTGCCAAGGGTATCGTCGTAGCTCGAGCTTTTGAGCCTCTGTCCAAGGCTGTTATAAAACGCATTAGTGAGTTGGGTGTAAAAAAAATTCAAATTGTTGATGTGTCCAGTGATGAAGGATTAATTATTCGCTGTATGGCGAAAGATCCTACGCATAATGAAGAAGAGGCTCTTAAAGAAATTTACAAGCGTCTTCGACCTGGAGATCCGCCTACGCCAGCCAATGCGCGTGCTCTTGTAAAGCGACTGTTTTTTGATGCAAAGCGTTATGATCTTGGTCGTGTCGGCAGATACAAAATTAACCAAAAATTAGGACTCAAAGGTGACGACGGTTCCCGTACTTTGATGAAGGAGGATTTGATTGAGGCGACAAAGTATTTACTTCGTCTCAAATTAGGTGATGGGACAATTGATGATATTGATCATTTAGGTAGTCGTCGAGTGAGGACTGTAGGTGAGCTTCTAGCGAACCAATGTCGAGTAGGATTAGCTCGAACTGAACGCTTGGTTAAAGAGCGTATGACATTATTTGATCAAGAGTTAGATACCATGACTCCTGCTAAGTTGATTAACCCTAAAGCTTTATCAGCTGTGGTGCGTGATTTCTTTGGCCGAAGCCAGTTGTCTCAGTTTATGGATCAAATAAATCCTTTGGCTGAATTGACTCATAAGCGCAGGCTTTCAGCGCTTGGACCTGGTGGTTTGTCTCGCGAGAGAGCTGGCTTTGAAGTGAGAGATGTGCATCCATCTCACTATGGTCGTATTTGTCCAGTTGAAACTCCAGAGGGTCCAAATATTGGATTGATTGCAAGTTTGGCGACTTTTGCCCGTGTCAATGATTTTGGTTTTATTGAAAGTCCATATAGGAAAGTGACTAAAGGTAGAGTAACTTCTAAGGTTGATTATCTAACGGGTGACTTAGAGGAAAAATACTATGTTGCTCAAGCTAATCAGCCTATTGATGATAAGGGTAATTTTACTACTGACTTGGTAACATGCAGATTCCGTGGTGATTTTATCGATCGTTCGATTGACAAGGTTGACTATATGGATGTTTCGCCAAAGCAGTTAGTGTCGGTAGCTGCCAGCATGATTCCGTTTTTAGAGCATGATGATGCGAACCGTGCTTTGATGGGTTCAAATATGCAGCGGCAAGCTGTACCTTTGTTGAAGCCGGAGTCTCCGTTTGTTGCCACGGGAATGGAATCTAAAGTGGCTAAAGATTCTCATGCGGTTGTGTCTTCTGAGGTGGATGGCGTGGTGGCATCGGTAACGGCTGATCGAGTTGTGATCACCAAAAATGGATCGCTTCCAGAAGGGCGTAGAAAGATAAAGCATCGCCCTGATGAGGGGTGTTGGGTTTATTCTATGCGGAAGTATCACCGATCTAACGCTGGGACATGTATTAATCAAAAGGCACTTGTCAATATTGGTGACAAAATTAAAAAAGGTGACGTGATTGCTGATGGGCCATGTACTAAAGATGGTGAAATCTCACTTGGTCGCAATGTGTTGGTCGCCTATATGCCTTGGAATGGATATAACTTTGAGGATGCCATTTGTATCAGCGAACGTATTGTGAAGGACGATGTTTATACATCCATTCATATCGCTGAGTACGAAGTGGCTGCTAGAGATACCAAACTTGGTCCTGAGGAAATAACAAGAGATATTCCCAATCTGGGCGAAGAAACTCTTAAGAATCTGGATTTAGATGGAGTGGTTCGGATAGGTGCTGAGGTTCGACCAGGAGATATACTTGTCGGCAAGATTACTCCCAAGAGTGAGACAGAGCTAGCTCCTGAGGAACGTTTATTGCGGGCTATTTTTGGTGAGAAGGCTGCGGATGTTAAGGATTCGTCTCTCAAAGTACCTTCGGGTGTTTACGGTAAAGTAATGGATGTTAAGGTCTCTGCAAAGAAAGAGAACGATAAAGCGTCTAAATCCAAAGACAATGAGGCAAGAAAGCAAGCCAAGCTGTTGGAGGATGAGTACAAGAAAGAGTTAAGTGATCTTCATGAACAATTAACTGAGAACTTAAGTAACATATTGTTAGGTGAAAAGATTCCTTTGGATGTTACCAATTCAAATACAGGTGAGGTTATCATTCCTGCAAACCGAAAGATCACAAAGACATTACTTCGTAAGCTTTCTCAGGTTTATGATAGAATTTCGATAGACCCTTCTCCGATAAAAAACAAGATTTTGGAGATAATTAGTGGTTTTACGAAGCGGTTTGATGATCTTAAGTCTAAGCATAAGGAACAGGCCCATCGAGTTGCGGCTGGGGATGAAATTGATTCTGGTGTTATTAAGTCTGTTCGTGTGTTTATCGCTTCAAAGCGTAAATTGTCAGTTGGAGATAAGATGGCCGGGCGTCATGGAAATAAAGGTGTAGTGGCTAAGATCATCCCTGAGGAAGATATGCCATTCCTAGCAGATGGAACTCCTGTGGATCTTATCCTTAATCCACTCGGTGTTCCTTCTCGAATGAATGTGGGGCAGGTTTTTGAGACGCACTTAGGTTGGGCCTGTGAAAAGCTAGGTATTAAGATTGCGACACCTGTATTTGATGGAATTGGAGAGGACCGAATTAGGGACTATCTCAAGGAGGCTAAACTGCCGGCTCACGGCAAGGCTTATCTGCATGATGGGCATACCGGAGAAAGAATTGATCAAGAGGTCGTCGTTGGATACACATACATGCTTAAGCTTGGCCATTTGGTTGCAGATAAGATTCATGCTCGTGCAGTAGGGCCTTATTCACTTGTTACTCAACAACCGCTAGGCGGTAAGGCGCAGTATGGTGGACAGCGTTTTGGAGAGATGGAGGTGTGGGCCATGGAGGCTTATGGCGCCGCTTATATGTTACAGGAATTGTTAACAGTGAAATCTGATGATGTTCAGGGTCGTACGCGAATTTACGAAGCAATTGTTAAAGGAGACCATGCACTCGAGGCCGGAATACCGGAATCGTTCAATGTCTTGGTCAAGGAAATGCAGTCTCTTGGTCTAAATGTTTCAGTTGGTTATACAAATCCAGTGCAACAAGCCAAGGTCGAGAACGTTTTGCCTAAGGCGTTTTTAGGAGAGTAAATAAGGGCCAGCAAGAAACCATAAAAGAAGTAAAAAATGATTAATACAGAATCTTCAAGCGATTTACTAGGCGTAGAATCCTCACGCGAGTTACTTGGGCTCGAAAAAGTGAACCACGTGGATCACGTTGCTATTGCAGTTGCATCGCCAGAATCCATACGGTCTTGGTCTAAAGGTGAAGTTAAAAATCCTGAGACGATAAACTATCGTACTTTTAAGCCTGAGAAAGGTGGGCTTTTTTGTGAGCGTATCTTTGGACCTGTTAAAGACTGGGAGTGTTCTTGTGGTAAATATAAACGTATCAAACATCGAGGCGTGGTCTGTGATCGTTGTGGTGTGGAAGTGACCCAGGCACGTGTTCGCCGTGAACGTATGGGGCATATAGAACTGGCCGTGCCTGTTACACATATTTGGTTTTTTAAATGCATGCCCTCCCGCATAGGTTTGGTATTGGATGTAACAGCGCGTAATTTAGAGAGGGTAATTTATTATGAGGATTATCTTGTAGTTGATCCAGGTGATACGCCATTAGAAAAGAATCAATTGCTTACCGAGATTGAGTTCCGCGAAGCTCGGGATACTTATGGCCCAGATGCATTTATTGCAAAAATGGGTGCGGAGGCAGTTCACGATGCTGCAGCACTGATTGATTTGGAGGCTGGCATTGATCAGTTACAGCAAGCCATGACTGAGACGCGTAGTAAACAGATTCGAAAGAAGCTGGCTAAGCGTATTAAAGTTTACCAAGGTTTTATTAAATCCAAAAGCCGTCCCGAATGGATGGTGTTGACTGTACTTCCGGTGATTCCGCCAGACTTACGCCCCTTGGTGCCTCTTGAAGGTGGTCGTTTTGCTACATCTGATCTAAACGATCTTTATCGGCGAGTTATCAATAGGAATAATCGGTTGAAAAATCTTTTGGCGCTAAAAACTCCAGAGGTGATTATACGTAACGAAAAACGTATGTTGCAGGAGGCGGTTGATGCTTTATTTGATAATGGACGACATGGTCGTGCAGTTACTGGAGCAGGGAATCGAGCCCTTAAGTCATTAAGTGACATGCTTAAAGGAAAGAGCGGTCGTTTTCGTCAAAATCTACTTGGCAAGCGTGTTGATTATTCAGGCCGATCTGTAATCGTAATTGGTCCAGATTTAAAATTGCATCAGTGTGGTTTGCCGAAAAAAATGGCATTGGTTCTTTTTGAGCCGTTCATTATACGCCGCTTAAAAGATTTGGGTTATGTTCACACTGTTCGTTCTGCTAAGAAATTGATTGAGCGGCAAACCATTGAAGTTTGGGATGTTTTAGAAGAAGTAACCAAAGAGCATCCGATCTTGCTTAATCGTGCTCCTACTTTACACCGTTTATCAATTCAAGCATTTGAGCCAACGTTGATTGAGGGTGAGGCGATTCGATTACATCCTTTAACCTGCAGTGCTTATAATGCGGATTTTGATGGAGATCAGATGGCTGTTCATGTGCCATTGTCTGTTGAGGCTCAGATGGAGGCGCGTCTTTTGATGATGGCTCCTAACAATTTGTTTTCGCCCTCAAGTGGTAAGCCTATTATTACACCTTCGCAAGATATCGTGCTTGGTTGTTATTACTTAACTGCTGAGCCAAGAAAAGTTGTTAGGAAGAAGCAAAAGTACGTGAGTTTGTTTGGAACCAAAAGGGAAGCTCTTTTTGCATTCGAGGACGGGGCATTAGGTATTCATGATGTGGTGCGTTTAGCGAATCCAGATATAGGTAAGGATGCTCCCTATGCTGATCCTACCAGTAAAATTATAGAAACCACTGTTGGCCGTGTTGTATTCAGTGAGATTTGGCCTGATGAAATTGGTTTTCCGAATATTGTAGTTAATAAAGGAGCTTTGGGGGATATTATCTCAAATTGTTACAAATATTGTGGCCATGAAGTGACTGTCAAAGTACTAGATGAACTTAAGACCCTTGGGTTTAACGAGGCGACTAAGGCTGGGATTTCTATGGGTTTTGAGGATATGATTATCCCGACTGAAAAAGCCAAGGAAATTGAAAAGGCGCATAAGCAAATTGCCGATGTTGATAAACAATATCGTCGAGGTGTCATTACTCCTGGTGAGCGTTACAACAAAGTAATTGATATATGGACACATTGTACCGACCAGATTGCAGACGTAATGCTTAAGGTGTTAGATCATAATGGCGGAAGTGATGAGTTTAATCCGGTTTGGCTAATGGTGGATTCTGGTGCTCGCGGAAATCGCCAACAGGTTCGTCAGTTGTCTGGTATACGTGGGCTTATGGCTAAGCCTTCCGGAGATATTATTGAAAAACCAATTTTAGCCAATTTCCGTGAAGGTCTTACAGTGCTCGACTATTTTATTTCTACTCATGGTGCTCGTAAGGGTTTAGCTGATACAGCTTTAAAAACGGCTGACTCTGGATACCTAACCCGTAAGCTAGTAGATGTTTCTCAGGATCTGATTATTTGGGAGTTAGACTGTGGAACCACTAATGGGATTTGGCGACAAGCTATTTATGAAGGTGAGGATGAAGTTGTTAAACTTCAAGATCGTCTTGTGGGACGTACTGCGGTCGAAGATATACCGGACCCGACTAACCCGGAAGAGTACCTTTGTGAATCAAGTCAAGTGATTGATGAAGTGCATGCTAAGGCTATAGATGACGCTGGTGTAGATCGGGTGAGGATTCGTTCAGTTTTGACCTGTGAATCGAAGCGAGGAGTTTGTCAGAAATGTTACGGCATAAACTTAGCTACCGGTGAGCTTGCAGAAATGGGAACAGCAGTTGGCATTATAGCGGCACAATCAATCGGTGAGCCTGGTACGCAGTTGACTATGCGTACATTCCATATAGGAGGCACGGCATCTTCGGTGTTTAAACAACCTCAAATTGAGGCGCGTAATGATGGTTTTCTTAAATATAAGGATCTTCGTAAAGTTGATTTGGAGGACGGAAATAGCATTATTCTCAATAAGAATGGTATGATATTTGTGCTCGATGAAAAGACGGGTGATGAATTAGAAAGCTATAATGTTGTTATTGGTTCTGTTGTCAGTATTCCGGATGGAGGTAAGGTTAAGAAGGGGGAAGTTTTTGTGCAGTGGGACCCATACAATGTACCTATTATTTCCGAGAAGCCCGGTGTCATTAAATTTCATGACATTATTGAGGGAGTTACCATTAAACAGGAAATGGATGATGCAACAGGTCAGTTATCCTTGGTGGTTATTGATTATAAGGAAGACTTGCATCCTCAAGTAATAGTAGAAAATAGCAAAGGTGAACCAATTGCTAATTATCCTATTCCGTCTGGGGCTCACATTGTTGTTGAGGAAGGCGATTCAATTGTAGCAGGTAGTTTGATGGCTAAAACGCCTCGAAAAGCTTCAAAGACAAAGGATATTACGGGTGGTTTACCGCGTGTTGCTGAATTATTTGAGGCTCGTAAGCCGAAGGATGGTTCAGAGATTTCTAGAATAGATGGAGTAGTTGATTTTGGCCCAACAGTGCGAGGTAAGCGTTCCATTATTATTCGAGATGTGGAATCAGAGGAAGAGGAAGAACATCTCATTCCGATTGGGAAGCATGTTATTGTATTTAAGGGTGACATGGTGAGTAGAGGGCAGCAGTTGACTGAGGGGCCTGTGGATCCTCACGAAATCCTTGATGTTTGTGGTCCGAAGGAACTGCAGGATCATTTGGTTAATGAGGTGCAGGAGGTTTATCGACTTCAAGGGGTAACGATTAATGATAAACATATAGAGATCATTGCTCGTCAGATGATGCGTAAAGTTCGCATTACCGAAACTGGTGATACTCCCTTCTTGTGGGGTGAGCAAATTGAAAAACTCACTTTTGAGAAAGAAAACGAACAGATTGAAAAAATGGGAGGGCAACCAGCTGAAGGTCAGCCGGTTTTACTTGGTATTACAAAGGCTTCTCTAGAAACCGAGAGTTTCCTAAGTGCTGCTTCGTTTCAGGATACAACCAGAGTCCTTACTGATGCTGCTACACTTGGTAAAGTAGATGATTTGAAAGGATTTAAAGAGAATGTGATTATGGGGCATATTGTGCCGGCTGGAACTGGTGCTGATTTGCATCGTGATGTGAAACTTAAGCCTTTAGTAGAGGAAATTGAAGCCCCAGAGGAAGAGGAAGAAGAGAAGGAGGAGCCAATATTCGATAACCCACTTTTGGGCTAATCTTGGCTTGAGTGTTGATAGAGTACAAAATATATAAAAAAGCAGTTGCATCGAAAATGGGTTTTGCTACTCTCCCCGCCCCTCTGAGGGGGAAAGGGTAATTTTTACCCTCATAATATTAGATTACAGGATTTTTAATGCCGACAATTAACCAACTAGTCCGTAAGGGACGGGCAAGAGTAAAGAACAAGTCAGCGTCGAGGGCGCTGGACAATTGTCCGTTTAAGCGTGGTGTTTGTTTGCAGGTGTACACTCGTACCCCCAAAAAACCTAACTCAGCTATGCGGAAGGTGGCAAAAGTCCGACTAACCAATGGTTTTGAGATCATTGCTTATATTCCGGATGAAGGTCATAGTTTGCAGGAACACTCCATTGTTTTGGTGCGAGGAGGCCGTGTGAAGGATCTTCCCGGAGTTAGATACCACGTGGTTCGGGGTGCCCTGGATGCAACTGGTGTTGAGAAGCGTCGTCGCAGTCGTTCCAAATATGGGGTCAAAAGACCTAAGGCTGCTAAAAAATAATTTTTAGAAAGAAGACAGAATAGATATGGCACGCCGCCGCAGAGCAGAGAAACGAGATGTAGCACCTGATGCCCGTTACGGCAGTAAGTTGGTGACGCTTTTAGTCAATTTTACCATGCGCAAGGGAAAGAAGAGTGTTGCGGAAAAAATTGTTTATGGCGCATTTGATAAAATAGCTGCTGAAAATCAAGGATCCAATCCGCTTGAGGTATTAGAAAGAGCAGTAGGTAATGCCCGTCCGCGGTTGGAAGTCAAATCACGCCGTGTGGGTGGTGCGACATATCAAGTTCCACTTGAGATTGGTGGAGGCCGCCAAGTTGCCTTGGCTCTTCGCTGGTTAGTTGATTTTTCGCATGCTCGTAAGGGCGTGCTTATGATGGATGCATTGGCCTCCGAAATTCGTGAAGCGAGTGACGGTCAGGGAAGTTGTATCCGGAAGAGAGATGAGATGCACAAAATGGCTCAATCGAATAAGGCTTTTGCGCATTTCCGTTGGTAGAACTCAGTAGTCGTTGTTAAGTGCTATAGCGTTACCCGTTATATGGTGCGTTGAGCTCTCTGAAATAGCTTGGATTTTGATTTGGTTTCTTGGGTGTTAATAATAAGAAATGTCAGACACATTGGAACATAATAAAGAGATAAACTCACCGGATCGTGAGTTTCCGTTAGAACGCACGCGGAATATAGGTATTGCTGCCCATATTGATGCTGGCAAGACCACAACGACTGAGCGAGTGCTCTTCTATACGGGTTTTATGCACAAGATCGGGGAGGTGCACGATGGTAACACTGTTACTGACTGGATGGAGCAGGAAAGGGAGCGCGGCATTACCATTACATCTGCTGCTACGACTTGTTTCTGGAAGCAAAAAGAAGAGGGGATTACCAAGCTATTTACTGAGATAAATAATCGCGTAAACATTATAGACACCCCTGGGCATGTGGATTTCACTGCAGAGGTAGAGCGTTCGATGCGCGTGCTCGATGGTGCTGTAGCTGTTTTCTGTGGAGTTGCAGGTGTTCAACCACAATCCGAGACAGTTTGGAGACAAGCTACGAAGTATTGTGTTCCGAGGATTGCCTTTATTAATAAGATGGATCGGACTGGTGCTGATTTTAATAAAGCGCTAGGAGACTTACGTAATAAACTAGGAGCTGAGGCACATCCGGTCGGGATTCCTGTAGGAGCTGAGGATCAACTTCGCGGTGTAGTGGATGTTGTTAATCAAAAAGCTCTAATTTATGATCCAGACGACGAAACAGGGATAAAATATGATATTACCGATATTCCTGATGAAATGAAGGATGAATCGGCACTTGCACTGGAACAACTTATTGAGGCTGTTTCTAATCTTGACGACGATATAGCTGAATTAATCCTTGAAGAAAAACCTGTTACAGCCGATGTGTTGAAGGCTGCAATTCGCCGTTTAACTTGTGAGCTTAAGTTCGTTCCTGTACTTGGTGGATCAGCATTTAAGAATAAAGGGGTTCAGCCATTGATGGACGCAGTTGTGGACTATCTTCCATCGCCACTAGATATTCCTCCTGCAACTGCAGTTGAGGCGCATGATGAAAATACGGAAGTGGTAATTAAGCCTGATGATAGAAGTAAGTTTTGCTCACTGGCTTTTAAACTATGGACTGATCCTTTTGTTGGTAAACTTGTATTTATCAGGGTCTATTCTGGGCAGATGAATAAGGGTGATACTATCTACAATCCTCGTACTCGTAAGCGTGACCGAGTTAGTCGTCTAATTATGTTGCAGGCAGACAAGCGTACTGATGTAGAGACGGTTTATTCTGGGGACATCGCAGCGATTGTGGGTCTAAAGAACGTTACTACAGGTGATACCTTGAGCGATAAGGAGTTGGAAGTGATGCTTGAACCTCCGACTTTCCCTGAACCGGTAATTTCGATGGCGGTTGAGCCAAATTCAAATGGTGATCGTGAAAAAATGTCTGAAGCTTTGCAGCGCCTTTCGGAGGAAGATCCCACCTTCCGTATGTTTACTGATGATGAGACAGGTCAGTTGATTATAGCTGGTATGGGTGAGTTGCATTTGGATATTATCCGAGATCGTATGCTGCGTGAATTTAAAGTAGAGGCCACTGTTGGGGCCCCTCAGATTTCCTATCGTGAGGCCATTACCCAGGCGGCTGAGGGTGAAGGTAAGTTTGTTCGTCAGTCTGGAGGTCGTGGGCAGTATGGCCATGCGGTAATCAATATTGCTCCTAGTGAGCGAGGTAAGGGAATCGAGATAGAAAATAAGATTGTTGGCGGTGTTATACCAAAGGAGTATCACAACGCTGTTGAGTCTGGTATTCGAGAAGCTATCAACGGCGGTGTGTTAGCTGGATACCCACTTGTTGATGTTAAAGTTGAAGTTGTAGATGGATCATTTCACGAGGTGGATTCAAATGAACTCGCTTTTAAGATGGCTGGTATTTTTGCGGTTAAGGAAGCATGTAAGAAGGCTAACCTTGTGCTCCTCGAGCCGATTATGAAAGTAGAAGTCGTAACCCCGGAAGAATCTCAAGGTGATGTTATGGGAGATTTGAATCGTCGCCGTGGAAAGATTTTAGGAATGGAGATGGATTCCAAACAGATTTGTGTTTTGACCTGTGAAGTGCCATTAGCTGAAATGTTTGGCTATGCCACAGCAGTGCGCTCTTTATCTAAAGGTCGCGCATCTTACTCCATGGAACCTTTTAGTTTTGAAGAAGTGCCGGGTAGTATCGCAGAGGAAGTAATCAGCGGTAGTAGCAAGAAGCCAGCACGTAAATAAAAAGAGAATTAATCATGCCAAAGAACCGCATAAGAATTCGCCTAAAAGCATACGATCATCGAGTCATTGATCAATCAGCTGGCGATATCGTTGAGACGGTGAAGCGAACCGGTGCGATGGTTGCTGGACCTATCCCGCTTCCAACTCGTGTTGAACGATTTACCGTTGGGCGTTCGCCGCACGTTGACAAGAAGGCGCAAGAGTCCTTCGAACAGCGTACGCATAAACGTCTTATTGATATCATGGAACCCACGGCCAAAACCGTGGACGAATTAAAAAAGTTGAACTTGCCCGCAGGTGTCGACATCACAATTAAAATTTAAGTTATCATGGTTGGATTATTAGGGAAAAAATTGGGTCAAACTCGTGTGTATACTGACGACGGGCGTGCGATCAGCGTAACTGTCGTTCAAGCAGGGCCTAACTATGTTTTGCAACGCAAGACCACTGAAAAGGATGGCTATGAAGCTGTGCAACTTGGATTTGATGCGCAGAAAGAACACCGCCTTACTTTGGCTGCGCGTGGCCACCTTAAAGCGCACAACGGTGAGGAGAATTTTATATCTCGTTCCCCTGATCGACATGTGAAAGGTAAAGATCGCATGAGTAACCGAAAGGCGTGGGATGATCGTACTATTAATCCAGTGCGAAAGATTAAGGAATTCCGTGATTTTTCTCTTGAGGTGAATCAGGGCGACGCTATAGGTGCGGATGTTTTTGAGGCGGGAGATTATGTTGATGTGATAGGGAAAACCAAAGGTCGAGGTTTTCAGGGTGTTGTGAAGCGTTGGAACTTTGGTGGTGGCCGTGGATCGCATGGTTCAGGTGGTTGGCGAAGGCGCCCGGGTTCTATTGGGGCAGGATCTACACCTGGTCATGTTATTAAAGGAAAACAAATGCCGGGCCATATGGGACAGTCTATGAGGACGGTTCAGAGTCTGGAAATTATCAAGGTTCAGGCCGATGACAATCTGTTGCTAGTCAAAGGAGCTATTCCGGGTGCAAATGGAGATTACGTTGTTATCCGTGAGGCTAAGAAAAAGCCAAAGCAAAAAAAATAAACCAGTTCGGAGGTTTTAATAATGAAATTAATAATTAAGAACGCAACAGGTGCCGATCAAGGCGAACTGGAAGCAAAATTTACTCCGGTGGATGACGATAAGGGTCATCAGGCGGTACATGAAGCTGTTGTTGCATATAATGCTGCACAGCGTTCTGGTAATGCTAGCACTAAGACTGTGGCTGAAGTTTCCGGCAGTGGTAAAAAGCCTTGGAGGCAAAAGGGAACAGGTAGAGCTCGTGTAGGCCAAAAGCGTAATCCAATTTGGCGTGGAGGAGGTGTGGCTCACGGACCGAAGCCTCGTGTTTATATAAAGAAGCTTAATAAAAAAGTCCGTGATCTTGCTGTGCGGAAGGCTTTTACAGAGCGAGTTAAGGGTGGAGAGGTTCTTATTCTCGATGGGCTTAATATTGAAAAGCCAGCAACATCGGATCTAGTTAAGACACTTAATGCAATTGGTGTTGATTCCAAAAACCGTGGTAAAGGGAAGTATTCGAGTGCAGTGCTTGTGACAGGGGGGGCTAATAGTAATGTTGCACTTTCTGCTCGAAATTTATCTAGGGTTCGTTCCACGACTAGCGATTCTTTAAATACATATGATATTCTTTGGCCTGATTTACTTGTTTTTACAAAAGATGGCTATGAGAAGTTTGAACAACGTTTGACTAATTAACAAAGATGAGTCCATTTGATGTTATAAAAACCGTGCGTCTAACCGAGAAGGTTATGGCTGTGCAGGAGCGCTGCGACGAGATGGCTGAGTTATCTGCCAAGAAAAAAGGAAGCAAGGCAATAATACGACAGCAGGTACACCTTGTGGCAAATTCAATTGCCGATAAAAATGATATTCGTCGAGCAGTTGAGATTCTATTTAAAGTGAAGGTCGATCGTGTTAACACCATGAATGTCAATGGGCGATTGCGACGTAAGAGAACCCGACATGAGGGGCGCACTGCACGCTGGAAAAAGGCGATTGTTACCCTAAAGGAAGGCAATCAAATCACACTTACTTAAAAAATATTTATAGTATGTTTTTCAATCGAGAGTCTTAAAGGCTCTCGATTTTTTTTAACTAAACTAATTATCTAGTTGCGAATGACATTGACACCAGACTAACGGAGCCATAGAAAGGCCTCTGATTTCATACCGTGTTAAGAGGTAAGATAAATGTCAATATTATGAAGAAAATAATAGCGTATTTTGTGACAGGATTTCTTCTTGTCGGCGGTTCAGACGGACAATCAGCTTTTGCTGCGAAAAAGAAAAATAAGGGTTCTGTGAAAAAGGAAGTATTTGGAAAAACTGAGGACGGCAAAAAGGTCGATGCCTATATTCTAACTAACAAAAACGGATTACAGGCAAAAATTATAACTTATGGTGCAATGCTAACGGAAATGCATGTGCCAGATAAAAACGGTAAATTAGGCGATGTTGTTTTTGGTCATGATAAACTAGAAGATTATCTGGATGGTCACTCTTATTTTGGTGTAACCACCGGTCGTGTGGCTAATCGTATTGCAAAGGGGAAATTTATCCTTGATGGCAATGAACACACTTTGGCAACTAACAATGATCCAAATCATTTACACGGTGGAGTTGAGGGAATCGACAAGAAGGTTTGGTCTGCTCGAGAAGTGCGGAGCAAGGAGGGTAAGGCAGTGGCTTTCAGTTATGTTAGTCCGGATGGTGAGGAAGGTTACCCTGGTGAGCTTAAGATGAAAGTTACCTATACTCTCACTAATGATGATGAGTTGCGGATTGATTATCTCGCGACTACAAATAAAGCTACTCCAGTGAACCTAACTAATCATGCTTATTGGAATTTGGCAGGTAAAGGGCAGGTTCTTGATCACGTTTTGCATCTTAATGCGGACCACTATACTCCAGTGGACAAGACTGGTATCCCGACTGGGGAAATACTTAAAGTAGACGATGTAATGAGTTTTCTTAATCCAACCAAGATTGGTGCCAGAATTGATAAACTAGGTGGAGATCCAGGTGGATATGATCATAATTACTGTTTGAACAAAATAGAGTTTGGAAAGCTGAGTCTGGCTGCTCGAGTTGATGAAGAAACATCAGGAAGGTTTCTTGAAATTTTTACTACTGAGCCTGGTATTCAGTTCTATACTGGCAACTATCTTAATGGTACCGAGGTCGGTAAGGGGGGATGGAAATATGAATTTAGAAATGCGTTTTGTTTGGAAACTCAGCATTTTCCAGACTCAATTAATCAGCCCCATTTTCCTAGTACAGTTTTACGTCCAAGAGAAAAATACACGCAAACCACTATACACAAATTCGGGGTTAAGTAATTCAGGATAGTTATTTTTATTCAATCTTTGTTTGTTTCTGATTGAACGCAACGGCGTCGTTATATTGAACGCCGTCACCACCGAAAATATCTAGTGCTGATCCGATTGTTAAATGTACGCGGCCTTGTCCAATTTCGTTTACTCGATGAAGATCGTTTAGTGATTGGGCGCCTCCGGCATAAGTAGCCGTGATTGGGCAATGAATGGCGATAAGCTGAACTAGTGTTTCATCGATTCCTTGGCTGAGCCCTTCTACATCAACACCATGTATTAAGAATTCATCGCAATGCTTAGCTAGTTGGTTGAGTGTTTCTGAATTGATCTTTAGTTCGGTGAAGGTTTGCCAACGGTTGGTGACAACAAAATAATCCTCGCCTCGACGCCTACAGCTTAAATCTATAACAAGTCTTGATTGGCCAATTTTTTTTGTNATTTGTTTGAGTCTGTCAGTGTCGAATTTGCCTTCTTGAAACAGCCACGAGGTAACAATGACATGGGATGCTCCAGAATTAATCCAGCTAGAAGCATTTGTGGAATTTATGCCGCCTCCGATCTGTAAGCCGCCCGGCCAAGCTTTTAGCGCTTCATGTGCGGCGTCATCGTTTCCTTTTCCGAGTTTGATGATGTGACCACCGTGCAGCTTGTCTTGGCGGTACTTTTTGGCAAACCAAGCAGGCGGCTTTTCAGAGATAAAATTAGTGCGAAGCGAGCTGGGTTGGTTGTCATTTATTGAACTTCCAACGATTTGCTTCACCCTGCCGTTATGCAGGTCAATGCAGGGCCTAAACACGTCCTTATTCTACTTGTGAAAGAAGTATGGGTCGAGTTTCGGTTGAAAAGTCGGGCAACATAATTCGGATTGTTGTACTTTCGCTCTGTGGATCAGGGTAGAAAAATCAAAAATATTGCTCTAACTGGGTTTATGGGATGTGGCAAAACGGCGGTTGGCCGGGTTGTGTCCAAGGTTAGTGGCTTTGAGTTTTTAGATACTGATCAGTTTATAGAAGATCATGTAGGGATGAGTATTCCTCGGATTTTTGAGGAGCAAGGTGAAGACTCTTTTCGCCAATATGAGCGAGAGGTGGTTGCTCTTCTGGCAAATCAAGAAAACACTGTAATAGCTACTGGAGGAGGATTGCTTGTGGATCGGTCCAATATGGATGCTATGAAACAGTACTCCATGGTTTTTTGTCTTTGGGCTTCATCCGAATCCATATGGCGACGTGTGAAAGATAAGTCTCATCGTCCCCTACTTCAAACAGAGAATCCTAAGAAACGTATTATTGATCTGATGGAGCAACGTAAATCGGCTTACAGTCAGGCCGATATGTTAGTCAACACCGAGTATCGTTCAGCTAAAGAAGTAGCTCAGCTTATACTTAGCCAGTTTAGTAAAGCTGTGACTCGAGTAGTCTGATGAAGGCACCTATTCGTCAGCGTGCGTTGGAATTGGGTTTTGACGATTGTCGTTTCACTAACGCTAATCCTCCTGGTAGTGCCCCTCAATTTCTCGATTGGATCGATAATCAAAGGCATGGAACTATGGGCTGGATGAAGCGAAATGCAGAGAAACGCATTGATCCCAATTTGGTTCTTAAGAATGCCAGTTCCATCATATCGCTAGCTGCGAGTTATGAAGGTAAGCAAAATAATAATGAAGGTTCCAACATGGGTGTTATTGCTCGTTATGCTCGTTATACGGATTACCACGACTCCATTGGTAAAGCGCTTATTCAGTTGACTGAATATTTACAGATGCTTTCTGGTGATGATGCAGAATCTCTTTGGTACGTTGATACTGGCCCGATACTTGAACGTGACCTTGCTCAACGTGCTGGTTTGGGGTTTGTTGGTAAGCATACCAACCTTATTAGTCGTAAGCTTGGCAACTGGTTTTTCATCTCAGAAATTATAACTACTGCTAAAATTGAACCGGATGAACCAGAATATAATCGTTGCGGTAAATGTTCTGCTTGTATCGATATTTGCCCAACTAAAGCGATTACTTCACCATTTGTATTGGATGCTCGTCGCTGTATTTCATATTTGACTATCGAGCTAAAGGATAGCATCCCATTAGAATTTAGATCTATGATTGGCAATCATATATATGGTTGTGACGATTGCCTTGCTGCCTGTCCTTGGAATCGGTTTGCAGGTAAGGGTCGTCTTATGGCAGAACATCGTCGCCATGATCTGGACCAAGCAGATTTGTTAGAACTACTAGCATTGGATGAAGATGGATTTCGCTCAAAATTTCGTAATACACCAATAAAGAGAACAAAGCGCCGTGGTTTTTTAAGAAACGTATGTGTAGCTCTTGGGAATATCGGGGATGTTAAGGCGATTCCAGCTTTAAAACGTGCCAAAAAAGATCAAGAATCACTTATTGCTGAGCATGCTGAATGGGCACTTGATCAAATAAATAAACGATACGAATTGGATTGATTTATTTGTGTGTTTTACGGGTTGCAAACATTTAGCCAATGGGTAAATGTTCTTTTCTTGGTTGTTTGGATGGTTTGAAATCACACTAACTATTATAGCAAAAAGCGAAGAATTGAGTTCTTGAAATGAATAAAAAAAATAAAGTTAGAGGATTTACCTTAATTGAGCTTCTTGTTGTTATTGCTATCATAGCAATTCTAGCAAGCTTGTTGTTGCCTGCTTTGGCAAAAGCAAAAACCAAGGCGACTCAAACTGTATGTATAAGCAATTTTAAACAGTTGGGTATTATGATGCAATTATATGCTGACGATCATGATGACCAAGTAGTTCATAACGGTAATGGGCTGATACGTAAGACATGGGTTGGAGGTGTCTTTTCTTCTCGCCCTCAGGATGCTGGCAAACCTGAGATGTTGATAGATAAGCGTTTATCTTTATTTGGTCAGTATATTCAAACCAAGGGGGTTTATCGTTGTCCGTCTGATAAGAGCACTGTCAAAGTTGGTCGGAATGAAATGCCACGTTTAAGAAGTTATGCTTTGAACAGTTTTGTTGGTTGGGATACGTCGCGCGGCCGAGGAGAGCCAGCTTATCGTAATCAACCAAATTCTCGTTATCAATCCTACTTGAAAATGTCAGATTCAGCCAGAGGCCCGGAAGAAATTTTTACTTTCATTGAAGTGCATCCATTAAGTTTGTGCCGGCCTTTTTTTGGTCTAAATATGAAACAGAATTTTTATCATGTTCCTGCAGGCTACCATAGTGGTACAGCCGCATTGGGTTATATGGATGGGTCTACTAAGGTGCGCAAATGGATTGGTAGAGATACTAAGCAACTTCATGCCCGAATTGGAGAGGGTGGTCATTGGGGTGGTCATGCAGATAGTAACATGCGAAATGAGGATCTTGTGTGGTTACAGAAACGGGCTACGAAGCTGTTAGGGCGTTGAACTTATTAGTTTTTATTTATATCGTTTCTAGAGGGTTTTATGGCTTCCGGTCCAGTTGCCGATATTGTTTTAACAGATCGATAACATTCTTGCTTCTTTTTGGTAGGCTCAATTCTACGAGTAATTCTTGAGCGACAGATTCAACTGTCTTTGAACCGTAGAATTCATCTTTTGCCTTGTTGAGATATTTCATTAGGCGAAAAGCGTTTAACCATTGCAGGAATCGCTTTCGAAATTTTTCTAGATCAGTGGAATTTTTTCGTATCTCTGGAACAATGTTTTTGAGAAATTTTTCTTCCAAAAAAGACGCTAAAGGAGCGGGCGGTGTTTCCTGGAAATTACCACATTCCCAAAGTGTATTGGTTTGATTCATAAGCCATTGAATATCTCGGTAGGCTTGAAGAGGATAGCTTGTTTGTTGTTTTGAATTGATAAAACTGCTGATGGCTTTTCCAGTGCCAAATGGTACTCGATCTGAAATCCGAGGAGAGGGGTATACCGTTGTATTAGATAATTCGGTTACTTTACCCAGCCATCTAATCTTCTGAAGAAAGTAAAAGTCTTCGCCGGCTTTTCGTCGATTCATGCCTCCTTGTTTTACATATGCCCAAGCTCGCACAGCCATAGCAGATCCAATTGTTTGAAATCCGTATGGAAAGTTAACGTGTTTTTGTGCACGAACATGATAACGAAGATGGAGTTCATATGCAGCTATTCCTGCGAATTCCTCTTTGCTAACAGATTGCCCGATTCTTCCAAATCCACATTTTTCCATCTCGTTTTTATCAAGCGGGTGTTCAAAATAAATACTGGCTCCAGGGGTTTTAGGTTGGTTTAAAAAATGTGCTTCAATACTAGTAAAATAATTATATGAACATCGACAGTCCGCATCATAACAAACAAGCAATCCGTTTTTTGCTTGGTTGACATCAGCCAGACGCCTAATCGCTTCGTCCATACCGATCTTACGAGCCGAGCCAACTCCCGCATTTTTTTGAGGTAAGTTTGGGAGATGAAGAAGATGAATGGTTAGCCAGTTTTTTATTGTCGTGTTTAACCAATCAGATACATCATTGAGTGATTTTTGATTTTGTTCTTGAATCGCGTTGGCGCAATTTAAAGTACTATTGATTACGACAATTACTTCTATTTTGCCAATCGGTTGGTCGCATTTAGTTAAGTCTTGAAGTGTGCCTAGAAGATCAGGTTCATTATAGCAAGGGATAACCACTACCATCATTAGATCTGGGTTTGGTGCGGTTGAAATTAATCGTTTTCCAGCAGATCGTTTTAAATATTGTTTATGAGGAGAATCCACTTGTTGTTTCCGCTTGAATTTGGATATGTGATAGAGNGGTTTCAATCCTTAACTGAAATTTATAATGATAATTAATTAATCATGAAATTATAATTGATCTANTTATCATTATAAGATATNTTNTTCNTAATAGACAATTTTTAGTGATGAAATTAATTAATACCTTAACTTTAGTTGGGATCTTTCTTTCGACGAGTGTTTTGGCGCAGACGAAGCTGTTTTCTGAGTTGGTTGGTCCAGGGTCTGTGGGGTCGGTTAAGTCAGGTGGACCTTTACAGTTGCCTTATATTATTTGGGGTGGCGACATGGCTACATTCTATGCGAACGGGGGATTGAAAACAAAATCAGGAAGCATTTTTCAGAAGCAGGGACTCAATCTTAATATGATTCCAGGAGATGATTTTATTCAACAGGTTAGAGATTATCGTTCTGGCAAATCACCCTTCTTAAGAGGGACGTATAGGATGATGGGGCAGGCCTCGGAAGTGATTGGTTCTGATCCGCGAACTAAGGGTGTAATGATCATGCAAATGACCTGGTCTGCAGGGGATCATATGGTTGCTCGGGAAGGGATCAAAACTGTAACCGATTTACGTGGGAAAACTGTGGCGGTGCAACAAGGTGGACCTCACATTGGTATGTTGGATGATGTGCTAAAGACAGCGCAATTGAGCTGGGGTGATATTAGTGTAAAGTTTTATGATGAGCTAACAGGTGTCGGATCTCCAGTTGAAGCCTTTCGCAATGATCCTACCATATCCGCCTGTTTTGCTATAACACCAGATATGTTTGGGCTTTGTACTGATTTAACTAGTGTTGGGACTGGTGCAGAGGGAACAGTAAAAGGGGCTAAAGTGCTCGTTTCCACAGCGGAATTATCTCGATCTATTGCTGATGTCTACGTTTGCCGAAAAGACTTCTATGATGCCAACCGTTCTTTAATAAGGAAATTTGTTGCAGGGTATCTTAAAGCGTCTGAGGAACTAGTTGGAAAACGAGCGGCTTTTGATGCTGGTACAAGAGATCCTGCATACATAAATCTGCTCAACCAGACGGTTCAAATTTACACAGAAGAGGTTGTGCCCAACACAGATGAGGCTCATGGTCTTTTATTAGACTGCACGTTTGCTGGTTATCCAGGCAATGTCAGCTTCTTTGAAAAGGAGGGAAACCTTCATGGGTTTAACGCATTTCAGACATCAGCTTTGGAGTTAGCGACTTCTCGAGGGTATGCTAAGCAGAAGATGGGGTTGTTTCCGTCTGGTCTTAATTATAAACACGAAGACTTTTTAAATTATTTGGAGAAAACTAGCGTGGAGAAGGGTGAACGCTTTAGGGCTGAAGCTGTATTATCAGAGATTGAGGAATTGAGTTCAGGTGGGCTTTTAGATGACCGAACGATTGTATCCTTTACTATTAACTTTAAGCCGAATCAGATTGATTTTAGCGCTTTACAATACGCAGCGGAGTTTAATCGTGTTATCGAAACAGCAGACAAGTTTGGTAATGCAGTAGTAGCTATTCGTGGCCATGCGGATCCAACAAAAACTTTGGTGGATTTAGTTAAGGCCGGTTTAACTAAGGGGACGCTAAAGCGTTCAGGAAGTCGTGGAAATTATAATTACTCATTAAATGGGCGTTCATTGGGGCTTGATAATACAGAGCTTTTATTAGAGGCAATTGGTGAAGGGGCTTTTGATGGGGTAGATGATTATAACCCGCGTCGAACGATGCAGGCTGCTTTAAATCTTTCTAGGAAAAGAGCCGAAGCTGTAAAGAGTTCGGTTATTGACTATGCAAAAGGTAAAGGTATTGCGGTTGATTTGTCGCAGATTCAGCCGCAGGGAGTTGGCATTGCAGAGCCTTTCATTGCTAAGCCAAGTTCAGTTGCTGAGGCTGAGCAGAATATGAGGGTAGAATTCCGTGTTATCCGAGTTTCTGCAGAGGTCACTCAGGAATCTGATTTTGATTTTTAAAATATTCTAGATTGCCAATGAGTCATAAAAATAAAATCAGCAAATTTGTTTTGGGTCTGCTAGTAGTTTCGTTTTGGGTTGCACCTTTTAGTAGGGCTGAGGTGCAGGTTACGGATAATGTAGTAGTAGTAGTAGATGCGTCTGGCTCAATGGGAACTCCTATGGCTGGTACGGATCGCATGTCAGTAGCCAGGAATGCGTTGAAGCAGGTGTTAGGGCAGGTTCCAGAATCGACGCATGTTGGTGTTTTGGTTTTTCCAAGAGGTGACTGGGTATATCCTCTTGGTTCACGTGTGGAGCAGCGGCTTAATGGGGCAATTGACAGTATAATTTCTGGAGGTGGAACGCCACTTGGCGCATACATGAAACGTGGTGCTGACGCTCTATTAGAGGCTCGAAAAAAACAATTTGGTTATGGAACTTACAGGCTGTTAGTTGTTACGGATGGCGAAGCTAATGATCAAAATTTAGTTGAAGGCTATACTCCTGATATTATTTCTAGAGGTATCACTGTTGATGTAATTGGTGTGGATATGGAGGCTAAGCATACGTTGGCGACTAAAGTTCATACTTACAGAAGTGCAGATGATCCTGATTCACTCAGGCAAGCTATTACAGAAGTGTTTGCTGAGGTGTCAGCTTCAGACGCCGGCCAAACGGATGAGGACTCATTTGAATTGATTGCGGATTTACCTAAACAAACCGCTTCAGAGATGCTGAAATCGCTTTCAACTACTGGTAATGATCCGATACAAGACTATGCTGTGATGCGTCGAGCTAGGCCAATTCAGCAGTCAAATTCATCATCTTCTGGCTCGAGTGCCCCTATTCAGATAAATAATAATAATGAAAATGAGCTTGTTACTCTGTTTTTGGGATGTGGTTGTCCACTTATACTTCTAATAGGGATATATTCGGTAGTTAAGGCTTCAAAAAATAAAAAATAATGGAGGAAGGGAAAGGTTTTAAAGGCTGTATAGTTGCTGTAGTTTGGCTTGTTATTTTGGCCATTGTAGCAGTAACCGTTCGTTTTTTTTGGACCGAGCCTCAAAAGGAAAAGCTTCAGTCTGATACTGGCTCGAGTAGTAGTTATTCACACGAGGTAAAAATTCAAGCTGATCTTTTTAGTGGTTATTCGGTGCTTCGTTCGGAGGAAATGAAGAAGAACCTTCGTTATGATGGAGTGCGCTTGACGGTGGTTAAAGATGAGGCTGACTACGATGCCCGGCTTGAAGCATTAGAGGATGGTGATGTTGAGATGGGTGTTTTCACGATTGATTCACTACTCGTAGCAGGTTCAAAGTTGGGACGTTTCCCTGTGTCAATTGTGATGGTGATAGATGAGACTATTGGTGCTGATGCTGTATTGGCATTCGATACAGGAGTGAAAACAGTTCAGGACTTAAACGCTTCGGACGCAGCTTTTGTACTTACACCAAGTTCGCCAAGTGAGTTTCTGGCTCGTGTTGTTAAATCTCACTTTAATCTGCCGAAATTGAGGAGTAATTGGATTGTAGAAGCCGATGGTTCAGAGGCGGTGTTCGAGATCATGAAAAATGCGGACCGTGCTAAGAAACAAGCATATGTTTTGTGGGAACCTCATGTTTCTCAGGCTAAAAAAATTAAAGGAGTGAAAGTCTTACTTGATAGCTCTAAAATTAAAGGGCTCATAGTCGATGTGTTGGTGGCAAGGCGTGAGTATTTACGTGATCATCCTGAAAAAGTTCGTGCAATTATTGAGGCGTATTCTAGGGCAGCCCATCATTACAGAAATGAACCCGAAGGATTTGCGGGCTTGGTTAGATCGGATGATCCGAGTTTATCGGAGGATGGGTCTAAGGCAATTGTCGGTGGTATCCAGTGGAAAAATACTCTTGAGAATTATGCTCACTTTGGACTTGTGAAAGGATTCGCTGCTGGTGATTTGCTTACGATGGAAGACATGATTGGAAATGTTACTGAAATTCTATTGAAAACAAAGGCACTCGATTCTGATCCTCTGAATGGGAATTATACTTCTTTATACTTCGATAAAATTTTATCTGAAATGCGTTCAGACAATTTTCATCCTGCAAGCCTGATTGCTGGTTTAGGTCAGGGCACAACAGATTTGCAGGGTGTTAGAACTAACGCTCAACTGGGTAAGCTGAATGAAAGTCAGTGGAGTAGTTTACGATCGGTAGGAGATCTCAATGTCCAGTCGATTGGTTTTCGTCGAGGTTCTGCTTCAATTTCTCTGTCAAGTGAACATGAGTTGGGCAGGCTAAAGAAGATGTTGGATAACTTCCCGACTTTCTATCTACGTATTGTTGGTCAGACTCGGTCTGAAGGCGATGCTGAGGCCAATCGGCATCTGGCAGAGGCTCGTGCTAAGTCAGTTGGAGAATTCCTTCAAAATGAAGGCGTCTCTCGCTCTAGAATACGAACTGAAGCTGCCCCGTCTGCTTCTAAATCTGGTTCTGCCCAATCAGTAAGATTTGAGGTAGGGCAGGTTCCATTCTGAATTAAAACCGATCGCTAAAATAAAAGCGTAGCGTTGACTCATCCATTATTTCTGACGAACTTGTCCTCCCCTAGTTTGGGCGATTGAAGTGATTTGAGTGAAGAAAAGAACATAGCTAAGCGAGTAATAGCGGATATAATTTCTAGTCCGACGGTCATTTTCCCATTTATGGTAGGAACGGCTGCATTTGCGTCGCTTTTTGCGCTTGGTCTTAAAGGTTCAGCTTTTTTTGGGGCTATGCTTGTCGGTTTAGGGGGTGTGCTTGGTTCGGGTGGCATGTTTTTAACTAAAATGATCTTAGGACGCGATGAGCGTGTTAAAAAAATTGTTGAAGAATCGCGTGACAAGGCAAAACAGGCCAAACGCAAGCGGCTTGATCACTTTCACCATAGATTGACTATGGATGGTGATTCTCGAACCGAAGACTCAATGCATGATTTACGATCACTTCGACAGGCATTTAGTCAGCTGGACAAAATTGCACCTGATTTAAATAGGGCAATGATAGATGAGATTCAGAAGCGAGCAGAGGAGTTGTTCCAGCAATGTGTTAGATCGTTGGAAAAGTCTCTTCAGCTTTGGAATACTGCTGATAGTTTGGCGTCAGAGTTGGCTCAAAAGCCAATTATGGAACAGAGGGAAAAATTGGTTGGTGAAGTAGTTGGAACGGTAGAGCATATGAGTCGTACTCTTGCAGCAGTGCAAGGCATCACAAAGAAAAGCGACGGTGACGCACGTTTACAAACACTTAGAGGGGAGTTGGATCAAAGTCTTGAAGTGGCAAAAAAGGTTGAACAAAGAGTAGATTCATTGTTAAATACAAATTCCTTGAATAAATTAAACAAACTTAATAATACTTCCTCAGAATGAACCCACTTGCTGCAATTTGGAGATGGTGTAAGGCCGGTCTTTATTTAATTACAGGTCAAATCGACAAATACCGTCGTACATTGGATAAAAATCCAACTGTCATGAAAGCGAAATTTGATGACGTAATTAAAAGCAAGGTCGATCAGATACACACTTACAAGCAGGCCGTCGCAAAATTAATAGCTCAGCAAGAGAAAAAAATGGCCAAGCTTAAGGCCTTAACCGAAGAAACAAAGAAGCTTGAAACTTTAAAGGCAGGGGCTCTCGCAATGGCCAAGCAGACAGTAAGTAAGTTGCAAAATGAAGGCCAAACAAAAGAGGAAATACATGCGAGTGAACAGTACAGAAAATGCCTCACAGCGTACAATGATTTTGCCGCAACTGTCACTGAAAAAAAGGATCATATTAAAGACCTAGAGGGTGATATTGCTGAATACGATGAGAGCTTGGCAAATCATAAAGTCAACCTAACCCAGCTGACTCGTGATATTGAGAAACTCAAGAGCGAGGCTGCTGATGCAGTTGCAGATGTTATCACTGCCAAGGAGGAAACAGACTTGTCAGATATGCTTAATGGTATCTCACAAGATGGAATGGCAAAGGAATTACAGGATATGCGAGAGCTTCGTAGTGAGATGCGAGCTGAAGCAAGAGTTTCTCGTGAAATGGCAGGTACGGACGGAAAAGCGCAAGAAGCAGAATTTTTAGAATATGCGAGGAATCATACAGCCACCGACGAATTTGATTCATTACTAGGTTTAGCTGAGGGTGTAGAGGCTGCTCCGATAGAGCCTAAAAAAGAGGAATCCTCAAATTCTGAAAGTTCTCTGCCAGAGTAAAAATTTATTTATTGATCCCTAATTTATAGGGATCTTTTTTTGGATTACGCATTTATTAATTATAAAATGAATAATAAAAACATGAATAACAAGAGCTGGGCTGTTGTATTTTTAAGTTTCGCGTTAATCGCGTTAATCGGTTGTGGCAGTGGCGAAAATACAAAATCTAAACAAGATATCCCGACGTTTTCTTTGGCATGGAGTGAATATCCCTCGTGGAGTGTGTTCGGAGTTGCTGATCTAAAAGGGATTTTGAATGGGAAAAAAGGAGAGTTAGGTAGTGTAGAAGAAAAATGGGGAGTTGATATAGTGTTGAAAGAGGCAGAATACGATCCCTGCCTTGCAATGTATGGAGCTGGTCAGTGTGATGCTGTTTGTATCACTAATATGGATGTTTTAAGTCCTGCAGGGGGGCGCCCCGGGGTTATGGTTTTACCAACTTCGACAAGTTTTGGAGCTGACGCTTGTCTTGTTACTAGTGACATTAAGTCGGTGGAGGATTTGAAAGGTAAAAAAGTGTTCGGATTGGAGAAGTCAGTTTCTGAATATTGTTTTGTTCGTAATCTTGAATTGCTTGGGCAGAAAGAAGGAGATTTTTCATTTTCCAATATGGATCCTGGTGCGGCAGCTGTTGCAATGCAGCAGAAAAACAAGGATCAGGAAGCGATTGTGGTATGGAATCCGTTTGTGATTTCTACTCTGGCTAAGCGTGAAGATGTACGTGTGCTTTTTGATTCAACAAAGATTCCAAATGAAATTATTGATTCGGTAGTTGTTGCAAAGGAGAGTCTTGCTAAGGAAGGTGGCGAGGCTTTTGCATGTGCTATTATAGATGCATTCTATCAAGTAAATTCAGCAATTGCTGATCCAGAAAAACGTGATGATACTTTAATTTCAATTGGTGAGAAATTCGCCAATTTGACATTGAAAGATATGGAGAAAATTGTTCAGCAAACAAAATTTTATGGTACTGCTGATGAGGGGGCTGCGTTACTTACTGGATCTGACTTGCCGAAAATTATGGATCGCGTAGTAGACTTTTGTGTTTCACATGGAATTGTGGAAAACAAGCCAGCGCTTGGATATGGAGCAGAAGGACCAGATGTTTCGGTTCGATTTGATGCCAGTTATATACAAAAAGTAAAAGAAGGTTCAACGAAGCAAAACGAGAAATAGCACTCGTTCTTTCCTATGATAAGTCGAAGGATAAGTCGGGCTAGACAAATTGTTCTATCGACACTTTCAGTGTTGTTGTTGGTATTGGGTTATACTTGGATTTCGCACCGGCAACATCAAGTGAACCCTGAGGATACAACTATTCCTAATTGGAGTCAGTTGGCCGAGGGTGCAGTGAAGTTCACACAGCCAGATCGTAAGGGCCAACGTTGGTTGGTGGAGGATTCGCTTGCCACAGCAAAGCGCCTTGCAGCTGGTATCAGTTTGGGCATCGTTTTCGGGTTTATGATAGGTATGTCGATGGGCTGTATTACTTCACTGGAAGCTTTTTTGCAGCCGCCAATTTCGTTATTAGCAAAAGTTCCTCAGACTGCAGCGTTAGCTGTATATTTTGTTTTTTTTGGGACGGGCATGGAGATGTATGTTGCTATGATATCATTTGGTATTATTCCGACGCTTGCGGTTACGGTTTATTTAGCAATCAAAGACATACCTTCTGAGATGCTAGATAAAGCATATACATTAGGAGCATCTCATTTTGAAATTGCCTTTGAAGTGGTTTTTAAACAAGTGCTTCCAAAATTCATTGATGCAGTTCGTTTGTGTATTGGGCCAGCGATTGTGTTTTTGATTGCAGCAGAGATGGTGGTGGGGGATGTCGGATTCGGATATCGGATTCGTTTGCAATTTAAGCTTACAAACATGAATGTGGTTTATCCGTACCTTGTATTTTTGGCATGTTTTGGTTTTTTGCTTGATTACATGTTGCGATTCCTGCAGGCCAAGATTTGTCCTTGGTATCAGAATAATTCGAAATAATGAAGGAAGACGGACATCAAGATTTTAGCTTGCAGTGCCAAAAAGTTAGTCATTGGTTTGGTGAAACTAAAGTGCTCTTCGATTTAAATTTGAAAGTGAAATCTGGACAGTTTGTTTCGTTGATTGGTCCAAGCGGTTGTGGAAAGTCGACTTTGTTAAGAGCAATTCTTGGCACGCATATCCCCAATGAAGGACAGATATTAACGATGCAGAATGGGGAGCTGATTTCGGCAGACCGTCCAGGCCGAGATCGAGGTATAGTTTATCAAAAATATTCTCTTTATCCTTTTTTGACGGCATTGGACAATGTTGCTCTTGGATTGAAGTTAGATCAGACGAGCGCTTTATTTCGTTTGTTTAATTGGTCGGGATGGGCAAAAAAGCGCAAAAATTTCCGAGATAGAGCTGCTGTTTTTTTAGAAAAGGTGGGGCTTGGTCATGCCATGCACATGTATCCAAGTCAAATGTCAGGAGGAATGCAACAAAGGGTAGCGATTGCGCAGGCATTAATAATGGAGCCTGAGATTATTTTACTTGATGAGCCATTCGGGGCACTTGATGAGGCTACTCGTGAAGAGTTGCAGGAAATGCTTCTTCTATTGTATCAAGAAAATCAGGATGCGATATCGAAAAGTCAAAAACCCCCTTACACTTTAATTATAGTTACGCATGAATTGAACGAAGCAATACGAGTGGGTGATAGGCTTGTCGGGTTATCGCAATATTGGAATTGGGAGGAAGCCGGCCATGATTCGCCGCCGGGTGCTACAGTTGTTTATGATAAGCCGTCTCCAATATTTAAACCGAACGAAAGGCCCGACTACGAATCATTTGAAAATATTCGAAGGGAGATTCGTAGCTATGTTTACAATCCTGATATATTACAGTCTCGTAATGAATACCTTATGACTAAATTAGTCTAATGATATAGTAAGAGCTCTACCAAATTTTTTTCTTCTATGGCAACTAGTATAAATGAATTCCTTCGGAAAGCGGGTCGAATATTAAATGCTGGTCAATCGCGAGCATTGATTTTGACCGGGAACATCCACGATGTCTTTCACAATAATAAAGGGAAGAGCGATGAGTATTGCTCGCTTGTCGAATATTTGACAGCGAGCTGGAATCTGCCGAATTTGATACTTGTGGTGTACGAGTTGAATGGGCCGATAAGGTTTATTAGGGATAAAGACTCTGAAAAAGTTCGCAAGGCATGGATTGAGTGGCGACTAGGGATGAGTGCCGATCAGCTCTCTATCAATCGTATGATGGATACAGATAAAGTTGAGGCTCAGGTTGATGAAGTTACCAGCATGTACGATGACTCGTTTCAGAAAGCTGTAAGTAATCCCACTCTTGCCTTAGAGCTGATGCGACAAATGTGTCTTTGCTCTCGAACGAAGGCTGGTAATTCGCAATACCTTAAAGAAAACTTGTTGATCGTTGTGGAGGGTGCCGACATGTTGCTTCCAGATGCTCCAATAACAAGCCTAAATGATATGGATAGGCAGCGTGTCAGTATATGTCACGACTGGTTCTCTGACCTTGGCTTTGTTAACGGTGATGATTCAGTGGTGATGATTGCTGAGTCACGTTCTCAGTTGAATCAACGTATTGCACGCTTACCTCAATTAATTGATGTTGAGGTTCCATCGCCGGATTTCGATACTCGTAAACATTTTATTTCTTGGTTCTCTAGAAACGATTCGAAGGGGAGGAAGATTCAATTATGGGGTACGCAAACCGAACTGGCAGAGCTTACTGCAGGCCTGTCGATTCACGCTCTTATGCAGTTATTGAAGGGGGTTAGACATGGTCGCGCGAAACTTTCGCAGGATGAAGTTGTAGATAAGGTTGAGGATTTCATTAAGAGCCAATTGGGCGAGGAAGTGGTTGAATTCAAAAAGCCAGGGCATAGCTTGAAGGATGTAATTGGATTTAAACGTTTGAAGACTTTTTTGGATAAAGAAGTGATTCCCCGATTTGGAATGGATAGCGGTGAGGCTCTTCCTGGTGCGGCTATTGGGGGGCCAATTGGTGCGGGTAAAACTTTCATTTTTGAGGCGGTAGCATCGGAGCTAGACATGGTGGTTTTGGTAATAAAAAATCTCCGTAGTAAATATTATGGTGAGACAGATGTTATCTTTGAGCGCTTGCGTCGTGTTTTGATGGCGCTATCTCGTGTTTTGATTTTTATTGATGAAGCCGATACTCAGCTTGGTGGTGTAGGTGCTGATTCTCATGCAACGGAACGACGCCTCACCGGTAAGATACAGTCTATGATGTCAGATCCACTATTGCGTGGTAAAGTTATTTGGTTGCTAGTTACTGCTCGTATTCATTTACTTTCTCCCGATATTAGACGTCCTGGTCGAGTAGGGGATTTGATTATCCCAGTACTGGATCCGGAAGGAAAAGATCGAGAGGCTTTTCTTGACTGGGTAGCCAGTCCGGTTGTTAGCGGAAAATTGACAGGGGAGGATAGGGAGCGGTTTGCTACTGTCACCGAAGGTTGGTCTGCGGCTGGTTTTGCAGCATTACGTTCTGAACTTAAAGCTAAAGCAAAACTTTTCGGTACCAAAGGTAAGTTAACAATGGATGAAGTAATCGCTGTAATCGATGATTTGCTTCCTCCGGCTATTGGGGAGACGCGGAGATATCAAACTTTGCAGGCATTGGTTAATTGTACGCGGCGAAGCCTTATGCCTAATCCGAAGGTTACAGATGAGGAGAGAGCGGGTTGGGCAGTGGAAATTAGGCAATTAGAGGCCAAAGGGATTCGGTAAAGAGTCTTAGCATTTGATTTTCAGTAAGATAGGGTGTTTCTTGCAGTAAAATTTGACACTTAATTGCCTTGTTTTAAGGGNTTTTTGGCCNTCACTTAGCNGCATTTAAGAAAAACAACTATTTTANAGAGTTTTTCTAGATAAGAAAAAAATATTAAATCCTTGAAAAANAGGTTGCACCCTAAATTTTTTTTGATACTTTGCCCGGCCCTTTTCAAGGTGAAAAGGTACAGGTAAGAGAAAATTTGGCGACCTACCGATAACCCGCTTTCCCAGAGTTGGGGAGTTATGGTGGGGAGCGTCACCACCCCAGTCGGGGTACTTTGTTGTTATGCCAGTAAAGAGTTTCAATCCTGTAACGCCGTCTCGGCGCTACATGACAGTCTCTTCGTTTTCCGAGATTACGAAAACGAAGCCGGAGAAGCGTTTGGTTAAGACCAAAAAGAGGTCCGGCGGAAGAAATAGTAATGGTCGTGTCACTGCGAGGGGTATCGGAGGCGGTCACAAACAAAAGGTACGAAATGTCGATTTTAAGCGTAATAAGCATGGAATGGCAGCAGAAGTCATTGCTATAGAGTATGATCCATGCCGGACTGCTCGTTTAGCATTACTTAAGTATGAAGATGGTGAAAAACGCTATATGATTGCGGTTGAGGGGCAGATTGTAGGCGGCAAGGTTATGAGTGGACCAGATGCCCCTGTTGAAAATGGTAATTTTTTGCCTCTTGCAAGTATTCCTGCTGGTTCGGAGATTCACAATTTGGAAATGACTCCTGGACGTGGTGGGCAGTTGGTTCGTTCTGCAGGAGTTGCTGCAACGCTTATGGCGGTGGCGGATGGTTATGCTCAGGTGAAATTACCTTCGGGGGAAATTCGTAGAATCAATGAAAAGTGTTATGCAACCGTTGGCACTGTTGGGAATTCTGAGCATGAGAAGATTGTAGTAGGTAAGGCTGGTCGTACTCGACACAAAGGTAAACGCCCGATCACACGTGCTGTTGCCAAGAACCCAGTGGATCATCCAATGGGAGGTGGTGAAGGCCGTACTTCAGGTGGTGGGCATCCGATGTCACCTTGGGGAGTGCTGGCTAAAGGGTTCAAGACAAGGCCTAAGTATAAGCCTTCAAACAAGTGGATTTTGGTGCGCCGTGATGGTCGACCGATGAAACAGAGGTAAATTAGATGGGACGTTCAATTAAAAAGGGTCCGTTTGTGGAACAGCATTTACTCGATAAAGTCGAGAAGTTGAATGCAGATGGAAAAAAGAAACCGATCAAAACTTGGTCTAGGCGATCAGACATTGCTCCTGAATTTGTTGGCCACACATTTATGGTTCATAATGGCAAAGTCTTTTCGACTGTATTTGTGACGGAGAACATGGTTGGCCACAAGCTGGGTGAGTTTGCACCAACCCGTGGGTTCAAATCGCACGGTGGTGCAACTAAGAAGTAACGAAGAGAGTATAAGATGGAAATTTTGGCAGTAACAAAGGGAGTGAGAATGTCTCCGTTAAAGGTACGTGCTGTTACCACGCAGATTCAGGGGATGCATGCTCTTGAGGCTCAGGCTCTTTTGGCCAATGTCCCTCGCAAATCAGCTCGCCTTGTATCAAAGACGCTAAAATCGGCTATGGCTAATGCGGAAAACATTATTGATGAGTGGAAAGTCGAAGATTTACGTGATCGTATTAGTGAATTAGAACAGAAGGTGAGTTCAACTAATAATAAAAAGACTCGTAGAAGTTCTCAGGCAAAGATAGATGCCTATCAAAGCTTTATAGATTCACCGCACAAATTAGAGCAAACGATGTTATATATTAAGGAAGCAACGGTAGGAGATGCTCCTACTATGAAGCGATGGAGGCCTCGGGCAAGAGGTTCAGCCAGCCCCATCCTTAAGCGTAGTTGCCATATAAGGATCGTGCTTACGGATCAAATTTAATCGAAACTGTATGGGACAAAAAACCAATCCAATTGGATTTCGCCTGATCGTCAATAGTGATTGGCGATCTAAGTGGTATGCTGACAAGAAGGAGTTTGGTGAGCTGCTTGTCGAAGACTACAAGATACGAAAATTGCTTAAGGATAAGCTTAAAGATGCAGCAGTGCCTCGAATTCAGATCGAGCGTGCTACAAGTCGATGTCGTATCACGATATATTCAGCTCGGCCTGGTGTAGTGATTGGTCGCAAAGGTTCTGAAATTGATAGAATAAAGGAAGAGCTTAGCAAGTTGACTGGTAAAGAGGTCTACGTTGAGATTTCAGAAGTAAAGCAGCCAGAGTTGAATGCTCAATTAGTTGCAGAAAATATTTGTATGCAGCTCGAGCGTCGTGTCGCCTTCCGCCGTGCAATCAAGCGTTCCATGCAGGTAACTATGGATATGGGTGCACTTGGAATTCGTTTGCGTGTTGCTGGCCGTTTGAATGGTGCGGACATTGCCCGAGCTGAAAATGCTCGCGAAGGAGCAGTTCCGTTACACACTTTGCGTGCTAATATTGATTATGGGTTTGCTGAAGCTAGCACTACATATGGCATTATTGGTGTTAAGTGTTGGATTTGTCGTAAGGATCCAAGTGAGGAAAAAGAACAGCAGCAAGAACGTCGGCCGCGTACCCCGAGAAGAGCGCCTGCTCGATCTGAAAGATCAAATTAAAATATTATTAAGTAATGGCCTTACAACCTAACAAAGTAAAATATCGTAAAATGCATCGCGGTAGCCGGAAAGGCACCGCACAGAAGGGGAACAAGGTTTCCTTTGGTTCATATGGTTTACAGGCTTTAGGTCGAGGCTGGATAACTGGCACACAAATTGAGGCTGCTCGTGTTGCTATTTCTCGAGGGATGAAGCGCAGAGGTAGTATGTGGATTCGTATTTTCCCTCATAAATCAGTAACTAAAAAGCCATTGGAAGTTCGTATGGGTAAGGGTAAGGCAAATGTCGACCACTGGGTGGCAGTGGTAAAGCCGGCCACGATGTTGTTTGAAATTGAAGGAGTGCCTGAAAGTATTGCCCGCGAGGCGCTTAGTGCTGCTGCGGCTAAGATGCCGATTCGCTGTCGACTTGCCACACGCGACTAATAATAAAAGATTAATTAAATGAAAGCTGCCGAGATTAAGGACAAGACAAAGATTGAATTAAACGCTCAGAGTAGAGATTTGCGTTTAGAGTTGTTCAATCTCAAGTTGCAAAGGGCAACCAGTCAGCTCGAGAAACCAATACGTTTGCGTGATTTGCGACGAGACATTGCACGAGTAGAAACACGTTTGAGCCAGCTGAAGCGTAAAGAGGCATTAAAACAAGTAGTGTCGGCGATTGAGGGTATTAGTCATTTTACTGTTGATGGGATCGCTGATATTTTAAATGGCTTAAGTAAGGGTGAGTTAACACGAAAGGATGTGTTCAAAACTTTAGGTTCAATATTTAATCCAAATCATATGCGAGTTACTTCACGCGGTTTAGCTGAATTGGTTCATGCCAAGGGCAAGGATAAGGCGATTCAAAAGATTAAAGAGGTTAAAAATAATATTTAAATACGAATGGCTGAAAAAAATACAATAACTCCGGCAAGAAGCAGCCACCGCAAAGTGCGGGAAGGAGAGGTAGTGTCCACTAAAATGGATAAGACAATTGTGGTGCGGATTTCACGAAGAATATCTCATCCGCTTTATAAGAAAATTATTACACGATATACAAAATTTAATGCCCATGACGAAGGAGCTAAAGCTTATGTGGGTGATCTTGTGAAGATTATGGAGACAAAACCTTTATCCAAAACCAAGAGATGGCGTTTGGTAGAGGTTGTTAAGCAGGGGGAGCTGGCTATAGCGGCTTCAACTGAAGGAGCGACTCCCGTTGATAATGTTAAAGAGGCTTAGTTATTAGCCTGAAATTAGTACGAGAAAAGAAAGCGAATGCTACAATTACGATCTAGATTAAATGTTGCCGACAACTCTGGGGCTAAGGAGGCTTGGGCTATTGGTGTGCTTGGTATTCGCAAGGATACAGCTTCCGTGGGAGATGTGATTAAGGCTCATGTGCGCGAAGCTACTCCGGATGGAAATGTTAAGAAAGGTGAAGTTGTTAATGCTGTCGTGGTTCGTACTAAGTCCCCGATTCGCCGTTCCGATGGTTCTGTGTTGAGATTTGATTCAAATGCGATAGTGATTATTGATCCCGACGGCAATCCAAGAGGAACACGAATTTTTGGCCCAGTGGCTCGCGAATTAAGGCAAAAGCGCTTCATGAAAATCGTTTCCTTAGCACCAGAGGTGATTTGATTATGGGAAATAAGCGACATATTAAAAAGGGCGATTTAGTCTACGTTATTTCAGGTGAGGATCGTGGAGAGAATGGTAAAGTGATTGATGTTTTTCCCAAAACAGAACGTGTTGTTGTGGAGGGTCTAAACATGATCAAAAAGCATGTTCGAAAAAATCAGGATCAACCGCAAGGTGAGATTGTTGAACGTGAGGGCACCATTCATTGGTCAAACGTGATGCAGGCTGAACGTTATGAGACTAATCACAAGATAGTTTCTGCTGCATCAGAATCTGAAACATCGACTGAAACATCGACTGAAAAAGAAGAATGATTCCGAGGCTACAGGAAAAATATAACGGCGAGATTCGTACAAAGCTTCAGGGCTTGGACAAGTATTCTAATGTTCATCAGGTGCCAAAGATTGAGAAAGTCATTGTGCACATGGGCGTCAGTCCTCAGCGAGGAAAGGATGTTCTTGAGGAAGCTATAAAGAATTTGTCTATCATTACTGGGCAAAAGCCAGCCTTAAATAAGGCTAAAGTCAGTGTGGCTAATTTCAAATTACGACAAGGTATGAATACGGGTTGTCGGGTTACTCTTCGGAGACAAGTGATGTATGAATTTTTAGATCGTTTGATAGCTGCAGCCTTGCCTCGCATTCGCGACTTTCGAGGTGTTAGTTCCAAAGGGTTTGATGGTCATGGTAATTATTCAATTGGCATTGATGATATAACAATTTTTCCTGAAATTGAGGTGGATAAGGTGAAGCATGCGTTGGGAATGGACATTACGATCGTTACAAGTGCGAAAAATAACGACGATGCCCATGAATTGATAAAAGAATTTGGGATGCCGTTTGACGGCAAACGATAAGAGAAAAATATGGCAAAAAAAGCCTGGATAGAGCGAAACAAGCGCAAGGCCAAAACGGTGGCCAAGTACGCGGCCAAGCGTGCTGAACTTAAAGCTAATGGGGATTACGAGGGATTGGCGAATTTGCCTCGTGACGCGAGTCCTGTTCGGTTGGTTAACAGATGTGAGATCACAGGCCGTCGGCATGGGTACTCTCGCAAGTTTCGTGTATCTCGACTAACATTTCGTGAAATGGCTCGGACAGGTATGATTCCGGGTGTAACCAAAGCAAGCTGGTAGGAGGAATATATGGATCCCATCGCTAATTTACTGACCTCTATTCGGAACGCTAGTCAAGCGCTGAAGCCGGAGATAGTTGTACCTCACTCCAAGATCAAAGAAAGTGCTACCAAGTTGCTGAAGGAGGAGGGATATCTTGATTCATTTAATGTTGAAGGAGATGTGAAGCGTAATTTACGTATCAAGTTGAAGTTTCATGGGCGTAAAGGTGTTATTACAGGAATAAAGCGAGTAAGTCGCCCTGGTTTGCGCAATTATACTGCAGCAAAGGATATTCCATTAGTTTTGGGCGGTATGGGTATTGCTGTAGTTAGTACGCCACAAGGATTAATGACTGGGCACGATGCTCGTCGTCATAATGTAGGTGGAGAGCTTTTGTTTAAGGTTTGGTAAGGAATAAAAGAGATGTCACGAATTGGAAATCAAACAATCACGGTACCGGACAAGGTTAAGGTTTCGGTTGATGACAACCACGTATCTGTGGAAGGTCCCAAGGGTAGATTGGAGATGGATATACCTAAGCGAACGAGCGTCTCGCAAGAGGAAAATATTCTAAAGGTCTCTCGTGATGGGGATGATCGTCAGGCTCGGGCTATGCATGGCTTAAGTCGATCTCTGTTAAATAATATGGTTATCGGTGTATCCGAGGGATTTGTTAAGAAATTGGAGATCAACGGTGTTGGCTTCAAGGCGATGGTTAGCGGAAACAAGGTTACTATGAGTCTTGGTTATTCTCACCCGATCAACTACCAGTTGCCGGATCAGGTAAAGGTTACAGTAGAGAAGGATGTAAAAGTTACAATTGAGGGACCAGACAAGCAAAAGGTGGGTATGGTTGCTGCCGAGTTGCGTGGATTTTATCCCGTTGAGCCTTATAAGGCAAAAGGTGTTAAGTATGAGGGTGAATATGTACGTCGTAAGGAAGGGAAGACGGTACAGTAGTATTTGGTTGAAAACCGAGGCAAGTTAAGATGAGAACGGAGAAGAAAAGAAGTTTACTAAAACGTCGACGGTGGCGGATTCGTAAAAAAGTGAATGGGACAGAAAGTCGGCCGCGAATGAGTGTGCGGATGACTCACAAGAATATTTACGTACAATTCGTTAATGATGAAACAGGTTGTACGGTTGCCTCTGTTACCAGTCGTGACAAGGCTGTTGAGAATCGAGATAATTTGGCTGCTAACATTGATGGTGCTAAGCAGATAGGAAAGCTGGCAGGCGAAGCTGCCAAGTCTGCTGGAATTGAATCTGTTGTGTTTGATCGAAGTGGGACTCGTTATCACGGGAAAATAAAAGCCTTAGCCGAAGCGGCTCGTGAGGCAGGATTGAAAATTTAAGGAATAACTGTGGCAGAAGAACCTAACCAGAACGAAAAAGCTGTGGCTGATGATAGTGCTTCCAAGGCTGTACAGCCGGAAGGTCAGCCGGCGCAGCAATCCTCGACCTCAACTCCAAGCCGAGGTCCAGGAGGAAGAGGTCCAGGCGGTCCAGGAGGAAGAGGTCCAGGCGGTCCAGGAGGAAGAGGTCCAGGCGGTCCAGGAGGAAGAGGTCCAGGAGGAAGAGGTCCAGGAGGAAGAGGTCCAGGAGGAAGAGGTCCAGGAGGTAATCGCCGTGGTGGCCGTGATAATTTTGGAAATGAACCGGCCGATGAGTTTTCCGAAAAAGTCTTGTGCATCAACCGTTCAGCTAAAGTTGTTAAAGGTGGTCGCAGATTTGGCTTTAGTGCTGTCGTGGTTGTTGGTGACAAAAAGGGGCGCGTAGGAATGGGACAAGGTAAGGCAAATCAGGTGGCTGATTGTATTCGTAAGGCTAGCGAAGATGCTCGCACTCGTCTTGTTAATGTGACATTGAATGAATCTACTCTTCCTCATGAAGTGCTTAGTCGTTTTGATGGAGCCAAAGTACTGCTTCGTCCAGCTTCGCCAGGTACGGGTATTATTGCAGGAAAAACTGTTAGAGCGGTCTGCGAATTGGTTGGAGTGCGAAACATGCTAAGCAAGTCACTAGGTTCCAATAATCCAGTAAATGTGGCTAAAGCAACTCTTAAGGGTTTATTAGAGCTTCGCGATCGTAAAGAAGTGCTGAAACTTCGCGGTAAGGCTGAAGAACCAGTAGTTGCCGAGGCGTAGATTGATTTTAATATGAGATTACATGATTTAAAACCAGCTTCTGGATCTAAGCACCGCCGTAAGCGGATTGGTCGAGGGCCAGGCAGTGGTCGAGGAGGTCACACCAGTACTCGAGGACAAAAAGGTCAAGGCTCTCGTTCTGGTTCGTCGACTCGTCCTGGGTTCGAAGGTGGTCAGTTGCCACTTGCTCGACGTTTGCCTAAGCGAGGATTTAATAATAAGTCCTTTTCTGTAGTTTTTATTCCGGTGAATCTCGATAGTCTTAATCACTTCGATAATGGAGCTAGCGTGGATGAAAGTGTACTTCGTGAGGCAGGGATTGTTAATGGTCGTGGCGATGGTGTTAAGATTCTTGCAAGGGGTGATTTAGAGAAAAAATTGACCGTTAAAGCAACTGCTTTCAGTGCGGCTGCCAAGGCGGCAATTGAAGAGAAGGGTGGAGTTTGTGAGGTTGTATCAAAAGCTGAAATTTCGGCTTCATAATAAATCAAATTTGATTTTTTATTAAAGTACAAATGGCTAAAGATAACGCAATAACTCGAATGATAACCGGCTTCCGGAATTGTTTTAAAATTCCAGAGTTACGGGAGCGTATCATATTTACGTTGTTGGTTTTGGCTGTTTGTCGATTGATTGCATGGGTGCCGATTCCTGGGTTGGATGGTGTTATGTTGCAGGATTATTTCGATGGACTCCGAGAAAAACAAAGCGAGGATGGCATTGGATTTCTTGGTATCTATAGCATGTTTACTGGTGGAGCTTGGGAACGTTGTTCTATTGGAGGGTTGGGTATCATGCCTTACATCAGTGCTACAATTATCTTGCAATTAATGACGCCTATCATACCTAGACTTTCTAGGCTTTCACGTGAAGAAGGGGGGCGTGTAAAAATTATGCAGATTGGTCGAGTGATGACTTTGTTTCTTTGTTTGGGTCAAGGTTATGTAATGTCATTGGGTTGGTTGAATCCAGGGACTGTATTGCAGGGTTTTGAGGGTTCACTTGCTGATGGTGGAATCGGGTATCATCTGCAAACCATGATGGCATTAACTTGTGGAACAATGCTTCTAATGTGGCTGGGTGAGCAGATCACTGAGAGAGGTATTGGAAATGGGGTTTCACTTGTGATAACTATTGGTATTGTTGCTGATTTACCACGTGCATTGCCAATGGTTTGGGAGATGTTTGCCCCACAGGACTGGACTGGTGCTGATGATGCTGTGAATCGGGGCATATTCGAAGGAATTGGACTGGTAGCATTACTTTGGTTTGTAGTGATGGGGGTTGTTGCCGTTACACAGGCTCAACGTAAAATTCCAGTCCAGCACGCACAGCGTGCCGTAGGTCGTAAAGTTTACGCTGGAGGCAGTTCGTTTATGCCATTGAGAGTTAATTACTCTGGTGTTATGCCTTTAATTTTTGCTCAAGCGATATTGATGTTTCCGGGTATGGTATTGCGAAGCCTTGGTTCTATCGAAGGCTACGAGCAAATATTTTTATCGGCAGCAACTTGGTTTGAGGCAGGGCACCCGTTTTATTATTTTACTTATGCTTTGATGATTATGTTTTTTGCTTATTTCTGGGTAGCGACTACATTTAATGAGATTGAAATTGCCGATAACTTAAAGAAAAATGGTGGTTATATTCCTGGGGTTCGACCAGGAAAGGCCACTAGTGATTTTTTACAAAAGACAATGAGTCGCATAACTTTTGCTGGGGCGACTTTTCTTGTGATTGTTGCAATTATTCCTATGCTGCTTGGAGACGCGTTGGGAATCCCTTTTCAGGTATCTCAGTTTTTTGGAGGTACTAGTATTTTGATTGCTGTGGGTGTCACTTTGGACACTATGAGACAAATGGAGTCGTATTTGTTGATGCGACATTATGATGGATTTTTGAGGAAGGGCCGCGTGCGCGGTCGCTTCTAATGTTGGCGGTGATATCCTCCAGCGTTTTGTTCATTGATAGACCGGCCGAGTTAATGCTTGGCTCTGGATTGGGTGCTCAGGCACCGGGAGAATAGATAGCATGATTTATATAAAGAAAGATCATGAGATTGAAGCCATCCGCTTGGCTGGCGGAGTTTCCTCAACTGTGTTACGTGAGGTGGCGTCATTTGTTAGGCCCGGTTTAAGTACTTATGAAATTGATCAGTATGGTGGAGATAGAATCCGCCATTATGGTGGAAAAAGTGCTTTTTTGGGCTACCGAGATTATCCTTGTAATATATGCATCTCGATTAACGAAGAAGTCGTTCATGGATTGGCTTCGCAAAGGCGAATTGAATTTGGTGATATTGTTAGCCTAGATGTAGGGGTATGTTATAATGGATACATTGGTGACAATGCGACTACCGTAGCGGTGGGAGGATGTGATCCAAAAGTGCAGCGATTGATGGAAGTAACTGAGCAGGCTCTTTGTGATGGAATTAGTCAAGCAATTGCAGGCAATAAAGTTGTTGATATTTCGAGATCAATCCAGAGAACTGCTGAGGCCAGTGGTTATAGTGTTGTTAGGGAGTTTGTAGGTCATGGGGTGGGTAAAAAAGTCCACGAAGATCCGCAGATTCCTAACTTTGATGATGGTGGTGGTCGATCACCGGTCTTGAGGCCAGGGATGACTCTAGCTATTGAACCGATGGTTAATCTTGGCCAGCGACAAGTGGAGATGCTAGACGATGGTTGGACGGTGTTAACTCGTGATGGTTTGCCATCTGCTCATTTTGAGCACACTATTCTCGTGACTGAAGGTGAGCCGGAGATATTAACATGCCCGGAGAATTTACCATCCGAGCCAAGGGAATTGTGAGGGAGTATCTTCCTCCGACGACCTTTTTGGTGGAGTTGGCAAACGGTCACAGTTTGTTTGCTCGGGTGCCGTTTAAGCATCGGGATAAGGTTTCAGACATTAAGTCTGATAGTAATGTAATTGTAGAAATATCGCCTACTGATTTCAGTAATGGCGTTTTGGTTTTAGATAAAGATTAGATAAAGAACGTAAAATGAAAGTACGCGCATCAGTAAAACGACTTTGCGAGCACTGTCGGATCATTCGCCGGAAGGGCGTGGTTCGCGTTATTTGCAGTTCCAACCCGCGCCATAAACAGCGACAAGGTTGATTGAAAGAAAAAGACAATGCCAAGAATAATTGGAGTAGACATTCCTGCTAACAAGCGCATAGACATCGCGTTGCGATACGTTTATGGCGTAGGGCCAAAGATTGCTGCTGACATCCTTGAGAAGACTGGGATAGATCCTGCTACACGAGCTAAGGATCTTGATGAAAGCGATTTATCCAAAATCGTTAATTGTATTCAAGAGGGTGACTGTTTAGTAGAGGGAGATTTGCGTCGTGAACGCAGTTTAAATCTAAAGCGCTTGCAGGCTATCAAGTCTTATAGAGGCATTCGGCACTCGAGGGGATTGCCGGTGCGTGGACAGCGAACATCTACAAATGCACGTACTCGCAAGGGGAAAAAGAAAACCGTTGGTGTTCAGCGGAATCCTAATGCCAAAGCTGGCATACACTAATTTAATAGACTGATCATTATGTCGGACGAAGAAAAACAAGTGCAACAACCTGAGGAAAGCAAGACTGAGGATGGGAATTCTCCTCAATCATCTAACGAAGTTCCTGCTGAGGTTAGCTCAGACAATCCAGATGCTGCCTCTGAAGTGACTGAGGATAGTAAGAAGGTTAAGAAGGCTACTAAATCTAAGGATGTTGCAGGTAGTAAAAATGAAGAGGGGAAGGCAGACGCTGAGGATTCTGCTGATGTCGCTGCGCCATCAGCCCAAGAGTTGTTAACGAGTGATGATCCTGCCCCGCAGAAGGTTGTCAAAGCTAAGAAGTCCAAGAATGTTCATTCTGGCATTGCTACTATTTTAGCTACCTTTAATAATACACATGTTTCTTTGACGGATAAGCAGGGTAACATAATTGCTTGGTCTACTGCTGGTAAAACCGGATTTCGTGGCTCACGAAAGAGTACATCTTACGCTGCGCAGAAGGTTGCTCAAGATGCAGCTCGTAGGGCTATGGCTCACGGGTTAAAAGAAATTGAGGTTCGAGTCAAAGGTCCCGGCTCTGGGCGTGAGTCAGCTATTCGCGCATTACAGGCTGTGGGGCTTGAGATTACATCTATTCGAGATGTTACACCTATTCCACACAACGGTTGCCGCCCAAAGAAGCGGCGTAGAGTATAATAAGGATTTTTAAGGAATGGCACGTTATACAGGTCCACGCGACAAGATTAGCCGTCGATTCGGCATACCGATTTTCGGGCCCTCGAAATATCTCGAGCGCAAGAATTACCCTCCTGGCACCCATGGTCCACGAGCGCGGCGTAAGCATACTGACTATGCGCTGGCCTTGATGGAGAAGCAGAAGCTTCGTTTTCATTACGGGTTAATGGAAAAACAGTTTCGTGCTATTTATGATAAGGCACGTCGTCATCGTGGAGTTACCGGTGAGATCATGTTGCAGCTGTTAGAGTGTCGGTTGGATAATGTTGTATATCGTTTGGGATTCGGGGCTACTCGTGCACAGGCTCGCCAGATGGTGTCTCATGGGCATGTTACTGTAAACGGCGGTAAGATGACTATTTCATCTTACAGTGCGTCTATCAATGATGTGATCGAGGTTAAAGATCGTAGTGCCTCAAGGCAGTTGGCTACGAGAAATCTTGAGTACTCAACTAGTCGTGTTGTTCCGGAGTGGTTGCAGCTTGAGAAGGATGCATTTCGTGGGACTATTATGCGCATGCCTACTCGCGATGAGATACAACCTATCGCCGATGAACAAACAATAGTAGAATTTTATTCCCGTTAACCTCTTCATCCTTGTGGGTGAGGAAGCAATTATACGGGCCTCGTTGTGAACGGGAATAACGGTGACGAGGTCAGATTAAAATTGCTAAAAAAAATAAAACATTATGCCAATAAGACTGGGTCATTTCGAGAAACCGGATAAGCTTACAAAATCCGACGATTCCGACAACAAGTACGCTAAATATGCTGCAGAGCCTTTTGAAACAGGCTTTGGGCACACCATCGGCAACTCGCTTCGTCGTGTTTTGCTTTCCTCTCTAGAGGGAGCAGCTATCACTTCTGTGAAAATTGAAGGTGCCGACCACGAGTTTGCCACGGTGCAAGGAGTTGTAGAAGATGTTACTGATATCGTTCTTAACCTTAAGAAAGTTAGGTTCAGACATACTAATAGAGAGCCGCAGGAAGTTCGTCTGAATGTGACTGCTGAGGGTGCTATCACTGCAGGACAACTGGAATTGCCCCCTGGCCTTAAGGTGGTTAATAAGAAACAGGTAATCTGCACGACTGATAAAAATCAAAATGTAGAAATGGTTATGGAGGTTCAGGTAGGCCGAGGGTTTCTTTCTGGTGATGCTAATAAAAAACCGGACCAGCCTATTGGGGTTATACCAATAGATTCTATATTTTCCCCTGTTACTCGCGTGCGTTATGCTATCGAGGCTGCTCGTGTTGGACAACGTACCGATTATGATAAATTGATACTTGAAATGTGGACTGATGGACGACTTAACCCTGATGAGGCGCTAAAGCAGGCTTCGGAAATATTATCGCACCATCTTTCCGTATTCACTGGAATTAATGATGAGGCTTTTGAGTTCGAGCAGGATGCTAAAGCTAAGGATGAAAATCGTGAAGCACAGCGTAAGTTGCTTAATACTAGCGTAAATGAGATTGAGTTGAGCGTTCGAGCAGCAAACTGCCTTAATAATGCTAATATTACTACACTCGGTCATTTAGCAATGAAATCTGAAGCTGAAATGCTCAAATATCGAAATTTCGGCAAAAAATCACTTACTGAAATTAAGGAAAAACTTAAGGAGTATAGTCTTTCACTAGGTGAAAAAATTGATCCTTCCTTATTGGATTCTCCGCCGACGCCGCCTCCGGCTGACGCATTTGAAGATGGTCCTCCTGCTGGTATAGAGATTGCTCCCCCTGTAGGTTTAGAACTTTCTGAAGAAGATAAACTTTCATAAATTTGTTTGAATTATGCGACACAGAGTACGAACCGCTAAATTAGGCCGCACAGGAGAGCATCGAAATGCGATGTTAGCTAACTTGGTTTGCAGCCTTATTAAGAACGACCAAATTAAGACTACTTTGGCCAAGGCCAAGGCTGCTCGAGTTGTTGCTGAGAAGATGGTTACATTGGGGAAAAAAGGCACCTTACACCACCGTCGATTGGCAGTAGCTAGATTACGAGCACCTCAACGTAAGTTTTTTCCAAGGACTAAAGGTGTGCCAGGTAGGGAACTGCGAAAAAATTGGACGGATGAGCATGATGTAGTGCGCCGGCTATTTGATAAAATTGTACCTCGTCTGCAAAACCGTCAAGGGGGTTATACTAGAATAGTTAGGTTAGCTGGTGCCCGTAAAGGTGATGCTGCTCAGCTTGCTTATTTAACATGGATATTCGACGATACTGCTGCTTCGACAACAGAGAAAACTGAAGTCTTGGAAACCAAGACTGATAGTATTATTCCAGAATCTAAAACTGAAGATGTTGGTACTGATCAGTCGACTGAAGAGAATACGAATGCTGAAGATGCTGTTGAGACTAAGGACGAACCAGAACAAAATTCAGAGGAGCTCAAAGAACCAGAGCAGGAGAAGTAAAAATTTTTACTCAAATTGCGATTTTCCAAAGCCCACATTCATGTGGGCTTTTTGTTTGGTCATTTGCATAATAAATAAAATCGGATTTAGTGTTCTTCAGAAGTTAAACATCCGATTTTAGCAAAAGCCCATGTTAAGCCCAGTAGGCTGAATGTAAACAAATGCGGGCCTTCGATTATATAAAGAACAATTGTATAGCCAACTAGTACTACCCAACCTGCTGCAGCTTTTTTTGAATATAATATGGTAAGCAGTCCGATTAGGCCTACGGAAATAACTAGTCCAATCAAACCGTAGATAAAGCCATGCGGTTCGGTGGCAACCATATTAAGAATACCAAGTGAAAGGATTACAGCCATACCTGTGATGACGAGTATTGAATTCACGAATGAATTAATCATGCGTTCCGATTTGAGCCAAAAACTAATAGTTTTAGCAAGTTTTTAGTTCTCTTATCCTATTCTTTTAAATTGCCTTGGGTTGTGACCTTCTTTGGCGCAGTCTGTTTTTACGATGGTCGATCGTATGATTACTGATGTTTTGACGCAGCCTGATAACGCACTTGATGGAACACTTCGGCCAGGTGCGTTTTCCGAATTTACTGGGCAAAATAAGGTCAAAGAGAGGCTTGATATTGCTGTGCAGGCAGCCAAGAAGCGTGATGATTCACTAGACCATATTCTACTAAGCGGACCTCCAGGTCTTGGAAAAACCACGCTTGCGGGAATACTGGCAAGAGAGATGGGAGGAGAACTCAGGGTTACTAGTGGGCCAACTATCGAGAAAGCTGCTGATCTAGCCGGTTTATTGACTAATTTAAACCAAGGCGATGTTTTATTTATAGATGAGATTCACAGATTACAGAAAAATATTGAGGAATATCTTTATCCTGCAATGGAGGACTTTACACTTGATATTATTATTGATCAGGGCCCGAATGCTAGAAGTGTTCGTTTGAATTTACCGAAGTTTACTCTTATTGGAGCTACTACTCGGAGTGGGCTTTTAACTGCACCTTTACTAACTCGCTTTCCGGTTCGGGAACGTTTGGATTATTATCAGGGAGATGATTTACAGTCTATTGTACTTCGTTCGGCGAGATTGCTTGAAGTTGAAACGGATTCAGGAGGTGCGGCTGAGATTGCCCGTCGCAGTCGAGGCACACCCAGAATAGCAAATAATTTATTACGTCGTGTAAGGGACTATGCGCAGGTGAAGGCTGAAGGCAAAATTGATAGTGTTATAGCTGATAAAGCATTGGCCATGTTGGAGATTGATGAGGACGGACTTGATGAAATGGATAAGCGAATTCTTGAGGCAATTATAGTTAAGTTCGGTGGCGGTCCAGTAGGACTTTCTTCATTGGCAGTTGCGGTCGGGGAAGAGTCGGACACATTGGAAGAGGTATATGAACCTTATCTGATACTTGAAGGCTATTTAAACCGTACACCTCAGGGAAGGGTTGCCACCGAGTCTAGTTATAAAAAACTTGGCATTAGCCAAATTTCAAAAACAGGCCAACAAGAGCTACTTTAGTTTTCATCGAATAAATATTCTTTTTCTTTAAAGGAGAAGAAAACTTATACCTAGGACAGATAATGTCCCACATGTTGTATCAGGCTGTTTTGTGTCACTGCAAAATAGTGGCTCAATACAATAATGAAAACGACAGATAAAGAATTCATGAATGCCAAAGCCCAGATGGAGTTGCCTTTTGGGAAACTGTTTGGAGGTAGCATTCGAAGCACTCATATAGATCCCCCTAAAAAAGCTACAAAAATTGTGGCTGATTGGTGGTTCAGTCGTATGCGATTAGACTTGGGAGCAGAAGCGCAACTTTCAATAAGAAAGGTCAGAGTATGAGTTTTATCCGTAAAAAACGTCCAAGGATTTTTCTTAATACGCGCCGAGTAGTAGCGTTATTTGGTAGGGCTAAATTGATGCGAGAGTGGGATGGTAGGTTTCGTTTGGAAGGTGGTAGTCATCATGATGAAGCTGCCGCTGTCGAGTGGGCTTCGATGTTTCTGCCGGAAGCAGTTCTGGTTAGGCCTAGGCAGACGTCTAGGTAAACTGTGTTTTAGATTTAAGTTGCATCTTATCATTATTATTATTAGATCTGAGCTTCAAATCTATTGGTGTAATGCTATTAGTTTTTATGAGATAAAATGTTTAAAATTAAGGCCATAAAACGTTTAAGGTATATTGGAATTATTGAAGGAGTTTCCAGTTTGTTACTATTTTTTGTTGCAATGCCTCTCAAATATTTTTTCGGTTTGCCTGAATTCGTTAGTGTAGTGGGAATGGTTCATGGCATTCTTTTTACTCTATACATAGTTTTGCTAATCCAGTCAGCTATGGTTTTGAAACGCTCATTAGGGTGGATAGCTAAATGTTTTGTTGCATCTGTTTTTCCATTTGGACCTTTCATTATCGAGCCTGGCCTTCGACGTGAACAAAGAGCATTGATGCAAGAAACAAATAATTAGATGAAAGCTCAGTGATTAATTGGCTAAGAGTATCTGCGAGTGTTAGAACACGAACTTCGATACTCTTCATCGGTGATGGCTCGTCGGGGTTTTGGTGTGTGTTTGGGCCATATCTTT
>NYWG01000026.1 GCA_002684915.1 Verrucomicrobiales bacterium
GGTGTGTAGAATTTTTTTCTTACGTACGGACTTTCTCTAAGTAGCCACTGTGTGTGTCTATCTAGTTCATGAAATTGTTCTGCATGTCTTTTAGCCGGATCAAAGTTTTTGTTTTTGTTTGGTATGTTATTCCTCCCTGCTTGCTTAAGTACGGAATTGGGTGCAAGTGACTTTAGAAATTGGGTTAGCACATTATCGGCTAAAGGCTTTTGATCGCTATCCATTAAATAGAGTTTAGCTGGGGGGGTGAGGTTCCTCACGATTTGCTCTGCTCGGGAGAATTCTTTTTTTACCGAATCCGGCGATGGGGTGGAAATGCAAGCAGGAGCACCCCTTCCACCTGGAATTGTCGTTTGCGGCCCTAGAGCTGCGTCTATGATCAAAGTTCGAGGAGCAATGAGCGAGGCTATCTCTGCATCCCCGAATTGTTCAAGTAATCCGAAGATGTTTCGGTCTATTGGTTCCTGCCAAATATTTTGTCTAGAGTTAAAATATCCGCTCACACATGCAGTATTGATCCTTGTGTCGATGGCAGCGGCATATTGGGTTATTAGGCCTCCTTCGCCCCATCCAATCATTCCGACGGGTTGCTCAGGCCATTTCTTTTTAAACCAATCGACCAATGCTAGTGATTTTTGTATTTCATACCCTATAAGCTGTCGGCCCAATTCAAAAGCTGAGCGGTAAAGAAATTCACGGTTTGTAAGTCGACTAATTTTTTCCTGTCTATCAATTAGGAGAGGGACAACCACCCTGCAGCCGCTTTCAGCCAATCGTCGGGCAAATTGCAATTCGGGAATTAAGCCTGATTGAAGGCCGGCAATTTGCTCGGGTGATTGAGCTGAGTCAGGAATCGCCACTATATTAGCTATCAACTTACGGTCGAATGGGCGCGGCTCCAGCAATAGCCCTGTGCCGTTGACATCCCCGAATGCAGGCCAGCTAACAGCGTAGATATTGATTTGATCTGTTTGACCAATAAGCGGAGGGGTGTCTGTCGTACTTTTGAAATTCAGTCCTTCAAATGCGATTCGTTTATCTCGTAATCCCAGAATATGAGCCAGTCGATCGCGGTTAGGCTTAACTGATTTCACATAGGCTTTGTGCGAACTGAAATCTCGATTCCAATATGCTGCTCTTTTTTTGACTGAAGCTTCTAACTCATCCAGCAGAAATTTGTCCACTCCTTCTACAAGATAAGATGCAAGGTCTCCTTCTAAGTTTAATGGCTTGGTATTTAGATTTGGTTGAGCTTGAAGTGTGAGGCTCCAAATAATCATATGCCCTACCGACAGAAGACCTTTTATTTTCATGGATGTGCGCTCAAGTGTAGGTTTGGCAAATATGTTGTCGAGACGGAAGCTATCTAAAATAATAAAGCAAATAAACCCACGATGATATTTACATAAAGGGAAGCGAGTAGATCGTCTATCGTTACACCCCATCCATTTGGTAATTCTTGGCTTTGGCCAATCGGCCAAGGTTTGATAATATCAAAAATGCGAAAGAGCAGAATAATGCCAAAGGACCACATCACATTGACAGAGCTAAAAAAATATGACCAATCAGGCATTGTGCCAGTACTAAAATATATTGCTGTTATCCATCCGGAAAAACATACTGGCACAGCAATAATTTCATCTATTACAACTGAGGCTGGATCGGATTGCTCAAGAATAATCTCGGCTTGAGAGCAAAAATAAACGGATGCTATTGAGGTTAGCAGCATCATTCCCACAAAAAAAATCAGGCTCTTTGGAAGTAGCAACAAGACTAGTAGTGGAATGCCAAGAAAGGTTCCTATTGTTCCAGGCGCCTTTGGTGAGAGTCCTGTCCCTAGGCCTTGCGCAATAAGAAGTATTAGTTGGTTCATATCAGCAGTCTTTGAGATAGACTTCACGGTTTTTCCAAAGGTAGAGGATTCCCGAGTAGGCAGTGAGTGTCACAGCGGCCCATATGGAGATTTCTGCTACCCACCATGGCCAAGGATGGCCGGCTATTTCGAAGCCAAACAATTTTCCAATAAACCCCCAGTCTGCATAGCTGTTTTTAACCAGAAGTGAAATAATAGCTGTGATTTGAGTAATGGTTTTGTTTTTCCCCTGCCTTTCGGCTGCGAGAATTTGATTTTTACTGGCTGCCAATAGTCGAAGTCCGGTGATGGCCAGTTCGCGGGCGACGACAATAACCACCATCCACGCTGGCATCCAACCAAGCTGAATGAACGCAATAAAAGCAGAACAGATTAATACTTTATCAGCCAAAGGATCCATCAGCTTTCCAAAGTCTGTGATTAATCCGTGCTTTCGGGCAAGAGCTCCATCAAGGAAATCGGTAATGCTTGCAATTACAAAAAGTACCAGTGCAATTGTGTAGCAAAATGGAAAATTAGAAAACAAGGCAACCAGAAAAAAGACCGTCATTATAATGCGGCTTATGGTAAGTTTATTAGGAAGGTTCATAAGCGATTAGCCAAACTTATTATATTGGTTCAGCTATCAAATCGTAATCAGTGTGTCCAATGATCTTAACTTTGGCAAATTCTCCGATGGGGAGATTGCCTTTGATGAGCACTCGGCCATCAATGTCTGGGGCATCAACTTCGCCACGTGCAATAAAATGGTTGCCAAGGCCGTTTTTATTTTCACTGCTCTCTGACCGGATTAACCCATGTTCCCAAGAACTGAGGTCTGCTTGTTTGATTTCTTCTTCATTGGCCTCTTTTTCTACAAGCACGCGCAATGTTTTACCCACCTGTGAAGCAGCGATTTCTCGGCTTATTTCCAACTGAGCGGCCATTGCTTTTTCCCGTCGATGCTCTTTTTGCGCCTCGGTTAGTTGGCTTTCCATAATCCCAGCTTTTGTTCCGTCTTCCTTGGAGAATGCAAACACACCAAGTCGTTCAAATCGTATTTCACCTATAAACTTGAGAAGTGATTCGAAATACTCTTCAGTTTCACCGGGAAAGCCGACAATGAATGTAGTTCGTATAGCAATATTAGGAACACCTTTTCGAATACGTTTGATCAAATCTCGTATGTATTGTGAGTTTGTTTCTCGACGCATGCGTTCGAGCATAGAATCATGAATATGCTGTAAAGGCATATCCACATATTTGACCACTTTATTACACTCCGCTATGGCTGAAATTATTTCTTCTGTCCAGTGTGCTGGATGAGTATACAGGATTCGGATCCAAAAATCGCCTTCGATCATATTTAGTTCACGAATCAGGCTGGCCAGCGTTGAGGCATCTGCTGGAAGGTCATTGGCAGCCGCAGTAAATCGTTCAGGAGACGCGATATTGACCTTATGGTTTTTCCGGAGATCAAGGCCATAGTAAGTGGAATCTTGAGAAATTAAGTTTAGCTCCTTAACTCCATCGGCGACAAGTTGTCTGGCTTCCTGAATGATATCTGATTGCGTACGGCTTCGGTGTGACCCTCGCATTCGAGGTATAATACAAAAACTGCAGGGATGATTGCAGCCTTCCGCGATTTTCACGTAAGCAAAATGTTTTGGTGTCAGTCGAAAACGTGGAGTTTCAAACTTAGGGATATAGTCAGGTCGAGAATGAATTTCCACAAGCGGCTGAGCAACCACATCGGGGAGCTTATTAGTTTTGTCTTCGGTGAGATTTTTTTTAGTTTCGGAGCTTTTTGCTTCTGCTATAGATTCAAGAACTCGGGAGCTTCGGTTGTTGACTGCTTGTCGAACAATGTCTCCTACTTCTTCTACCTGATCAATTCCCATGAATGCATCAACTTCAGGCATCAACACTGGGAGTTCTTTGCGATAACGTTGCGAAAGGCAGCCGGAAACAATAACAGCTTGGTCAATATTTGCGTGTTCTCGAAAATCAGTAGATTCTAAGATGGTATCAACGCTTTCTTCCTGTGCGGCATCGATAAATGAACACGTGTTTACTATTAGAGCATTTGCTTCGGCGTTGTTGTTTGTGATTTGGAATCCTTGTTTTATCAAGGATCCCATCATCACTTCGGCATCAACTAGATTTTTTGCACATCCAAGCGAGATCATCCCCACTTTTAATGGGGCATTACTATTGGTTTGAACACTCACGCAAAGGAGAAACTAAAGGCAACTATGGAAAAAATGAAGCAGTTGTTTGTAGGCGAGCACAGAATCTGTTCGGGTTTGAATATGCTCCTTTATATTACTTCGAAGGCAGTTGCCATCTGCAAACCATTTTATAAGAATAGAAAATTCATCTAATGATTCTACTAGCTTGCCGTTAACTCCATCGTCAATAATCTCATTGTATCCAGATATATTGTAAGAAAGTACTGGTATCCCAAGGCTGTTTGCTTCCCTTGGAGTATAAGCGTAGGTCTCGCCCCATTGGCTGGTGCTGATGAATAAGTCTATATTCGAATAAGCAGCGGGCATAGATTCGCGATTAATATGTCCATACAAGTGGACGTTGCCGTGTTGTTGCGCAGTTGATGAGACCTTCTCTTTTAATTCGCCTTCGCCACATATATGCCATGCAATTTTTTTGTCATGTGTGCGATTAACGATTTCTATTAAGTGGCAAAGTTGGATGACGCCTTTCTGTTCCGTTAAACGGCCGGCCCATAGAATGTTGTACTGTTTTGGGACTAAATCAAATGGCCTTTTTGATTTGCTTGCGCGTGCCGCATAGTCGATTGCATCAAATGGATTTGGCACTTTTTTTACAGGATGATGCTTAAATTGTTCTTTGATTGCTTTAGTATCATTTCCCGAGATTGTGTGAAACGCAGTGGCTCCCTTAGCTAGATGGGTATAGATTGGCGAACTGTATAGAAGATTGTGTAATCGGCTGTGAAAGGTTTTAGCGCCTATATACTGATGTGGACAGTGACAGCCGAATATGACAGGAGGGATACGATGATAGCCAACTAAGTATTGGAACAGAAACGCTTCTGTAATTTCATTACGACTGTATACAAGGTCATACTGTCTGAGCGTTTTGGTCAATTCAGTGAAGTTAGCGCATTTAAGGTAATTCGCTTTATCGAGTTTGGTTTCGATTGACTTACGTGATTCGCGATAAATTATCGATTGATCAAATTTTCTTAGAAAATAGAGTGAGTGGAGCTTGCTGTACCGAATGTTAAACTCGTCATTCATTGTGACGCAGTCAGCTTCAATCCCTTTTAGCCCCGATAGATGCTTGGCTGTCTGAATACAAAAATGTTCCATTCCGCCTGCGGTTTCAAGTTGAACGGTATTGAAGATAGCGATGCGCATCAACGGGATTTAGATTTATTGTTATTTTTGCGGCCACTAGAGGCCCCTTTGATTTTCTTTCGCCCCTTAATCTTAGTGACTGTGCCTGTTTCAAGATATTTATCAGCCAAATTTTTCAACAATTTGTTACGCTTGTCATAGAGTCTTTTAGCTCTGCGGGGGCGATTGCGAGTAAGCAAATAAGCGGTCAGTAACGGGAGTGCTACAGTGGAATCGACATAGGCTACTACGCAGTCTGGAAGTGTTTCAGGGGCAACTTTCCCCCAGCTTACAGCTTCTGCAGGGGTTGCTCCACTGAGTCCCCCCGTATCTGGGCGCGCATCCGTAATTTGCAAAAAGTAGTCGTGCCCACTTTCTTCTATACCCATTACTTCCTGAATTTGTGGTTCAGTCTGAAGGATGAAATTTTTTGGTGACCCACCACCGAGTATAAATACGGATGATGCAATTCCACGAGACTTGGCGTTATACACAATTGCAGCTGTTTGGTTTACATCGCGATTTGGATCGATGGTTAAAGACGAATCTCTTAGAGCCATCGCGGCTACGTTCATTCCAATTGAACTGTCACCAGGACTGCTAGTGAATATTGGGATGCCGCATTCATATGCTGTTGCCAGCACCGAGCTATCTTTAAGCTTCAATTTTCGCCCGCGTTCATAAACGTATTTTCCTAGAAGGTGATGGAATTCATCGCTTCCCATAGATTTTTGGAATTCCGGGCCGCTGATCGCTTGCCTGATAAATGCGTCAGTATCTAGCAACACGTCATAGTCAAACAGAACATCGTAGATTCGAATTACGGAACGTTCACGCAGCTCGAGGTCGTCTAGGAAAGGCGATCCGGCGTAGAGATTCATATCTAAACCATAGTGGAGGTCATGATAAAGGTTAGCCCCGGTTGATACGATCCAATCAATGAAACCGGCTTTCATCAAAGGGATAAGACAGGACTTGCCTAGTCCGGCAGGGGTGAGCGCGCCGGTCAAGGTAACCCCAACAGTACCATTTCTAGGTAACATTTTTTTGCTAACCAGCTGTGCAGCTTCTCTTAATCGGCCCCCATTATAGGCCATAAATGTCTTGTCGATTAGATCTGCGGCAGAGATATCACGCCCGATGCCCAATGGATTCAGACGAGGGTAATTTGAGAACCTCTTGGACCCAGATTTGTGTTTTGCCCCCATACCCCAAAGCGTCCACGCCAAAACCATTGGTTGCAATCGCATTTTTACGAATTGCCGATTGAGCTGAGTTCCTTTTTTATTCGGGGAGCGTGAAAATTGTTATACTTGATGCTTACACAGCCAACCCTGGAGACCTTGACTGGCATTCCCTCAATGAACTTGGCCAATTGCAAACCTATGATCGGACTTCGGCGGAAACAGTCATCGATCACGCTGCTGATGCTGAGATTGTTCTGACCAATAAAACGGTCCTTAGTGCTGAGACTATTGAGGGTTTGCCGAGCTTACGATACATAGGTGTTTTGGCAACGGGCTACAATGTGGTCGATCTTGTAGCTGCCGGAGCGAGAGGAGTGCCGGTTACCAATATCCCAGCATATTCCACCCCAGCGGTGGCTCAAATGGTTTTTGCTCATGTGCTAAATTTAACTCAGCACGTTGCGACGCATGCTGAGAGCGTTCGAAATGGCGACTGGTCAAGTTGCCCCGATTTTTGTTTTTGGAACGCACCATTGACAGAACTCAAGGGGCAAACTTTTGGTATCATTGGGCTTGGGCAAATTGGGAAAGAAACAGCAGCTATAGCTAGTGCTTTTGGTATGCGAGTAATCGCGCACAACCATCGTACGCCTCGTGAATTATCAAATAATATAGAAATGGTTGATTTGGATGAGTTGTTTGCGCAAAGCGACGTGATTAGTCTGCATTGTCCTTTAACCAAAGAAAGTNATCATCTTGTTGACGCTAAACGACTTTTCGAGATGAAACGCAGCGCTATTCTGATTAATACAGCTCGTGGNNCTCTAGTTGATACGGNGGCTCTGGCCAAGGCATTACAAGAAGGCGAAATAGCTGGTGCTGGATTGGATGTGATGGAAACGGAGCCCCCAATTGCTGGTCATCCTCTTTTTTCAGCTCCCAATTGCCATATTACGCCTCACATCGGATGGGCTGCGCAGGCTGCGCGCCGTCGGTTAATAGAAATTGCAGCGCGAAATGTGAAAGCCTTCCTAGACGGAACCCCTGAGAATGTTGTAAATCAAGATCAGTTAGTTTGATCCAGTGGCGATTCAGTTATCCAAATCAATGTGCCATTCGGTATTTGATTGTAAAAAGGAATTAGATCGTTAGCACTCATATGTAGACAGCCTCTTGAAGATGGTTTTCCTAGCGTTAATTCGTTCCCTATACCATGTATGTAAACATATCTTGCGTAGGTGTCGACTTCGCCTCCTCTGTTTATTCCGGGCTCCAACCCTTCAAGCCATAGGATTCGGTGTGCTATAGCGGCATTAGGGTCATCTTCGATAGTCCCAATTACTTTTCGCCCCTTAAATACCATCCCCGCTGGGAGGTCATCTCCAAACTTTTCAGCAATTCGATGAAGGCCAAGAGGGGTCTTTTCTGATCCTGATTTTTGTCCAACGCCGAATCGAGAAGTTGATATTATAATTTTTCGATCTTCTGAAAACGACCATTCTTCTTGTTGGTGTAAAATAGTCAGGCGTTGATCTGCTACACTTGCTATAAGTAAAATAGGGGTCGGGGAAACGCTGTGTTGTTCACACGCTGCACGAATTGTAAGAAGCAGGCTGTGACTCATTCGAGAGACTTAAATAATACTTTTGAATTACGGCCGCTTGCAGTAGCCACTTCTTGGCGGGCTTGTGGTAATTCTGATAATTCACCCTCTACAAAGTTGGCTTTTGACTGAAACCATTTAAACGTTTGTGTAGATAGCACGAAGAGTTTCTTTAAGTCGTTTTCCCGAGCTAATTTTTCAGCAAAATCAACAAGCTTGCTTCCGATTCCTTGGTTTTCATGGGCAGGGCTAACACAAACCGAACCAAGTTCACCAATTTTGTTTTCAGGTAGTATTGAGAGAGAGAAGCAGCCGACAGGGTTTCCATCTATTTCAAAAAGATGATATTCGCCAATATTGGCTTCGATCTCAGAGAGGTTTCGATCCGCTAGTTCCGCTGCCTCAACTGCATTCTTGGTCAATGTAATGATACTGCTTAAATCTGTTTTTTTTGCCTGGCGGATTTGCCTATATTCATTGGCATAAACTAGTGTGCCGATGCCTGTATTAGAAAACACTTCAGCGAGTAGGCCTTCATGAACACTTCCGTTGATGAGATGCACTCGTGGAATGCCATCTCGGCATGCTGTTGCAGAGTTTTGCGCTTTTGCAATTTGATCAGGCTGCAAGCTCGAAGGCTCTTTATCTAAAATCTGGTCCAATTCCCCGTTTGGGATTTGTCTTATTACCTCACCATTATGAACAAGGCCATCATGGGTGGTTACATAAATCAACTTGGCGGCTTTAAGTTTTACCGCAACTTCTCTTGCAAGATCATCAGAGTTCAATCGATAGGTATTTCCTTCACGGTCAAAACCTAATGGCGGTATCACAGGAATATTTCCTTGGGCTAACAGCCCTTCCAAGTGCGCAAGGTCAATCCGCTCTGCTTTGCCGGCAAAAAAATAGTCGTTGCCATCAATGATCCCTTTTGGCCGAGCAGTTACAGCATTGGTGGAGACACCACGAAGTTCGTTGGCTGTAAAACCTTCAAGAATTTCGTGAGTTAGTCTGTTTGCTGCCGTCAGGGCTAGTTCAAGTGTAGCCTCGTCAACGGGTTCTGTTCCATCAAGGTCGGACGGTTCTACATTGCGCTCTAGTGCCATTGCTGCAATCTGGCTTGCTGCCCCGTGTACCAGCACAACGCGTATGTTGAGAGACCGAAGAACGGCAAAGTCTAGCAATAGGTTTGCGAAATTTTCATCGCTGACAATCGCCCCATCAATACTGACTACAAAAATCGTTTCCCGGAATTTGGGAATATACTGAAGAATGCCTCTTAAATCTGTCGGTTTCACCCTGTTTTTTGCGGTTTGGCGAAGTCGCCGCACCTCCGCAAATAAGAAGAGCGATTCTCTTTAGATTCAACCTATTTCTGTTCAAATATAAGCGCCGCGGTTTCGACGTCCTTGGTTTCAGGCTTAAGAGGAAGGATTTTGGAGAAGATTAAAATTTGCACTAGTCCCAGTATGGAAATAGCAGTTAAAAGCACACTCCATGTTTTAAGAGTTTCTTTTTCTGTGAAACCACTGAGCCGTTGAACGACCCAGAAGCCACTATCATTCATCCAAGACAAAGTAATGGATCCAAAGCCAATTGCTAAAAAGATGTAAAAAGGATGATAATCAAGTCCGCTGCCGTCTCCGATTACCGCTCCCATCAAACCTACCCCAGTTATCATGGAGACTGTCGCAGACCCTTGCGCAATCCTTATTACAGCAGTGGCGCCCCATGCTAAAAGGATAAGCGAAATGTTGTAGCTATTAGCCAACGCTTCAATCGTTTCTCCTACACCAGCCAACCGAATCATCCCGCCAAATGCTCCACCAGCACCAGTGATCAAAATAATTATTCCGGCGGTTTGAAGTGGATCTTCTAAAGCTTTAGCCAGTGTCGCCATTACTCCTTCATGAAGAATACGGCTTTCCCTAATCATTTGTGTTGCTAGTGAGAATATTGCAACAATTGCTGCCAGCAACATTGCGATATTAGAGTCGCCAAAGAATTCCAAGTAACGAAATCCAGGAGTATTAGTTACACTTGCACCAATCAGTTTAAGGATTGAAACTAGAGAAATTAGTATCACAGGTAGCGCAATGGGCAGTGCAGATAAAAATAGATTCGGTAGTTCCGAGTTTTTTTTGTCCACAATGCTTTTGAGTTCGCTATTCGATGTGCCAGGAGTCTCGCGCATTGGTATATTGAATTTGGCATCGAAACACCTAGCCATATATAACACTAGAAGTGCCGGGAGAATACTGGCAAATAAACCAGCCATCATTGCAACCCCTAGGTCGAGCTGAAGTCCAGCAGCGATCATCAAGGGGCCAGGCGTAGGAGGTACCATTGAGTGAGTGATCGCTCCTGCTCCGGCCATAGCTATAACGTATAGCGTATAATTTTTACCCGTACGGAGGCTTAGCGCTCGTGCTAGCGGGATCAACAGAAAAAACACCGTGTCAAAAAACACTGGGATCGAGAGAAGAAACCCACTTAGTAAAAGAACAAAGCCAGCGTGTTTCTCTCCGCACAAATTCATCAATGCTCTCACCACGCGATCCGCTGCTCCACTCCCCAGCATGCAAGTTCCTATAATAGCTGCGAGTGCCACGACAAATCCAATACCAGCTGCAGTATTCCCAAATCCTAGTAGTGACCACTTTAAGGCCAGTAACATGTCGTTACTTGTATCCTCAGGGGTATCGTTCAAAGCGACACGGCTCTTGAAAAGTCCGACATTTTCTGTGCTCATACCAGGCAGATCCCCTGTCAATAGCCCTGTCAAAACAGCGGCAAAGATTAGGGCCAGAAAAGGGTGTAGTTTCAGCTTAATAATCGAGAAAACGATAAATATAACACTGATTGCCAGAATGCCGAGGGGCCAATATGAGATGTAATCAGCTGTTTGCGCTAAAAGTGAATGTGTCATGGTTTACCAAATGCCTTTGAAAGGGTTCCGCAAGTCCCTCAAAAAACCATCCTTTGGTCAAACCAAACCTCAAGCAATTTGACCAATCATATTGTGCCTAATCTAATAATTTTAGTCGGTAAAAACGTTTCGAAGAATTTTGAGGTGTATTATCCAAGTAAACTGTAGCGTTATTTTTTATGGTTATTTTTGCCAAAGCATCCCATTTTTTGAGATTGCTGCTGTACTGTAATTCATAAATTGCCCCAGCCATGCCGCTAATAACCAACTCACGGTTTGTGAGATTATAATTTAGGTGGACTAGTTCGCGACCTAATTTAGCTCCTTTCTCAACGAGAAAGGCTTTTAAGTCATTCAGGGCAAAATCAAGTGGGGTTGAACCGGATGCGTCTTTTGCATTTATCGGTGCTCCCGCATCAATCAACACTCGGGAGACATCTTCTCTACTCGAGACTGTCCAGTGAAGTGGAGTGGCCCCATCAGAATCCTTTGCCGCTAGGTTTGCCCCGTTGTTTATTAAAAGTGATGCAATAAGTTTGTTAGATGCAAAATGCAGAGGCGTTGTTTTGTCTTTGGCTGAGGCATTTATATTTGCTCCCTTTGATATAAGATATTTTGTCATGCCCTCGGATCTAGAAAAATGAAGGCAGGTCATCCCATTATCATCGACTGCTTTTATATCGGCACCATTCATAATTAATAACTCTGCTCCGTCTATATGGTTAAATACGGCAGCCTGATGTAAAGGCGTCATGTTGTTCTTTCCATATGCGTCGACATCTACGCCGAGTGATAATAAGTACTTAACTGAATCAAGCATGTTTTCTCCAACCAAGCTATGAATTGCTTCATTGCCATCCTTAGCTTTGGCATGAATATCAGCTCCGCCATCAATTAAAGCTTTAGCGGTTTCAGGGTTGATAGCTACGTGAAGTGGAGTCCATCCCCAATCGTCTCGCACATTAGGATCGAGCCCTTTATCAAGAAGCAATTGTACCATTTCTGTTTGGCCAAAGTGAGCAGCTGCCCTTAAGGAAGTTTTTCCAAGAGATTTTTCCTTAAAATTGTAGTTAGCCCCAGCTTCAATCAAAATTTCTGCAAAGTAAGGTAGCCCTCTAGTGCAAACTACACGAAAAGGAGTATCTCCTTTGCCTCGCTCGATGTTTACATCTGCACCCGCCTCTAATAAAACGCGCAGTAGAGCTTCGTTTTCATAGCGTAAAGCAGTCCACAGCCCATTGTGAATTCCAGGAGCTCCATCTGGATTTGCGCCATTCTTGATAAGCCAAGACACCATTTCTGTTTTCCCAGAAACACATGCAAGTTCTAGAGGGGTTAGGGCGGGAACTCTCCCAAGCACTTGAGAAAATCCTAGAGGGTCTTCCAATTTACCATCCTGCCCCTTTAATGCGCGAGTATGCCTAAACCATTCTGGGCCTGCATTTGCATCGATAACTTTAACCACTTCACCAACTTCGAAGGTTGGAGGATTATTTTTTAGTGCAGTTCCCTTTAACATAATCTCATTTAAACGCAGAAATTGATTGGGCATAAGGCTATGTTTTTCTGCGATGCTAATGAAATTGTCTCCCTTCTCTACTGCATAATTTTTCAGCTCTACGTCATCAATAGCGTTAGGATCAAGTTGTGAATTTATCTTAGCCCCCGCTTTAACTAATTCGTTTGCAATATCGATTTGCCCATGAAATGCGGCAACATGAAGTGGAGAATGTCCATGTTTGTATTCATTGGCATCTGTGCCAGTAGAGAGGAGTGTTTTTGTTAATTCAAGATTCCCTAATGCTGCGGCCATTTGAAGTGAAACATTATAATAAGGCGGGGTTGAAATATTTTTTATTTCCAGAAAATCAGTTGGATTTCCAATTACTCTTCCTGCTTTGTCGATTACCTCAAATTTTATTACTCCATTATTAGTTTGTTGAAAGGATTCTAAATTATATTTTTTGTATCTAAGCAGTGAAGATTGAGATAAGGCGTTTTTGGTTATTTGCGACCATGTGTTTCCATTATCATGAGAAAAGTATACCCTTAATTCAAATCCACTTTTGTGACGGTAAGCAAATTCAAGTTTGTCATTATCGTTAATTGTAAGGTCAAGCCTTGGACTAATAAAAAGGGTTTCCAAATTCCAATCTGTCATATGAGTAGTGCTAGATGATGCAAAAGGCTTAACTGTATTTATTCGTGTGAGGTCACTTGACATTGCAGCGAAAAGGTTTGAGGTGATTTTTTTGTTTTTTTTCCAATCTGTTACCCATTGGCCACCACCACCACCACCACTGATGCCACCACCACCACCAGAAATATATCGTTTTTTTGAATAAGTGATT
>NYWG01000027.1 GCA_002684915.1 Verrucomicrobiales bacterium
AGTGTCGCCCGAGCTAACAGGGCCTCCACCAGAGGTTGTTCCGATAATCTCTCCACCTGCATAAACTTTAAAACCTTCGGAACTGACTACAACAGCCACATGTGTCCAATCATCAGTAGTCGGACCAAAATCTACGCTGATATTACCGGCAGGGGTCCAGTACTGCATTGAAGTCGGACTAATCATTCCATATTCAACAGCATCATTTTGGCCAATAAGACCCTTTCTGCCTCCCGTCTGTTGTTCAGGCATATTCATCCAAAACGACAAAGTTAATTCTTCCAAATCATTAAGAAGACTAACTTCAGTTGTAACCGAATCATCTTCACCATCGAAGTTGATCGCCAAGTCACCTGCCTTACCTGAGTGACCTTCAATATATTCAGGGTCACCATTAACGGTACCATTATTGCCATTTGACGAATGATCCTTAGCAGTGGAAGAACCACCATCAAAAGGCCAATAGCCGATCAAGCCTTCGCTTAACTCCTTGGCTTCCTGTGCTTGAGCATTCACATTGCAAAATAATGCAAAAATGAACACAAGCATCATATGTGTTTTTTTAGTCATAGTTTCTAATCTCGGGTTAGTTTATTTTTTAATAAAAAATATCAAATTACACACCTCATCAATAAATGAATTAGGGCATTTAATAAATTGGATAAGCGCAAATCTCTATTACAACGATATTTTAAGCAAGATTTTTTAAAACAATTGTTAATAACTCGGCAGAATTGTGTTTTTTATCAAGTATTTGCTTCATTTTTACAATCAAATGGAAATAAAAGGTTCAATAAGGAAAATGATTCGGCACAACAAACCACTTGATCTTTGATTACCGATAATTTCTTCTTTATTTAAGTTTATCCTAGTAAATCTAATTAAACTTGATTTTAAAATAGCAATATTGCAATAAGACCTTTTACCATTCGATCATAATAGAAAAAAAGATGGATATAATTTTGAATAAAATTCCTAGATATTTGGGGATAGTCTCAGTCTTTTTTTTTATTGGATGTTCGGATAATTCAAAATCCATCAATTCCGAATCAGAACAAACTCCCAAGGTCGCCCAAGAAACTCCAGACACATCTATTCACGGTGGTGTATTTACTGGAATACAAGTTGCACCAGGTCTCAATAATAAAACTTTAATAGCTCCATTAAAGGATGCCTACAATAGGATCAATCCACTTGAAGATGGTTGGGAAAGCGAAGCATTCAGCGAATCTGCCACAAAAATATTAAAGTCTATGGCAAAAAAAATGATTAACCCTGAAAAAATCAAAGCAGATTCTTTTAATTTATTTTTTGATAATAAAATCGAACCTAAATTAGAAATTAATCCAAAGATAATTTCTGAAGTTTTTAGGGATGAAGATTTTCTAATTCGTAGTGGAGATATTGAGTCATGTGATATCAATCAAAATCCCAATTTATCTTTTAAAGCATTACTATCTGGCTTTAGCTTATCAACAAATCTTCAGACAGAGATAAAGTTGTACAAGGTTAATATCAAAGAAAACCAAGTCACTTCCGATGTAAAACTTCAAGTATCCGGACTTTCAACAAATGGGGTGAAACAGATTAACTGCGACCTAATTTGCCAATGGACGCCTAAAATTAAATCTCCGCTTTTGAAAAGCATTAAACTCAAGAAATATGAGGAATCCACTCGGCTATCTGAAAAAGGATTAACCTTATTTAGCGACTTTACTGACTCAATTATGAGTAGAAACGATTCGTATAATCAACAAATATTACGTTCTACAGATTATTGGCGGTCAAGAATCCCGAGCAATCTAGGACTTGATGTGGTTGCAAATCATGGACTGGCAATTGGAGATGTTAATGGAGATGGCTTAGAGGATATTTATATATGCCAACAAGGAGGCCTACCTAATCTGCTTTATCTACAAAATGAAAATGGAACTTTAAGGGATCACACATCATCAAGTGGTGCTGATTGGCTGGAATACTGCTCAAGCGCACTGATTGTTGATCTTGATAATGATGGGGATAGAGATCTAGTTATTGGTCAGGATTTTAAACTCTTATTTATGGAGAATGATGGAACTGGATCATTTACCCTTAGCTTTGGCACTTCATCGCACGCTCAAACCTTTTCTTTAAGCGCCTCGGACTTCGATCTAGATGGACTCCTTGATATTTATGCCTGTGGCTACAATCCATCTGCCAATAGAAGTCGCTCGGGAGCTTTAGGCGAACCTATTCCTTACCATGACGCTCAAAACGGAGGCCGAAACATTCTATTAAGAAACAACGGCAACTGGGACTTTGAAGATGTCACATCGAACGTAGGCTTAGATCAAAATAATAACAGATTTAGTTTTGCTTCGGCTTGGGAGGATTTTGATAATGATGGAGATTTAGACTTGTATGTGGCCAACGACTACGGTCGCAACAACCTTTATCGAAACACATCTGGGAAATTCATTGATGTTGCCGGAGAAATGGGTGTTGAAGACATGTCTGCTGGCATGTCTGCAAGCTGGGCAGATTTTAACAGAGACGGATACATGGACCTTTACGTAAGTAACATGTTTTCAGCTGCTGGAAACCGCATAACTTTCCAACGCCAATTCAAGCCATCCGCAACAAGCAAAATGAAAGCTCAGTACCAGCGGCATGCTCGAGGTAATACACTTTTTCAAGGAACTAAAGAAGGAGAATTTCAGGATGTTAGCATTGAGATGGAGGTAACAATGGGGCGATGGGCTTGGGGGTCTCGATTTGTAGACCTCAACAACGATGGATGGGAAGATCTGATAGTTGCGAATGGCTTTATCACAACTGATGATACTGGAGATTTGTGAAGTGTCTATTGGCGGCAGGTCGTGTCGCAATCACCAATTGGAAAAAAAATCACTCCGGAAAATACCGATAGATATCGTCAAGGTTGGAAGGCATTGAATCGGTTACTGCATGAAGATCGATCTTTCAGTGGGTTTGAAAGAAATTGCGCTTATCTAAATATCAAAGGAAATCGATTTTCTAATGTCTCATCGGCTTCAGGCTTTGATTTCTTGGATGATTCAAGAGCATTGGCATATATTGATTGGGATTTTGATGGAGACTTGGATTTATGGATGACAGGGAGAACAGCACCTCGTATTCGTTATTTAAGAAACAATTCAGACAAAAAAAATAACTGGCTTGCGATTAAACTCATTGGCAATGGCACAACCACGAATCGAGACGCCATCGGCGCAAAAGTTAAAATCTATCTTGAAAATCAAAACATCCCACTGATTCGTAGACTAAATGCCGGAGACTCTTTTCTTTCTCAATCAAGTCAATGGCTTCACTTCGGCCTGGGAAAAAAAGAGCTAATAGACAAAGTAATTATAGAATGGCCAAGTGATGATCCCGAGGAGCATTCGAATGTCGCAATCAACCGATTTTACATTGCTACCCAAGAAGTTGAAGGATTGAAAGAATGGAAAACTAAACCTTCTTATAACGAACTTCCCCCATCTAATCCGAGCAATACTAAACCCGATTCCACAGCCCGAATCGTTCTATCATCTCGCCTTTCAATCCCTCCAATATATGTTAATTCAGATGGAATTGAGGAGGAGTTGGATAGAGAAGTTTTAAAAGGGCCTNTGTTATTAAACCTATGGACAAGCTGGTGNNCCCCTTGTGTTGCAGAATTAACCGAATGGTCTAGATCAGAATCNGTAATTCGAAACAAAGGCCTTANAATATTGGCACTTAATGTAGAGGAGAATGGCCAGTCGGGTATAAAGAAAATAAAAAGAAAAACAAATTTCCCATTTGATATGAAATTAGGAACTTCTAAGACGGTACGCAATCTAGACTTTTTCCAAAGGTCACAACTAGATCGATGGTTGCCTATGCCGGTTCCAAGCAGCTTTCTAATAGATAAATTCGGCCGAGTTGCTGTCATATACAAGGGGCCCGTTGCTATTGAGCAGTTAATGAAAGATGTAGAGTTACTTGAAACTGAGCCAAGGGTATGGAGAGACTTTTCAGTCCCATTCAATGGGAAATGGATTGGAAGTCATCCCAGTGCGGACCCTCTCAAAGTAAATAGTCAGTTTGTAGATCATAACGAAATTAATGAAGGACTAAAGTATCTTGAAAGACATGTTTCAATGGTTGAGAAAATTCCAAATGAAGATCCAATTGAATTAGCAGATATATACCTAGTCGTGGGTGTCATGCTAAAAGAAAAGCAGGAATTAAATAAAGCCGTTGAGATATTTAAAAAAGCACGTAAAAAGAACCCAGATGATTTTCGCGTTCACTTTGAATTAGGTAATGTTTTATTAATTAAAAATGAATTAGAAGAAAGTCTAGTCAGTTTAAATACTGCAAAAAAAATCAATCCAATTGATGAGCAGCTTAAAAGAATGCTAGGAGAGGCACACTACAAGCTCGCTAACTCACTGTTTCTTGAAAATAATATCAGTAGAGCTATATCAAGTTACAAAAACGCATTATCAAGTAATCCCAATCAACTAAGAGCTGCAAACAAACTTTCTATAATTTTAGCGACAACAAAGAATATAAATTATCAAAAGCCCAAGGAAGCCCTTGCTGTGGCTAGCCGCTTATGCCAAATAACAAAAAATCAAAATCCTGATTACTTGGACACCCTTTCAATTGCTTACGCTGCAAACAACAACTACAACTCAGCTAAGGAAGCCTCTCTTAAGGCAATTGAACTTTGGGAAAAGAGTAAAAATGAAAAAAGAGTTAATGCTGCCTTAAATCGCATTAAGGGCTTTGAAAGTCGAATTTCAGAGAAGCAAAAGAAATAATATTTAACTTTAAATATTTATTATCACTTCTCATTTATATCCGCTCTGACTTCCAAAAATTAATTTACCTTACCAAAAACAATTCATCATTTTCAGTTTCTAAAATTGAGATAGAAAGATGGTGAAAAATTCTTATAAACCTTTATAACCGCTTAACCCAATAATGGTGAGTGAAAGGTGGCTGGTGTCCCTCGCGGTCCTCAAAACCGTTGTCGGTATTTATATGCCGAGGTAGGTTCGATTCCTACCCTCTCCGCCATTCATCAATTAAATGAATGAAAAAGTTAAATTAACAGCTTTTAGCAAAGGAGCAGGTTGTGGATGCAAATTAGCACCAAACCTACTTCAAAAGCTGAAAAGCAAATTAAACAACTCAAATAATTTTCCCAAATTATTGGTTGGAAATGAGTCTAATGATGATGCCGCCGCTTTTGCCATTGAAAATGGTAATGCTATTATAAGTACTACAGATTTTTTTACCCCCATAGTCGATGATCCATTTGATTTTGGAAGAATTGCTACCGCAAATGCAATAAGTGATATATATGCGATGGGAGGAACCCCGATAATGGGCTTGGCTATTCTGGGTTGGCCAATCGAAAACCTCTCCATAGACATTGCTAATCTGGTAATGGATGGAGCGAATGCTATTTGCAAAAAAGCCGGCATACCTCTTGCCGGAGGACACAGCATCAATAGCCTTGATCCAATCTTTGGACTAGCCGCAACTGGTATCGCTAAACAAGAAAATATAAAAAAGAACAACACTGCGCTACCAGGCTGCAAACTGTTTCTTACTAAGCCTATTGGAGTTGGATTAATTACCACCGCTCATAAAAAGTCTTTAGTAAACCAAAAGGATTTCAGTGAAGCCTTGGAAGTGATGACAAAATTAAATGATATTGGCAGCTCGCTTGGAAATTTATCCGCGGTATGCTCAATGACAGACGTTACCGGGTTTGGTTTAATCGGACATCTAATAGAAATGTGCGAAGGGAGCGATGTAAGCGCCAAAGTTGAGAGACGAAAAGTTCCTCGTCTAACTAATTGTGAAAAATACATAAGTTTAGACTGCGTGCCTGGAGGGACTTTTCGCAATTATGAAAGTTATAACTCCAAAGTCAGCGGGTTGAAAGATGAAGAGAAAGCATTGTTTTTTGACCCCCAAACAAGCGGAGGACTATTGGTTGCAGTTGACCAAAACAAGATAAATGAATTTTATCAATTAACAGATAACTTACAGCTGGAATCCTTTGGTGAAATAACGCCAAAAAATAATAAAGTTATTACTATAATTTAATGCCGAAGAATTACGCAAATCAAAGGGATATTCCCAGTGTAGATTTTCTGATAGAAAATTTAGATTCAAACAATATACCTCGGCCTTTATTAAGCACCCTTGTTCGTGACGAGTTAAAGAAAATTAGAAAAACTGAAAAAGTGCCGAGCAGATCTGAGATAATCGATCTACTTAACAAAAAAAAATCGGATTTAATATTATCCAGAATAAAACCTATAATCAATGGCACTGGAGTTGTTATTCATACCAATCTAGGTCGATCTCCAATAGATATTCCTAATGGCTCAGGTGGATATCTAAACTTAGAATTTGACCTTTCAAACGGCAAACGGGGAGACCGAGCAATATACGTTGAAAAATGCCTAGCTACTTTATTGAATACTCAAGCAGCAATGTTTGTAAATAATTGCGCAGCTGCGTTAATGCTAATTCTGAAAATCTTAAGACATGACAAAAATAAAGTAATTATCTCGAGAGGAGAGCTGGTTCAAATTGGAGGAGGGTTTCGCTTACCAGAAATTTTGGAGTCTTCAGGCGCAGAATTATGCGAAGTTGGAACAACTAATAAAACAACCATTGCAGATTATGAAGAAAGTATAGATTCAAATACCGGCCTTATCCTAAAAGTTCATAGAAGCAACTTTTCTATGGATGGATTTGTCGGAAGTCCCACAAGAAAAGAACTCGGACTCTTGGCTAAAAAAAAACGCATACCCTTGATCGAGGATTTGGGAAGCGGTGCGTTACACAGCTATGATTGCTTTGCAAGGCCTGACCTGAACCCTAGGCGAGTTCTCAAAGAAGGCGTGGACCTTGTGTGTTTTAGTGGTGATAAATTGATGGGGGGAGCTCAGTCTGGAGTGATCGCTGGCAAAAAAAGACTAATTCATTCCCTTAAAAAGCAACCCATTTACCGAGCGTTTAGATGTGACAAAATGGTGCTAACTGTAATGCAGGATGTGTTAGAAAAATACCTAAACAAAGAAGTTGATTCCCTTAAAATAAACAAAATTCTTACTGAAGACTTGCATCAACTCAAACAAAGAGCGGAAAAAATTGTTTCTGAATTAAAAGGAATGGAATTAGCCTCTGAAATTACACCCTGTACATCAACAATTGGAGGAGGAACTTCTCCAAAAGCCAAAATCAACTCAATTGCGCTTCAATTTTCATCCAATAAATTAACCACTATCCAAATAGCCAATAGAATGCGAAATGCAGAGCTTCCAATTATTGGATTGATTAAAGGAGGAAGATATTGCTTGGACTTAAGAACAATTTTCCCTGAACAAGATAAATTTCTATTATCTGGAATAAGAGAAAATTTTAACTAAACACATTTGAAATAAGTTTTTTGAATAATGTAATAATAGCCACCGCTGGTCATGTTGATCATGGCAAAACTTCACTAATAAAGTCTCTATCAGATCAAGATACTGACAGATTACCTGAAGAGAAAAAACGTAAACTAACAATCGACTTGGGTTTTGCAGGAATGCAATTAGGTGAAAATAGGATTGGCTTCATCGATGTACCCGGACATCAAGATTTCATTAAAAATATGGTCTCAGGCGTTTGTGCTGTTGATCTAATCTTATTAGTTATATCAGCGGAAGATGGCTGGATGCCTCAAACTGAAGAACACTTGCAGATCATAAATTATCTCGGCATAAAAAAAGGAATAGTTGTTTTAACTAAAACTGATTTGGTTAAAGAAATTAATTTTAAGATAAATTCTATAAGAAAGAAATTAGATGCCAGTATTTTAGCAGATTCTGAAATTGTCCCTTTTTCATCTAAAACAGGGGAAGGATTAACTGATCTAAAAAACAGTATCTTATCAGCCTTAAAAACATTACCTAAACGTAAAGAAGGAGGCCCAACTCGACTTTTAGTCGATAGATCCTTTTCGCTTAAAGGAATGGGAACTGTTGTAACTGGCACTCTCACTGGAAACCCCCTTTTAATAAATGGTAGCATCGGCGTTTATCCTCCAAGTAAAAAATCTAGAATTAGAAGTTTACATAATCACAACCAGCCAAGTGATATGTTAACAACAGGATTAAGAGCAGCAGTAAACTTAACTGATATAGCGCATTCAGAGATTAAAAGAGGATCAGTTCTTGCTAGCCCAAAGTATTTAATTCCCGTTTTAACTTTGGATATAATTTTAGAATGTTCTTCCCGTTTTGAATTAGATTCAAAGCCATTGAAAACCAACTCAATCGTGCGAATACACCATGGGACTGCAAATACTGAAGCCAGAATAATCTTATTAGATATAAAAAAAATCATGCCAGGACAACGAGCTTTAGCTCAATTGCGACTCAGTAAACCAGTCAGCATTTGGTTAGGAGACCGAATACTTATTAGAAATTGGCAGGGTAATAAAACGTTAGCTGGCGGGCTTGTGCTAAATATTGGAAATGAAAAAAAACAAATCAATGAAATTACAAAAAAAACACTTAAAATTAGATCAAGATTTCCAGACTCCGCAATAATTTGGACTTATTCTCAGACTGAACTAGAGAAGATGGTAAAATTAGATCAATTAATTAGACCCTCTAGTTTTACACAGAAAGAACGTAGCCAAGCGATTTCTCATTTAGCCAAAAAAAATAAGATATACCTTTTTGGTGATTGGGTTTTATCCAATAAGTTTTGGAATGCGTCAGTTGAAAAGGTTTCCAGATCTGTAGACAAAATCCATGTTGATAATCCAGCTTCTTCCGGCATGCCAGAGGAACGTTTAACTGAATTACTCAATCATAAATTCAACTCTGAACAGCTTGAAGAATTACTGCGCGAACTTTGCTTGAAGAATAACTTTATTCGTCATGGAGGATATATCGCGCGAAAAACACATGCTCGTGATCAATCAGATAATCTTTATGATGAAAAAGAACGAATACGCCTAGCCATGAAAGAGTCCGGGATTATAACTCAGGCGCAATTGACAGAATATGGTTTAAGTAAACAGGCACTCCGCTTTTTAATTGAATCAGGAGATATATTATCCATCAGCGACGAGATCTATATGAGCGCCATGAAATATGGCAGCTGTAAACTAGCCACAAAGATGCATCTCAGAGGGCACGGCAAGTCGACAGTTAGTGAACTTAAAAAAGTTATGAATATCTCACGAAAAATTGCTGTACCTGTTTTAGAAAAAATGGATAGTGACGGAATAACATCTAGACAAGGAGACTACAGGTTTTTGTTTAAATAAATGGATCAACACCTGCCTTCAAAACAGTAGGTTTTTCACACCTAATCTATCACATAAGCTGTGCCGACCAAACTAATCTCACCATTATTAAATTTACCCTGAGATTTAAAACGCTTAAGAAGTCGAATTGACAACATAATCTAAATAGCTATGCTCCCTCTCCTGCTATTGCGGGTGTAGTTCAATGGTAGAACGGAAGCCTTCCAAGCTTCATGTGAGGGTTCGATTCCCTTCACCCGCTCCACTTCTATTTCATCATCTAATCACAGGGGTAATCGATTAATATCTTATGATTTGGAAATAAAACCCTATAGTTTTCTTCGTAAGATTTGCTAACTTGACGAGAGACTATTTAAATCCCAAAACTGTCTTAGGAAGTAGCACCAAAATATTCGCTCTTTTCC
>NYWG01000028.1 GCA_002684915.1 Verrucomicrobiales bacterium
GGAACGTGTACATATGCTTCTTGAGAAGGTCATGAAGCTCGGCATTATGCCCTCGTTGAGGTAGTATTCCAGGGAGAAAGTCGCAAGTTGCTTGCTTACCCGAGCAGCAGAAGCGGCAGAAAAGCAAGCCCTGGTCCTGGTACTCATTTCTTTGATGGAAATATAGTGGTGAATCATCCAGAGCCAATTGGGCTGTTGTTTTGGCTACGGCATCTGGTAAAGAAATCAGGTTCCTAGAACCTTTATTAGTCTCTACAAGATTGAATTCTTCAATGCGGATTCGGATCTGACGAAAGTGAGGCTTTAGTTTTCGTCGAAAGTTCATTAGTTCAGATAAGTCACAGTCGATGAACAGATCGTCAATTTTGAGCATTGAGGACCCTCCATATTCAGGAAGATTAAAAACAGTGATTTTATTGGCGGCTATAGTGGAGTTTAATGGGAATCCTATTTCGAGTTGTCCAATTTGGACATCCATCCCTTGTTCTCGAAATTCACTAACAATCCACCACTTGGTCAGAGCGTCCTTGGTCAGAAATAGGCCAATTGCTAAAACTAGCATTAGAATTAGCAGGCGAAATGTCCAGCGGAACAGAAACCGCATAACAGGGAATTAACAAATCAGGAGAGTGGAGACAATGGGAAAGGTGCTAATTTCTATTTTTCTTCTACCAGTCGCTGTGCTTCGCGGTGATTCAACTTGCCGGTTCCTAGTTTGGGTATTTCTTTTAGGATGTGGATTTCACGTGGTGTACAAAGGTTAATTAATCCAGCAGAAGCGACTGCATCACGGATCTCAGAAGTCGTGAGGTTTGGTTCATTAGTGACAGCAACTAGTTTTTCTCCTTTATCTATATCAGTAACGGCAATTACGGCGATTTCACAGTTTTCGCCGTGATGAGGAAATGCTCCTGCGAGGGCATCTTCGACTGCGGTTAGGCTTACCATTTCACCGCTGATTTTTGCGAATCGTTTAGCTCGGCCTTTTATCCAAAAATACCCATCGTCGTCCACTTCTACTATATCTCCGGTATCATACCAGCCTTTGAGTGATTGGAATGCCTTGTTAGCATCCTTATTTAAATATCCCTTCATTATATTGGGACCTTTAACAAAAAGGCGGCCAGCGTCCTTTACTCCGTCGACTGGCTCCAATTTCCATTCCATATCTGGAAGAATACGCCCGACTGATCCAAATCTATTGTCCGCCTTGGTATTTGCACTAATACCAGGTGAACACTCTGTGACACCGTAAGCCTCTGTAATGCGAACGCCAAATTTTCTTGCCCAAGTATCTGAAGTTGCCTGTTGAATTTTTTCTGCACCAGCTAACAAATAACGAATATTCCGAAAATCATAGGGGTGGGCTTTTTTTGCGTAACCATTTAGGAATGTATTGGTGCTTAGAAATATGGTTGTGTTGGAATTATAAACAGCTGTAGGGATTACGCGGTATTGTAACGGTGATGGGAAAATAGTTGTCCGCAATCCACGGCAGAGTGGCAGTAAGGTTCCGACAACTAATCCAAAACTATGGAACATCGGTAAGCAGTTGAAAATGCTATCGGTATCAAGTATGTCTACCATAGCAAGTAGTTGTCGTAAATTTGCGAGAATATTTTTGTGTGTTAATTCCACTCCCTTCGGAGTTCCTTCAGATCCGCTTGTGAACAAAACTACGGCTGTTTTATCGGATGAAATGTTAAACTGTGATTGTCCAAGTCCGAACTTATGTTTTATTAGGATGGACAACTTAGTTGGAACTGAAACTTTTTCACGTACTGTCTCTAGATATATAAATTCGATGCCAGCGTCCTTCATTGGCTGTATGTTTATATCGGCTTTCTCTAAAAAAGCTTGAGATGTTATTATTTGTTTAACTCCAGCCAATTCTGAACATGTCTGCATTATTGGAATCCCACTACTATAATTTAAAATTGCTGGCACTTTTCCAAGGCGCCAGAGTGCTAAAAGAGTAATTGGTGTAGCATTGACATTTGGTAAAAGAAGGCCTACTGGCTCAATGTTTGGCTTTAGTATTTTTTGGAACTGCCCAGATAAGACTTCCGATCCAACCATTACCATTCGATGATTAAGGCGTTGACCTGTAACATCTTCTAGTACTATTGATTTTGGACGCTCACGACCCATGGAGCCTATGGCTGTCAATAAATCTTGAGGGCCTAACTTCATTTCAACATGAAACTGTAGTCCCATCAATTGCTCTCTAAGCCATTGTGTATAAGCTTCTCTTGCATTGGATCGATTACTTAGTGTTTTAGGAGCGAATTGCGGATTACTGAAATGAATGGTTAATCTTGGGAATATTTTTTTCCATCCAGGATGCTTTGAATAAGGTAGACGATGAGCATTTCGTTGGTAGCAGGTTATTATTTTTGCATTAGTTTTTTCTAGTAGGAAGCCAGTTCCTTCAAAGAGCTTCATCAAGCTGCCGGTTTCTGTGAGACGCCCTTCGGCAAAAAGAACCAATCGTCCGCCATTCTTCAAAAAGTTAGACATTTCTTTGATGGCAAATGGTGAGGCATTGTCTATCGGAAAAGTGAACCGGTTACGCATTACAAACCGAAAAATCCAATGGCTTTCAGCACGTGTAGATGAAACAACAAACTTCCAATCTTCCTGAAGGCAAATTCCAACTATCCACCAGTCAAACCAAGACGCATGATTAGGTACAAGTAGAACTGGACCATTTGTCTTCAGTACCTCAGCGTTATGTATTTTGAATCCGAAAATAATTCGGGCGAAAATTCGGCTTATAAATCGTACCAATGGCATGTCATTGAACTGTTAATCGGGGCAAACTTAAGTCTAAGAGATCGAAACGGAAACCAAAAACATGTAGACACTGATTTAATTTCGATAAATATCTTATTCCAAAGAAAAAAGCCGATGGAATTCCATCGGCTTTAAATTATTATTTAGTTTATAGCTGCTATTAAGCAAACAACTTGGTGACAGCCTTGGCTTTGACCAATTCACGAGGCTGGTTAAGGTGATTGTAGACGATTGTTTCTGGATCAATGCCAAAGGCGTGATAAATCGTTGCTAGTAATTCGCCCGGGTGGACAGGATCCTCAACTGGTGCAGAACCGGTGCGGTCTGATTTTCCATGTACATAACCTTGCTTGATGCCTGCGCCAGCAATTGCTGCTGTGTAACAGTAAGGCCAGTGATCGCGGCCATCGGCACTATTACTATTACCAGAAGTGCTTACGCCTTTTGTTGGGCTACGGCCAAATTCTCCTACAGCGATTACCAAAGTGTCTTCCAGCATGCCCCGTTGGCTTAAGTCGGTGATAAGCCCTGAAAGTCCGGCATCAAGCATGGGTGCAGCTTGATCTTTCATTCGCTTTGGTAGGCCAACGTGAACATCCCAGGAATGGTTGTCGGAATTGGCAACTTTTGGCCATACTACTTCAACAACTCGTGTGCCAGCCTCAACTAGACGACGTGCCAGCAAACAGCTTTGACCAAATGTATTACGCCCGTAAAGATTACGGGTTGCTTCTGATTCTTGAGCTAGATCAAATGCATTGCGAGCACGGCCAGATGCTACAAGATTGAGAGCACGGTCATAGTATTCATCAAGTTTAAAGTTCGATACAGCCTTGTCTATATCTGGTGACGCATCATTTATTGCATCGCGAAGGCGGGCTCGACGACGAAGACGTAACTCGAATACGTCCGGTCGCATTTTAAGATCATCTGTTTTAACCCGATCCATTTTATTCATATCCATGTCACCTCCGTCAGGATAGAGATAGTATGGATCGAATGATTTACCTAAGAAGCCTGCTGTCCCTCCTTTGCCAACTACGTTACTTTCCTGTAGGGGGCGAGGCAGCATGACAAATGGTAGCATTGGTTCTGTTGTTGGGCGTAATCGAACTATATTAGAACCAAAGTTAGGAAAATCTTTTGGGCTTGGAGGTTCCAGCTGACCAGAAGGACTCACTTTGTCGGTTGTGTAGCCGGTCATCATCTGGTAGATCGCAGCTGTGTGGTTGAATAATCCATTAGGAGTATAACTCATCGAACGAATCATCGACATCTTGTCATTAACCTTAGCCAGTTTAGGCATTAATTCGGTAAAGTTTACACCGGGAATTTTTGTTGGTATCGGTTTGAAAATAGACTTCACATTGTCGGGGGCATCCGGTTTAGGATCCCATAAGTCTATATGACTAGGCCCTCCTTGCAAGTAGCAGAGAATTACGTGTTTTGCCTTACCCCATCCGGGGCCCCCTGAATGACCAGCTTCGGCGGCACGCGCCTGAAGTTTGAGTATATTGGCTAAACCTAAGCCCATCATACTTGATCCTCCAATGCGAAGTAGGTCACGTCTTGAAACTTTCAAGTGTGGATCACATAAGTCCTTTCCTGGTGCTCCTGGTATTGTAATCATTGTCTTAAAGTTATTTTAAAAATTAAGTATTCTGTTTCGGTGAAAACTATCATTTTTCTCATGGTCGTCAACGGTTGAATAAGAATGCTGGACTGTTAATTAGTGCCCAGGCTATGTCTTGTGCCGCTGTTAAACGAATGGTTTCCTGTTGTGCTTTGCTTAGCTCTAATGCGCGGCGCAGTTCCGCAAGTTTGGGGTCTACGGTAAGTGGCTGTTCTGCTTTTGCGAGGGAAGATTTAAGTTCCTTCAGTTTTGGATCCTCTGGCCGCTTTTTCTTAGCGTTTTCAAGTTCCTTATTTTTGGCTNCCAAATCCTTGTCTTGCGCCTTGAAGTAGTNAGTAAGGCGNTTNTTTTGATCTTCGCTTCGCTTGTCTAATGTGATTGCTAAAATAGCGCTAATATCACCTGGGTGGCCGATTTCAACCTTTTCATCAGTTGTGACAAGAAGGCGGAATTTCCCAATTGAGTGCTTTTTGCTACTGTAGTTTTGATTTAGGGAGAAAGTTAGACGTGATCCACCCTCAGTTCCAAATTTTTCTTTTGGTATAAATATGGCAGTTCTGTCGGTACCTAATTTTGGACTAGATGCCCAACCGCTATTATCTATCTTTCCGTCTATAGCTTTCTTAACATCGAAATCTTTTTGATTAAAGTCTGACTTCGCCTCCCTGAATGAAACTTTGGTGGATTTACGACTTTGTTCTTTGCCAGTTGAGATTGCCTTTAGACTAAACTCAGTCAAAACAAAATTACCATCGTCATTTCGACCTGGCCCTTTTTTGGATAACTTGTCATCTGCCAGTAATTCGAGGCGAACGCCCGTAATGCCGTTGAGTTTGGTATCGGCATTAACCGTATATACTGTCTTTTTAAGGTCACCACTGGCAAAGACTACGTTGCCTTCAAGTTTCTCAAGTTTAGTGCCGTTTGTAGCTTTTAAATCACCGATGTCTAAATCTTCCCACTTAGTTGTCTTTGCAGCAGATTTCTCCCATTCAGTCAAGCGATTGGCTAGTTCATTGTTGTAGGACTTTAGTGACTCTTCCGCCTTCGCTATGCGTTCTTTTTGTTTTCTGTTGGCATCAGCTTCACGAGGGGCAATCTCCATTTCGTATGCCTCAAGTTTAGTTTTAGCTAAGCGGATGGAATCCGTGCGTTTCTTGGCACGTTTTGTTTCGATTGGTTCGATTTCTTTCTCATATTTGCCTAATTGATTGATTGCAGTTTCGTGTTCTAACTTTACGTCTTCGATTATTTTTTTTGCTGCAGATATTTCTTTCGGGGTGGCATGACGGTTCAGTACTCTAAGGAACAATTCGTCAACCATTTTTTCATCGTCTGCCATGTCAGATACAAGTTTGGTAATAGCATTGTCTTTTGAGCTAATAGCATTGTCTACGGTTGGTCCACTAATGAGTGCCATAATTGGTCCTAATTGAAGTTCGTTGGAACGCTCACATTCGCAAGCACTTTCTCTTGCTGGTCGACCTAGATTACCTAAAAATCCATCGGCAAGTTTTACTCCTGAATCAGGAAGTTGTGCGGCCCGTGTCCCTTCAGGGACTCCGGGAAATTTACTTTTAGTCCCAGTTACCCGGTAAATGGAATCAAACAAAACCTCAGCTGGCAGTCGTCGTGCTTTTGCGTGTGAGAAGTTAATTTTGTCGTCTTCATTCCACTTATTGGTTTTTACACTCAATTGGTAAGTCCTAGATTTGGTTATGGTTTTAACCAAATGACGAACATCGAAGCCGCTTTCAGTGAATTCTTTTGTCAGCCAATCTAGTAATTCGGGATTACTTGGTGGATTGCCAGCGCGAATATCATCAATTGGTTCAATGATACCGGTCCCTGTCATATATCCCCAAATACGGTTCACATAGCTCTTAGCGAAATACTCGTTGTCTGGAGATGTTAGCCAAGCAGCGAAGCTTTCACGCCGACTCCCATCTTTTGGAATATTGTGTTCGCTTGCAAATGGAAATGCGGGGGGTGTGATTTCACCGGTTCTATCGTGTTTGGTATCTCCTTCATTACGATCATATATAATTTCGTAGAGGGGTTTGGCTCCTTCAACAGCTGTTCCACCTATGCGTTTATCCCCAGCCTTGTCATCTTTTTTTAAACTAACTTGAGCGAAATAAGCTGTGGTCTCGTAATATTGATCTTGCGTCCATCTTTCAAATGGATGGTCATGGCATTTGTTACAGTTGAATCGGGTTGCTAAAAAAAGATGGGTGGTGTTTTCCATAATGGCGGTAGGTTCTCGTAATATCTTGTAGTATGAGGCTGGAGGGTTGTCCTTATTAGAACCGCTTGCTGTAATGATTTTTCGTGCAAACTCATCATAGGGGGTATTGTTGGCAATTTCATCTCGAATCCATTTACGGAATGTTGATGATCCTTCTGTCCCTAAAAATTTCCTGTTAACCAATAACATGTCCGCCCACTTGTTGGTCCAGTGATCTATGTAGTTGTCACTTCCTATAAGTTTGTCAATTAACTCATCTCTTTTAATTTTGCTATTTCGTTTGTCAGCGGCAAACTTGAGGACTTCTTCGCTACTAGGGGGTAATCCGATTAAATCCAAGTAAATGCGACGAAGAAATTCTTCGTCTGTACTTAAGCCTGATGGAAGTGTTTTGGTTCGTTTTAGTTTGGAAGCAACAAATTCGTCTACCTTATTGTTGTGTGGCATTTCTTTCCATTCAAACCCTGAGCGATTGCCCATAACGGTGACGATTGTGGATGCGTAAGCTCCTTCAAATCGTGCAAGCATCGGCGCTTCACCGCGACGTGCTGTGGTTACTAAGCCTCCTTTATTGGTAGTAGCGATATCAGAGTTTCCAGTTTCTATGAATGACTCTGCGGTTACATCGCGTTTTTCACCGTTAGCATATGTTGCGATAACACGCATCTGTTGCTTGTCGCCAATATTTTGGACTACAGGGTTTTGTGGGTATAGATCAATTCCTGTTACCCTAGGTGAATTGATCTCAAGCTTAGCTCCATTTGAAATCCAACTCTTGAGGATTTCATAGTAGTCTTCTCCTAGCTTCGTTAATTGTCCACCTTCATGAGGTACAGAGGCTGACGCCTTTAGTAAGATTAAGCTATTATCCGGTGAAGCAATATTAACACGGCGACTTGCCAAATCATCAGTGAAGGCTCGTATATCATAGATGGGATCATAGCCTCGTAACGATAGCTTAAAACCATTCCTTCCATCCTTTGAACCATGGCAGATTCCAGCATTACAGCCTAACTTTGATAATACTGGCATGACATCACGAACATAATCAGGCTCAAAATCACTAGTGCTTCCAGTTACCTGAACGTTCAATGTTGTTTTCTGATTCTTGTGGTAAATTTCAAGCTTAGCTTCTCCGTCTTTGATAGGGGAGATTATGCCGCTTTTACTGATCTCAATTATTTTTGAGTCTAGTTTAAAAGCAAAATCTCTGGATGCATCGTATTTTTCACCATTGCCCTTAACTGCAGTCAATAGCATTTGGGTATAGTCAAATTTTCCATTTAGTTTAATTTCGGAAGGCTCAGCTGAAAGTGCGATTGCGTCTTGAAGTTTATCTTCTGCCAAAGGAACAGACATGAATGCTCGTTTTAAACCAAGTGACTCGGTTTCATGCAGGCGCACTACGCCGTCCGCACCGCCAACAGCGATTGTTTTTCCATCAGGACTAAATGCAGTAGAATAAACCGAGGTGCCAAGAGATATTTTAGCCAAGAGTTTAACTTGTTTAGTGTGGTATTCTGCAGCAATTTTTTTAGAGTTTCCATCCAGCGGTCTCTCAAAAGCTTTTTTCAAAGCATCATTTACGCTGCTGTCATAGTCAGAACTGTAGAGATGTAGAGAGCCAACTCCGTTGTAGCTACTGCCAGCAATTATCTTTTTTCCATCTGGAGCAAAGTCTAGTGCGAAAATTCTACCCGGCATTGGAGGGAATTTTCGGATAAGATTCGAGTTGTCCCCAATCACACGCTTTGTCACGCGAGTCAATCGGAAAATCTGGGGGACTCCGTCTGATCCTCCAACCAATACCTCTTCTTTTTTTGGATGAACTGTAATTGCATGAATTCCTCCTTTAAGGGCCCCAGGGGTAATTGACGTGATGTTATCTACGAATCGTTGTGTAGCTACTTCAGTCAACTTTACTGCCATATCTCGTCCAACAGAAATCAAGTGATCTCCTTTATTATTCCAGACTGTATCTAGGACCCAGTCATCATGCGTGTTTTTGAAGAGAACTTGCTTTCCAGTACTGATGTTGTAAGCGCGAAGCGTTGTGTCTGACAGTCCAACGGATACTTTTTTATCATCCGGTGACCAGCTCACACCATATAATGTGTCGTATCCGACTGGGATCGACATAGCCAGGGTGCGATTATTGACATTCCAAATTTGTATTTCTCCGGAACGTGCAGGCAATCCGCCGGCTACTGCGAGCTTTTTGCCATCGTGGGAGAATTTAACTTTTTGTACCCGTTCAGATAAACCGACCAATCGACCAGCTAAACCAGAACCATCGGTTTTATGAAGAAGGACTTCGTGATAACCGGCTACTGCGATCAGTGAACCATCTGGAGAATAATCGATTGACGAAATTACCGGAGGCAGACTGTATACCGGCGGGTTATCCATGTTGTAGAGTTGTTTAGCACTTATAGGGGTGTCGTCGATTGCGCCCTCTGCAACCCATTTCGTAATTATGTCTATTTGTTCTTTGGGTAATGGATCTTCCTTTTGTGGCATCTCAGCTTCGCCATCGATTGGTGTAATCAATGTAATCAAGTGACTCTCATCTGGCTTGCCAGGAATAATCGCAACCTCTTCACTGTCTCCTCCTTTAAGAAGTGCTTTGAAGGTCGTCATTACATAGTCACCGTTGGCCTTGGCAGGTTGGTGGCAACCGTGGCATGAGGCTTGGAAAATAGGACGAACGTCGTTGTAAAAACTAACCTTTTTAGCCTTAACCTCCTCTGCTTGGATAGATGATGACATCCAAAAAAAAGCCAAAGGTATAAATTGAAAAAATCTTTGTCTCATTAAGTTTTCCTTAAAATACATTAATGTTGTACGCATCCACGCGCTTTTAGATACACTTGCTTAAGAAAATCTTAGATATTCTATGTGTTTTTTCAATAAAAATTAAGGATTTTTAAAGGTAGGTAATTGAATAGTTCAATCACAATAGAACTATTCAATTTCTTTTAATGGAATTGACTCTGGATTATTCGGAGGAAGCCTTATGGGCTGTTACGAAGGCGTTGAACATAAGATAGCGCCAAGGTCCAAAATTAAGGGCAAAATCGATCATTGAGGATACATATCGGTCAGTACATTCGACACTTATTACCTTGCATCCATTTTGTTCTAAAAAGAATCTCATTTCCATTCCATTAGTAGCGACTATGGCGTCGTCATCGGGTTGGAAATTTTCACGAATAATTGGCTTCATCCGGTCGAAGCGCACTTCACTTGGATTGTTTGCCATCTGTATGCGCTTGATGCGAAGGCGTTGCCAATTTTTAATTTTATTGCTTAGTCCTCGCATTTGGGGGTGATAATCCCGAAATCCAATTACACGAAAAAAATTGGGACTTGATAAAATGATACGACCACCAGGTTTTACGACTCGTACCAGTTCTGTGATGAAGGTTTCAGGCTGTTCTACGTGTTCAAGAACATTCAGGGCGCCAGCACTATCAAAGGTGTTATTATCGAATGGGAGAGTGGATCCATCGTATAGTTGGCAGAGTGGGCTTACCTCTTTTGCTTTGGCAATATTTGGTTCAGAGACTTCGACGCCATATGCTTCGTGTCCGAATTCAATTAATCGCTGGAGAACTTGGCCAACACCGCATCCAACATCGAGTATCTTGCTGCATGCTTTTACATTGCATAGTGCATCGGAATACTTAGCGTAAAATTCGGCATCCCAATTTTCTAGAAAATCGGCATAGTCTTCGTTTTCTTGATAATAATTTTTCTGGAGGCTCATTATTTCGTTCTACTTTTTTTATTGTCGATAATAATGAAACCAAGCAAGCCGAATCCAGTAAGTATTGATGTGAGGCTTACGTAAAGCCAGGTGGCTGGAGGTTGGAATCGAAAGACTATATTTTTTTGCCCGGGTTCCAGATGGACACCGCGCATAACGGAGTTGCATCGAAGTAGTTCTGCGGGTTCTCCATCAACGCTGACTTTCCAATGTGGTGACCAATGATCGTTAAGCATTAGAACAGTTTCGCTAATTATATTAGCAGTAAGTTGGATTTCTTTTGGTTTATATTCTTTAATACTAACACTTCCGGCTACTTGGTTATCTGTGGCTGTGGATGGTTTTATTTGCGTGTTTACGATTACAGTAGAGTGAGGGTCGAACTCTCGACTAGCCAAGGTTTCCAATGTGACTGAATTGTTAGTCTGAACCTGCCAATGGCTATATAGCTTGGCTCTAGGTAGAGCACCGTCAAACCGGATTAAGCAATAAGGTCCATTTGGTTGGAGCTGTGTGGTCAAATCTTCATAACTGGGTGAACTCGGATTGCGTATGTCTGAGCGCAAACCAATTAAGAATGAGTTGGTAGAGGTGAATCGGCCTTTGCCTGGATCAAACTTTTGATTGAAAATCGACACGTCATTTGTGCCCCCAAGAATCCATCGAGTGTTAGTCAACTCCCAGCGCCTACCTTCAAGGTAGTGAGTGTTAGTATCGCCGGTAATTGTAAATCTCCGTTCGAATGCTTCATGATCTGCGGACATTCGAGGTGCTTGTACGATATCGATTGACTGAATATTGTTATAAAGGAATTGATGCTGTAACCACTCAATACGATAGAGCCCACTTAGATCTCTGTTCGATAAGCGCGAGATGGTGACGCGTCCCTCATGTGATGATTGGCTGAGTTGATTAATTATTGGGTTCGTGTTGTTTTCATACTTATACTTGTAATCATCGTATTGTATCCAAGGCAAATTGGCTCGGGTAAGGTCTGCAATTACCAGTAAAGACAGTCCGATTACAAAGGGTGTAGCCGCCTTAGTCTTTAGAATCTTGGCTATAAAAAACACACTAATGACTAAAAAAATCGAAGTAATGATGAGCTCTTTTCCGGCAAATGAGGCCATGGTTAATGCTTCTTCTAATGAGAAACCTTGACTGGCAATATGTTGTGCTAGCAGTTTTTTGACAGAACTAAAAATTAGACTAAATATTAAAATGATACTCGCAACAATGGATGATCCAATAATCCATTTTCGAATTAGCTTAGAGTTTTCTTTTGTCTCTAGTTTGGCGAGACGAATTAACCCTTCGACACCGTAAGCACCTAGAATAATCAACGCAAAGTGCATCGGGTGAAGGAACTTGATTGTGTTTCTCATAGTGTTGAAAAACGGCATCTGATAGATGAGCTGATAAAAAATTGAATGTTTTCCAAAAGCTAAAAGTAGCGATGACAAAGCAATGAATCCCCAAAAAAGTATCATTCGGCGTTCCGTTCCTGAATAGAGTGAAGCACGTTTATTAAGAGCGAAAAGGATTGCCCAAATCGCAAGTAAAAACACAACTATCCCAACGTATTCACCTGAGCCAGAGTGGCGCTGTAAAAAACGCCCCTTATTTTGCACAAGACTCATCAACTGTGCAGCTTGATTGACGGAGATATTCATGACTTGGGCAAGTTCGCCAGGTAAAACATTACGTTGCCCAAATGCTGCGATTATTTCTTCCGTCTCATTAATCTGCTCCAAAATCGGATCTTGGCCCATTGACCCCCAGTATCTTCCTCCTTCAAGTGAAATTATTTTTTCAGAGTCGTAAGACCTTGGAGTGTCGAGTCGATATCCGTAAAGCCCTGGTACAACGATTCGTAATGCTTCCATTTTTGGAAGGCTCCATTGTGTAAGAAAATTCCATTGTTGCTCTTTAGCGGCTTGTGTGTTTTCGGTTTGGACATTGGAAGAACCTTGGAGTTGTGTTCCAACAAGCGTGGAAATGGTCTGTGATGATGCTAATCCTGCAGCGAGTGCTACTAATGCTATCCCTGCAATCCCTTGGCAGGATGCTCGACCAATATTTGGTTGCTCCCCTCTTTCACGTGGCTTGATAAGGAATCCAAATAATATAAACACTGCAATGTATAGGCTAAAGAGTGCTCCTATATCATACCCTTCCATAAGGCCAAGTCCGACGCAGATTCCGGCTATTGTTAGATTTATCCATGGGCGCGATTTTAGAGCACGTAGTATGAATGATCCGGCAAGAAATGTTGTGGCAAAAGTTAGTGAACGTGATGGTAGTCCCCAGCAAGCATATGATACCACTTCCATATTAAATGCTGCTGCAATTGCTCCGATAGTACACGCAAGATTACGAAGGCCGAGTGTACGGAAAAAGAACCAAGCAGAGAGACCTAAAATAATCAGGCAGATAGGGGTGCACCATTTGAGGTATAGTACCGAATTTTGCAGTAGTAAGCCTAGCGCCATATATATGCCAGGTGAAGCACTTGGTTGTTCATAGCCTAGCCAGTTTAAGTCATGCCAATAACCGAAAAAAGTACCAGGCATTTTAATTGCATTACTACTGATCGATCCTAGAGGCCCGTCGTTCGAAAAGAGGGTCATCGCGGGTTTAGTGCTGTCCCAAAAAAGAAACAGCGTTACGATAATCAATAGAACGGCTAGCCCTCCAAAGGGTTTGACCCATCCGGAAGTTCGTTCAGTTTTAAGAAATGTTAAATTCACTTTTTATTTATTGCCAATGCTCCCTCTTAAGGGATGAACCAAAAAAAATGTCACGTAGTAAAACGGAAATACTTCCCAGATGCCAGTGCAGCCAAGGTATTTTAGGTCTAGCTGATTTGTAAATCCGTTGGACATAATCTGGCTTTTCGTCTGCCATCTGCTGCATTTTCACCTTGGATCTTGCGGCGAACATGCAGCGCAGTTTTTGTCTGCGAAACCATCGTGGTAAAGCAGCTTGGTCCATTAATCTAAACGCATGCTGAATGGCTTCCCATTCATCAAGCACCCAGCTTTTGATGTTCTCTTCGTTGTGCTTTGTCATGCTAAAAGGATGTCTTCGTATATGCAGTAGAACTTGCGGAACTTGGATGCGTGAAGCACTTGATTTGGCTAGATCTGAGTAAAACACACAATCAGCTGCATGAGGCATATCGGTGCGGAATCGAACTGGGCAAGCTTGACCAAGTGTCTTAATGAGAGTTCCACCGAGCATTAGTGATTTGCATTCACTGTGTTGTGAGAGTAAAGCGTTTGCTGAAATGTAACGCGGAGGAGAAGGGCGAGTGGTAGGGCTTTCAATGAGTTTACTATCTTTGTCGATAAATGCCGAAAGGCAATAGCTGAAAGACTGTTCTTCTGTATTTTTTAGCGCGTTATACATTTGTTCCATGAATTCGGGCATCAAGACATCATCTGCGCAAATATAGTGTAGAAAGTCGCATTCGGATGCATAGTCTAGCGCTCGATTGAAGTTCTTGAAGAGTCCGCGGTTTTCATTACTACGAATAATTTCGCATTTCAGCAATTCATGCGACTCCACAATCTTTACTGTATTGTCGGTAGAGGCGTCGTCAATTACTATAACACGATCTGGCTTTAAAGTCTGTGATGCTAGGGAATCGAGTGTTTCCTGTATAAATCTTTCACCGTTGTATACTGGAATGACGGATATGATTTGCATTATTTCGTTCATGATAATTGGGATAGTTCCGTAATCATTTCCTCCCAGGTTGGAGGTTGGTATCCGGTGGCATCTTTGAAACGTTTTCCGTTCAAGCTGCGATCGCATTCAAATGAATCCTCTGGTTGGATTGTTCCCTTCCATCCCAGTTTAGATTGGATGAGTTTAAGTAGGTCGTATTTTGATATTGGTTCACTGGCTACTTGCCAGAGGCCGAATAGAGATTGATGCTTAGTCAAGATGCGATCGACAATCTTAGCCATTTCGATTGTTGTGAAGCCACTATAGATTGCGCGGGTGTATCCCTTGATAGTTTTTCCCTCTTGATTTAAAAACCAGCCCAATAAAGATAGATTAGAACCGATTTCATGACCTATCACAGATGATCGTATTGTTATGCAATGGCGATCAGTTACTTCCCCCAAATACTTTGTTTTACCATAAAGATCAGTCGCGTCAGCTGGATCATCCTCTGAATAGTTTCCTTTAATCCCAGCGAACACGCAGTCGGTGCTGAAGTGGATCAATCGAGTGTTCAGCACCTTACATTGTTGGGCTAAATGATGTGGAAATTCAGCGTTCACTTTTCGGACTCTATTCTCATCCTTAGCTTCGTTGAGTTGTTTGATAATGCCGACGCAATTAATAACAGCTTCTGGTTGTGCTTTTTCGAGTACGCGACTGAGTNNATCTCGATCGGTTATATCGTTTACTTGTATTGATGTTGAAGTGTTGAAAATNTCANGTGATGAATAATNGATAACTGGNCGGCGTAGTGTTGNCCAAACTTNATGTCTAGATTGGAGGCTTCGNCAAAGTTGATGNCCCAACATCCCGCTNCCTCCAAGTATGAGTAGCCTCAAGGCTGGTCCTCCTTTTTGTGTATGGCGGAAATGCCTCGTAAGTCCTTAATCGCTACTAGGTTGAATGCGTGCTTGGGGTTGTCATTAATTCGAAGAAAAAGTGTAAGCAATTCGTCAAAAAAAATGCATCCTGGAAAATTATACTTCGGGCCTGCCATATAGCCACGAAGGTAACGAGTGCCTGTAGTGCCATACACGGTATAGCCGCGGTTTTCGAATTCTTTAATGTTCCACCCTGAACGATGACGTTGAAACTCGTTTCCAAATTCCGGCCCTTGTGGGACAAATCCATTCGGGGTTTCAAAGATAATATATTTTCGGCTTAATTTTTCGATGTTATCTATAAGTTTTATGCCCTCAGTTTTTGGGAGATGTTCAATAAGCCCGTACAGTGTTACGAGATCAAATTGAGTATCAATTTGATCTTTCAAAATGTCTGCATGAATATAGTGATCATGAACGCCACGTTTTTTTGCAGTATCGATTGCACTGGAAAAGGCATCGAGCCCAGTGGTTTCCAAGTCCGGCCGAAACACTTGTAGATGAGATCTTGTGCCGCACCCAATATCTAAAGCGGTCTTGATTTCTCCTTTAGCCACGAGTTTTGCTGTGAAATCTGCAGCAGATTTAGGCCTCAATAGTTGTCTAAGTGGGTTGGCCATGCGCCTTTTGATTAGTTAGATGTAAAGTTCGATTTCACCCATTTTATCAAGTAATTTTTCGATATCTTCACATTTATTAAGCTGGTGTGTGTTATTGGAGGTGTATTCGGATCCTAGCGGTTTATCAGAGATATGTTTTGGTATGTTGTACTCTGGGTGTACCGTATAAAAAAGTTCTTCATCTGTAATGCGTTGCATCTCGTATTCATTGACGAGCGTTTCATGAAGTTTTTCCCCAGGTCTAATTCCGGAAACTTCAATAGGGTGACTTTTTCCTTTTGGGCTAAACTTCCTACGAACTGTATCGGCAAGTATCTCGATAGTGCATGCGGGAGCTTTGCGAACAAAAATTTCACCTCCTATTGCATGCTCCATAGCGTGTAATACAAGTCCAACTGACTGATCAAGCGTTAGGAGGAAACGTGTCATCTCCGGAACTGTAATAGTTATTGGTTTGCCACTTTCAATTTGCCTTTTAAATAGTGGGATCACTGAACCGCGACTACCCATAACGTTTCCATATCTTACGCAGCAAAACTTGGTTTCACTTTCATTGATATTTTGGCTACAAATCAGCTTTTCCATCATTGCTTTACTTGTGCCCATTGCGTTAAGAGGTTTGACTGCCTTGTCTGTGCTTAGGGCAACGAATATTTTTACTCCAGCTGATTTAGCTGTACGGCAGGCATTTTGTGAACCTACTACGTTTGTTTTGTAGGCTTCGAATGGATACGATTCGCAAGATGGTACATGTTTAAGTGCAGCTGCGTGGAATACCAGATCTATTCCAGCCATTGATTCTTCTAGCCGCGCTTCGTCTCTAACATCGCCAATGATGTATTCGAAATGGGGGAATTTTTGTTGCATCTCCCATTGCTTTTTTTCATCTCGACTAAAGATTCGAACTATAGATGGGGATTGCTTGAGGAGATGCTCAGCGACTCGATTCCCAAAAGAGCCGGTGCCGCCAGTAATCAAAATTTTGGATCCGGAGATATTCATGCCTAACCGAGCTGATTCTAGGCTTCTGCCAATAAATTGGCAATGGACAAGACTTGAAAGGAGAGTGGACTAAGCCTAATATTTTCCTTATGAAATCCGTAATTGCAGTCATGATAGTGGTTATGGGGCATATGCTTTTGCATGCTGAGCCTGCTACCCCGAAGCCCAAAGAAGCTGTAACGTTAGCAAAGCGTGATCTGGTTGAATTAGAATTTGATACTAAGGTTGGCTTTGGATATCAGGTATATGTCAAGCAAGGGGAGACTGACTGGAAACCTCATGGTCAAGTTATCGATGGAAATGGAGAAGCGGTTTCTATTATTTATACAGGTGATGAATCAGGTGTTGAGTTTCGTGTTGATATCGTTGATTCGGTTAAGTTAGATCAAGCTAAATTGCCTGAAGGTATCGAGTATAAACTCACGGGAATATATCGTCTTCGAGGTGGCTACAAGGTTTGTGTTGCAAAGGTGGACAGTCGTAATGCTTTACCCCGTACTGCCTACTTTACTTTGGGCGAAGGGGAGAGAGCTGGAACAATCAAAGTCATGCATATTGATTCCACAAAAGGTGTAGTCGAAATTGAGGCTCATGGGGTTGCTTTGTCTTTGAGCTTTAGTGGAAATGCCTACACGACCAATACGGCCGCTCCGTTGACAGATTCAACAATTCCTCAAGCCCCCGCTGGTAGGCCGACGGTTGTTGAAGGCCCGCCAAAAGGGAAAGTGTTTATGGGCGATAATGATCCGTATTATAAGGAGGCCCAAAAGAAAGCTTACACAAATCGTTACTCGATTTTAGATAAATCTAGTGTGAGATCTATTAATCGACATGTTCGTAGTAATCCGCAGTCAATCTTTACCCCTCGTATTTCATCTCAGAGTTACTTGCCTCAAACATATATTATTCCCAAAGTTCGTACTAAAACCTATAGAGGGCCAAGAAGATAAATCTAATAATTGATTAGACTATGATTGCTTTTTTAACAGGAGCGCTTGTGTTGCTTATTGGAATTGGAATTGGATTATATATTTCAAAGAAAAATTAATACCGTATTTAGAGTTTGTAAAATAAGAAGCTGAACGAGGTTTGTATACCTTAATTATTTAACTCATCTATTAGTTTTTGATGTATATTGTCGAAGCCACCATTGCTTAGCACACAGAGAATATCGCCGTACTGAGTTTCAGGTATAATGTGACTGATAATGTCGTTAGCTGTTGGAAGATAATATGCTTCGGCGCCTTTGGATCGAATGTCTTCCATAAGTTGTTCAGGGTTTAACCGTTCTTCTGGTGGAACCTGGTCCAATCGGGCTACCTCAGCTACTATTACATATTTAGCCAAGCTAAGTGCAGCTGCTAGTTCCGTTTGGAAATGGTTGCGACGTGTTGTGTTGCTTCTAGGCTCAAAGATCGCCCATATGCGCCGATTTGGGAATCGTCGGTCAAGTGCCTTTAGCGTTTCCCGAATAGCGGTTGGATGGTGTGCAAAGTCATCGATAACTGTGATTCCTTTAACTTCTCCCCGAATTTCCATGCGCCTGCGAATGCCTTTAAATGAATCGAATCCAGCTTGGATTTGTGAATCACTTAATCCTGTATAGCGAGCCATAAGAAGGGCTGCTAAGGCATTACGAACATTAAGCTCTCCTATCATGGGAATTCGAAATTCAGATTTTCCAATTCGAAATCTGGATCCGTTTTCGTCGTATAATAAATTGTCGGCTTGTTCTTCGCACGCGTTACTTAAGCCAAAACGTCTTACAGGACAGTGGTTGATATTAATGAGCGGCTTTAAGTTGGATTCATCACCATTGGCGAGGAGTAGTCCATTGCGTGGAATAATGTTGATCAGTCGTTGAAAAGCAGTCTGAATTTCATTCAGACTACTAAAAATGTCGGCATGGTCGAACTCAAGATTATTTATAACGACTGCCTCAGGCAGGTAATGAACAAATTTACTACGCTTGTCGAAAAATGCTGTGTCGTATTCATCACCTTCAAGCACGAACCAATCACTCTCGGTAAAACGTGCCCCTTGGCCGAGATTGTTGGGAATGCCTCCTATTAGGAAGCTAGGATTAAGGCCATTGTGTTCAAGTATCCAGGCTAGTAGCGAAGCCGTGGTAGTTTTGCCGTGAGTTCCCGAGATAACCAGTGATCGTTTCCCTCTAAGAAAGTGGTGTTTTAGCAATTCTGGAAGTGAGCAATAGGGAAGTTTTTGTTCAAGTGTAAGTTCCGCCTCGAGGTTTCCTCGGGATATGGCATTTCCGATAACGACTAAATCCGGTTTATGAGTCAGATTGGATTCACTATATGGGCTAGCCTCAATGTCACGTTCTTCAAGAAATGTTGACATTGGAGGGTAGATTCCCTGATCTGATCCAGTGATGGTATAACCACGTTCTTTGAGTGCGGCTGCTACTGAGGCCATTGCTGTGCCGCAAATGCCTATAAAGTGTATGGATCGTGCTGCGTCGATCATTCAGGCCTTATTGAAGTTCCAGTAGTTCTGGAGCGGTCCAGGGTTCTACCCTTTTGGAGGTTGCTGTGCGGATAGCCTTAATTTTTTCCGAGTTAATGGGTTCGCCGCGATGGTCCCACTCACGTCGTATATAGGTGAGAATTGCAGCGATCTGATCATCATTAAAACCAACAAGTGCGGGCATCTCAAGGTCATGTTTTTTTCCGTTTACAGTGATTGGTCCTGCAAGGCCTTGAAGGACGATTCGTACGAGCCGTTCGTCACTTTTGAGTACCCAGTCAGAATCTACTAACGGAGGTGCAACTCCAGCCTGTCCACGGCCGTGTTCTTGGTGGCAAGCGGCGCATGTAAAGGTGTAGAACTGTTTTCCCTGTGTAAATAATATTTGCTCACTATCGGTTAATGGTCGTAGTGGTGGGAGTGGTTTTACGCCAGGTTTGCCTTTCCACAAAAACAACTTATCAATTGAGTTAGCAAGATTTGCTTCTTCTGGGTATTTGGATTTTTGCAGTTTGCTTAGCATTGAAGGTTTTTTATCGTAATAGATTGGTTTGCCCTTCGATTTGTTGCGGGCAATGCCTCGAAGGATGGAAATGCGTTGCCAATCCTGTGTACGTCGTCCGTAAGTGTAATAGATCAGCTGACCAACCCGCGAAGGCCGTCCTTCCTTGAAGATGCAATCTGCTAGAGATTCAATGACATTTGAACGATGTTTAGCATTGCGCCAGCGTCTTTCACCTAGAATCAGTTCGAGAAATTCCAATTCTTTTCCTGCTAAACCTGAAAGTGCCGCATCCAAAACATAAGGCTTTTCTGCATGGTTGTAGAGGGCGCTTCTTATAGCCATATGAGTTAAAATATGCGTGTGAGCTCCAAGAGAAAGCATCATCTGTCGTAACTCGGTGATATCGTCTGTTCTGGTGTTTAATACGAGTTGATCGAGAATGGCATCGTTTCCAGGAACCTTCAGCCACGGCTCGGCCAAACGGGCTGCAGACATGCGAACACCTCGGTCGCTGTCTTTTAATGTATCAAGTATGATATCTGGGCTGATAGCAGCTCGGCCTTCGAGTGACCATAGCGCATGCATTCTTCCAAGTGCATGATTTCCGTCTTTGGCTACTTTAGCTAACTCAAGATTTATATCATCCTTGCTTTCCACAAGCAGACGTTGAGCGGTGTCACGAGCCCAGCCGTTGTTATTGCTTAGGGCAGAAATGAGTTGATTGCTGCTGGCTTTAGCTAAATTTTGCGTGGAAGAGCTATTACCCTTGTAAACAACGCGGTAAATTCGTCCGTTATCGATGTCTTTTTCCAAACCTCGACTCTCGGCTTGATTTCGTAGGTAGCTTGTTAGGTAGATTCTGTGCTGAACAATTCCTCGATACATATCGACAATGTAAAGTCCTCCACTAGGGCCGTTATAGAGGTTTACCGGGCGAAACCTTTCGTCACTGCTGCTCATCCACTCTGATTCCTTCTCGGCATTTTCAGCAATAATATTTCCACTATTTTCTATATGTACGTTTCGGCGAATAAAATTGCCACTTGGTTCGCAGATAAACGAGTTGCCTTGATATCCTTTAGGGAAGTTATCACCACGATATATTACTGGACCGCATGCGGCGGTATATCGAGACAAGCGACCTTCTAGTGGCCCTTCAGATCTTAGTGTGCCTTTTCTATAGGCTCGATTTACTCCTAGGTTTAGTCGGCCGGGCCATGTTTCTTGGCTCTTGGCTAAACGGATTGCAGTTCCTCCTCCACTACTAAATGGATTGCGTTGAAGGTATTCAGAAGGGATTAGATCTCCACGCAGCATATCACTGTTACTATTATAATAAATACGTCCCAGATTATCCATTGATATGCCCCATTGGCCGCGCTTAATAGTTGGTTCTCGTTGCCATTCGCCGCTGGTATTACGGAAACGTACCGTGTGGTTTGCGCTGTAGATCCAATTGTCTAGCGCCCACATAAGGCCATTGGCCGCATGTTCGGGATTTGCGCTTTTACCGCGGGCTGGATCGCAAGCCACAGCGTAATCGGTGGCAATAACCGTCTGTTTATCTGCTTTGTCGTCGCCATTCGTATCTTCGAAAAATAAAAGCCGAGGTGGTTCCGCGACCATTACGCCGCCTCTAACAAGTGCAATAGCCCGAGGAAGAAATAATCCATCCTTGAAGATGGTCATCTTGTCCATGCGTCCATCGTCGTTGGTGTCTTCAAGTATTTTGATGCGTCCGATTTTGTCGTGTTCCCCTGTTGCATCCGAATCGCGCATGTAACCGCGCATTTCGACTATCCACATGCGACCATCCGGGGCTATTTCCATTGCAACTGGGGTGTCCAAAAGTGGTTCAGCCGCAACAATTTGCACCTCAAAACCTTCGGGTAAAGTGAAGGATTTGACTGCTTCCTCTGCTGAGAGTACCGGTGCGGGGGGGGGCTTCAGATGGGGGAACAGATTCTTTTGGACTGTGCCTTGTTTGTCCTTACCATCGCCGGCCTGTCCAAGGGCAGATGCAGTTGCTAAGCCTAGCGTTGCTAATGCTGCTAGTGTGTTGCGATAAATCATTGTCAATGGAGTGCCGGTATAGCGGTTTGGTCAAAACCGCATCTCCGGGTTGGCAAATTGTGTACCCTACCTCTTCAGTGAAGCCAAGTTTCAAAATCGCTTTTAATCTTGGTTATATGGATTATCTGGCTTTACGCTGTGTCCAGGTTAAGCCGGTCAAATCCTTTGTTTTTGAAGGAATAATCAGGCTTGCTACCCAGCCAGTGAGAAAGCAGGAGATAGTGCCTACAGCGCCAATCATCAGTAGATGGAGATCGGTGTGGAACTTAAAAAAGTACAAGGCCAATACCGCTGCTATTACCCCTATCCAGGCGTGAATGCTTGAAGTGCGATTGGTAAATATTGCCAGTGTAAACAATCCGCCTAATGTTCCGAGGATTAGTCCGACGTATCCCATTAGTGTATCCCACAAATTCTTACTATCCTGCGAAGCTATATAGAGAGCAGAGATGGTGCCGAGTATGCCGAGAATCAGTGTGAGTCTCTTAGCAGTGCGTAAAATTGTTTCACTGTCTTTACCATTCGATAGAAAGTCAGTTGTGAAAGAGGTTGAAATCGAATGCATGCTCGAATCAAGGCTCGACATTGCAGCTGCAAATACTCCGGCTATCACCAGTCCGGCAAGTCCGGCAGGCATTTGTTGGAGAATGAAATACGGGAATATTTGGTCGATCTTGGAGATTGGATCTAAGTTGGTCGGTTGTTGTTGATAATAAACAAACAACGCCGTGCCAACGCCAAAAAAGAGAACGGACACTGGAACGCTTAATATAGCATTGGTCCAAATTGCCTTGGCGGCTTCTTTTTCAGTGGATGTAGTAAGGTAGCGTTGAACGACTGCTTGGTCGGTGCCATAGCTCAGAATTTGCGCAAAGATTCCGCCTATAATAATTACCCAAATGGTGTCGAGGCCATTGATGAATTTCCAATCCGTTTTAATCATCTCGAACTTACTTTGCTGATTTGCTGATTCAATGATAGTTGAGAAACCTCCATCCACTTCGCCAATGATAATTATAAATGCAACGAGCGCGCCGCCGACTAGGACTATTGTTTGGATTACGTCGGTCCAGATGACCGCCTCGATGCCTCCGAGTACGGTGTAGATGGTGCTAAGTATACCCATGGCAATAATGCAATACTTAACATCCCATCCAGTCACTGCAGATAAGGCCAGGGCAGGTAGCAGTATTACGATACCCATGCGAGCGAGTTGAAAGATAGCAAAGCTGGCACTGCCTAGTTTACGTAGCCCTGAGTCGAATCGCATTTCGAGGAACTCATAGATACTGGTAATTCCCAGACGACGATAAAAGGGAAGAAAGCATAAAATGATGATGGGGGCCATGATTGGAATAGTCATATTGAAGATAAACCATGTCCAGTTATTGGCGTACGCCTTTGCAGGTAGGGATAGGTATGTTATTGCGCTTAGCATGGTGGAGAAAATACTTAAGCCAGCGGCCCACCAGACAACTCGTTTTCCTGCCACAAAATAGTCCTCGGCAGATTTGTTTTTTCGAGAGAAATGAAAGCCAATACCAACAAGAACGACCATGTATGCGGTTAGTACTAGCCAGTTAGCAGTGCCAAAACTTTGTTTTTGCTTTACGAGATCAATTTTCCATATATTTGGGGTTCGAATACCGGGGCTGCTTTCTCCGGAAGGGATAATAATCGAATTACCCCACTTTACGGCGGTGGTTGTAACATGACTGCCGGTCACTATTTGATCAATTGCCTCTGGAGCAGTGGCGCTGCGATAGCTTTCTTCAAATTTTGAAAATTTACGCCATTTGCCTGTGATGGTGTTGAAAATCAAGACATCTCGACTGAATCCGATGTGGGTATCTTGAATCTTTTGTTTCTCCTTATTCAATGTAGCGGCAGCTTGAGTGTTACCAGCTTTGTTGGCGGCGGTTCTTTGAGCTTCAAGGCTTTCAAGTGTGATGAACCTTTGTCCATTTGCTCCCCCGAAAATCAACAGGCTGTTGGAGCCAACGGCAGCAGCAGTTCCGGCCATAACGCAGCGAGGCTGAGCATCACCTTTGGGCTGTATGTCCTCAAGTTTAGTCCAGCTATCAGTCTTTGGATTGAATTTGTGGGCATCACTTAGCATATGCCACTCTCCAGATTTATCCTTCATCCGTCCGCTGAAAATATAGAAACAGTCGGCGGCTCCGTCGCTTTGACTAGCTGCTATAAGGTGTGTTCTTTTTGGGCCATCCCAAGAGGTTTTCTTTTGCCATTTAAAATCTTCTTTTCCACGCTTTGACAAATCAAGTGTCCAAAAATTTTTGGTTGCGCCTTCGCCACTATCGCCGCCAGCTACATAAATAGTATTGCCGATTAAAGCGCCAGCTGCTGCCGTGGTTTTTTTTGGAAGGTCAGGGTAATCGGGGTCTAGCGTGACCGATCCGTCTTTGTATGAGATCGCAAAGACCTTAGCTGAAAGATAAAGATCGCTGGTCGATTTATATTTTTTGGTGGCCTCGTCCTTGATGTTATCCTTCCATTCGCCGCCAATACATATCACACCTTTTTCGGTAGGAATGGAAACACCGTAGCCAATTACCTGTGGTAACTTGGTTTTTGATTCGTTAATACTATATTCTTCACCATTTTTTGTGACGATGTAAATTTTATCGTAATAGACCTTTGGCGAGTTGTATCCATCAGCAGTTACACGCCATGGTTCGCCTTCAGGAAAATTTGCACCACCGGCTACGATGAGTGCGTTGTTGTGTGCTCCAGCGAATGGTCCAGCGACTCCCAGCTTTCCAGGAACATCTGGCAAAGCTTCCCAACTTAGTTTGTTTTCCTTGGCTAGAAGGGAAACACTACTGAATGCAATCAGACAAATAATTCGAAGCAACATAGTCATTGTTGGGTTTGGTTTAGTGAAAAAAATATCATGTGTGCCTTGATTGAACAAGGCGAGTTCAAATGAGAATCCGTTAACCTTAGTTAGATTTTAACCTTGAACTGTTCCCCTCGCTTTATGGACTTAGCGAAGCCAGCCATGATTTGTGGAATCTGTTCCAAGTCTTTGGTGCTAACGACTTCAACTGGTGAATGCATGTATCGATTAGGTAGACTGATAAGTCCGCTAGGTATACCACCACGGGTCCAAAAAATAGCATCGGTATCGGTGCCGCTAGTGGCCGATATGGCTTCATGTTGTATATTGATTTTTAGTCTTTTTGCTACCTGTTCAATGCGCTTGATCACTTCTGGGTGATTGCAGTTACCGTGAGTAACCGTGGGGCCTTTGCCAACTTTGATATCACCATGTTGTCGTTTGTCCACGGTGGGATAGTCTGTGGCATGGGTAACATCCATAACTAGCGCGACTTCTGGATGAAGCGAGTAGGCGATTTGTCTTGCTCCGAAAAGTCCTACTTCCTCCATGGTGTTGGCAACTGCACAAACTTCGACATTCAGTTTAGCCTTATTGGTTTTAAGTAAGCGAAGAGTTTCAGCTACCGCCCAAGTACCAACTCTGTTGTCAAAAGCTCGAGCGATTACTAAATCATCCCTGAGAATTTCGAATTTGTCGTTGAGTGTTATGGGATCCCCAATACGGATTAATTTTTCTGCTGCCTTACGAGAATTTACTCCGATATCTACAAATAAGTCCTGAATTTTAGTGGATCCGCTCATCCCATTGTCACTCTTCATTAAATGGGGGGCTACGCTGCCGACAACTCCTGTTACTGGTCCTTTACTGCTGTGAATTGTTAGCCTTTGAGCTTTAGTGATGGCTGGATTGGTACCGCCGAGTTTGCGAACATAAACGTAGCCTTGGTCATCGATATAATTGACCGTCATGCCGATTTCGTCTGCGTGGCCAGCGAGCATGAGACGAGGTCCGCCGCCTTTATTGAGAACAGCAACACAGTTGCCATAGGAATCGGAGTAGGTTTCATCCGCGAATTGATTGACATAGTCGAGCCACACTCGTAGACCTCGAGATTCGTGTCCGGACGGGCTTGGGGTGTTAACAAGTGTCTCTAGGAATTTTAATGAGTGTTTATTCATATACCCCTGATTACGGGTGAGGGTTGTGTGCTTTTCAAGGCCTATTTATTCTAAGGTATTATTTGTTTGAGGTTTTAGTATGTTGTTATCAAAAAATAGAGGAGTAATAATTGGTTTTTTCTTGTCAGCTAAATTAGTAATCGCAATGATTCCTTTTACTTAAAATTATTTTAATAAATGAAATATAGAAACCATGCATTCACCTTAATAGAGTTGCTTGTTGTTATTGCAATAATCGCCATTTTAGCTGGTATGTTATTGCCGGCTTTGGCTAAAGCAAAAGCTAAAGGGCAAGAAGTGTTTTGTTTAAACCAGCTTAAACAACTTTCACTTGCTGCTAAACTCTATTCTGGCGACAACGAAGATAGATATGCTTGGACTTTTTCGCTTATTGGAAACCAACAAAACCGTCGATCTTGGTTTAATTATCTATATGACTATCAAGAAACCAAGGCCACACTTCGTTGTCCTAGCAAAGGTTATGAACGTAAAGAGACGCTTTACGATATTGAGCAAACCACAAATAACTATGCAGCTAATTTTCAACTCGGAGGATGCGATTGGCCTGGAACATGGGAATTTCCGTCTCTTAAAGAAAGTGACGTCCGTAGTCCTTCCACAGTTGTCTATAAGACCGACGGAGGTACTTTGCCAAAAAATACTTCCGATCCAATGAAGGCTGTTACAACAAAATCTCCAGAGAAACCTGGTTGTTGGATTGTTCAGGATCCAGCCAGTTATACGCCATGTAGTTGTGCTATGAATCCTGGTGATCCAAACTGGGGTGGCCCGCACTTGCGACATAACGCTAAGAGTAATGTTAGTTTCACTGATGGACATGCCGAGGGATTAAAGGCTTCGAAGTGGTACTGGGCTAAAACACCGTGGCTCGATCCAAAAAGAGGTGGATGAATGGGGTTTTACGCTTGAGCATAATCGAAGTAGCATAGACTATTTTGAAGTGAGCGAGATACGAGAGACGCCGCAAACTATTCAACAACGAAAGGGGTGTGAGCCGATTGCGGCTTTGACAGCCTATGATTATCCTATGGCGAAGTTGCTTGACGCCGCTGGTGTGCCTCTATTGTTGGTTGGAGATTCATTGGGCATGGTGGTGCTTGGTTATCCTGACACAACGCATGTGACGCTTGATGAGATGGAACACCATGTCCGAGCCGTTGCTCGTTCAAAGCCCCGTGGATTGATTATAGCGGATCTGCCTTTCAAATCCTACGAAACCTCGCAGCAAGCTTTGTCGTCAGCTCAGCGTTTAATTGATGCGGGTGCAGAGGGTGTTAAGGCAGAGGGTGGACTTGTGATATTATCTCAGGTTGAGTCAATTATTTCTGCAGGTATTCCATTTCTTGGTCATATTGGTATGTTGCCTCAAAGTGTTGTTGAGGAAGGTGGCTATAAAGTCAAAGGATGTGATTCTGTTCAGGAGGAAGAGTTGTTAGCTGATGCTTTGGCACTTGATCAAGCAGGTGCTTTTGGTTTGGTACTTGAGTTGGTCAATGCTCACGTGGCTACTGAAATAACTGACAAGGTTGGGATTCCGACTATTGGTATTGGTTCTGGAATTGGCTGCGACGGACAGATTTTAGTTACGACTGATTTACTTGGAACTTCTCCGGATTTTATTCCAAAACATGTTCAACCAGAGCAATTACTTCGAGACCGTATGATTGGCATGCTTCGTGTTTGGAAGGAAAGTTTAACTAACCGAAAACAATGAGCGATTTGACCCATATTAATGCTGAAGGTGAAGCACAAATGGTGGATGTTTCGGTTAAGCCGATTCAGAGTCGTGAGGCGATGGCTCGTGGTGAGATTCATTTATCCAAAGTGACACTTGATGCGATTGAGCGAGGCGAGACCGTGAAGGGCAATGTACTAGTTACAGCACGATTAGCTGGAATTATGGCAGCTAAAAAAACAGCCGAACTGATACCACTTTGTCATCCGCTTTCGGTTACGCATATAGAGGTTGATTTTAAAATTTTGGATAGCCGAGATCGCATAATTATTACTAGTTTGGTGCGTGTAGCTGCTAAGACTGGTGTAGAAATGGAGGCTTTAACAGCGGTTTCTATTGCTGCTTTAACTATATACGATATGTGTAAGGCAATCGATAAAGGGATGGTAATCTCAGGAGTCAAGGTTACATCTAAAACTAAAAGGTAACGCGAATTAAATTAATTCGCATTACTGCCTAATTGTGTTAATATTTGGTGCAATAACTCGTTTGTTTAAAAAATATTAAGATGTTTGAGAACATAACAACTTTGTCTTACGAATCGCCCTGTTCTCAACCGGGTGGAGGGGGTCCTTTAACTTACGATTTTGATCGTTCAGAGTTTTGGCGGGCGATTCCTATTTGGAGGGATATAGATGCGGAAACTTTCGGTGATTTTCGTTGGCAACAGCGTAATTCGGTAACAACCGTTCATCGTATTAAGGAGGCATTGAGTGAATTGGCCTCTTCGGCGTTAATTTCTGATATTGAGGATGGGCTATTAAAGACCCCGATGAATATACGTCTTACTCCCTACATATTTTCTCGAATCCATTGGGAAAATTTTGAGAACGATCCAGTGCGTCGTCAGTTTTTGCCTTTGGGATCGCAGTTTGTACCGGACCATCCGTATGTTATGGATGATTCTTTGGCTGAGGATGGACACAAAGCTACGCCATATCTTACTCATCGTTATCCGGATAAGGCTCTATTTTTACCTATTACCCACTGCCCAGTTTATTGCTCTTTCTGTACACGCAGTCGTGTGGTTGGAGGTAGTACTGCAGTGAAAAGTAAGTCGACCTACGGTGCAAAGTCCAAGGAATGGGATTCTACCTTTGAGTATATTCGTAACCATCCCAATTTAGAGGATATTGTAATTTCCGGAGGTGATGCTTTGTTATTGCGTCCCAATCAAATCCGCGAGATTGGAACCACCCTGCTTCAGATTCCTTCGGTGCGCCGAATTCGTTTTGCTACCAAAGGTTTAGCTATAATGCCAATGAAGTTTACCAGCGACATCGAGTGGGTAGAGGCTCTGGATGATGTGTGTCGATTGGGACGTGAACATATGAAAGAAGTTGCGCTGCATACTCACTTTAATACGGATCGTGAGATTACTGCTTGGACGTCTAAAGCGATGAAGGTGTTATCTGAGACTGGGGTGCGTGTTCGAAATCAATCTGTACTAATAAGTGGAGTGAATGATGCTTTTGATTGTTTGCACTACACTACCAAAAAATTATCCAGCCAACTCATTCAGCCTTATTATATTTATCTACACGATATGGTGCCCGGCTGTGAACATCTTCGTACGACAGTCAGTAAGGCTGAGCATTTATCACACCGTCTTCAGGGGTCAATAGCTGGATTCAATACGCCACGAATGGTTTGTGATGCTCCAGGAGGAGGAGGAAAACGGGAGATTTCTAGCTACATTCTCTATGATCATGAAATTGGTGTTTCCGCTTGGACTTCGCCTACAGCTAAGCCTTGTGAGATTTTTTATTACTATGACCCAATTGGAAAGCTACCTAAAGAAGGAAGGGATCTTTGGGCTAATAATAGCGAAATTAAGAGACGTTTAATCAAATTTAGAGCCAACGCAGAAGCTAAAGCGGAAGCCTCCCGAACTTGACGGCTTGTTCTTGCGGTCGTTATGGTCGCTGCTCATGAGGGAAGGCTTGGAGGAAAATAATTTCTTGGTTCCGATGGTTGTCGAGCAGACTGGCCGCGGTGAGCGTGGTTATGACATCTATTCGCGACTGTTGGTGGATAGGATTGTGTTCATTGGCACACCTATCGATGATACTATTTCAAATTTAGTGATTGCTCAGTTGTTATTCCTGCAAATGCAGGACCCTAAAAAAGACATTCACCTATATATCAACTCTCCAGGGGGAAGCATAACGGCAGGTTTGGCTGTGTATGATACGATGCAATTCTTGACCTGTGATGTGAATACATACTGCATTGGCCAAGCTGCCAGTATGGGAGCAGTATTATTGTCTGCCGGCACCAAGGGTAAACGTTATGCATTACCAAATGCGCGTATTATGATTCACCAACCATGGGGCGGGGCGCAGGGCAATGCGTCAGATATTGAGATTCAGGCAGCAGAAATACAGCGTTTGAAGGGTAGTTTAAACGAGATATTGGCGGAACACACTGGGCAGAAGCTAAAGAAGATTGTAGAGGACTCAGATCGGGATTATTTCATGTCATCCGAAGAAGCCAAGGATTATGGATTAGTGGATGATGTTGTAAAATCACGCAAGGAAGTTGCAGGTTTGAAGGGCGAAAAAAAGAATAAGTAATTTAATCTTTCATTTTAATGGCCCGTCCGAACCAAATTACTCTTTGCAGTTTCTGCGGTAAGTCGCACGCAGAAGTTCGAAAACTTATTGCCGGGCCAGGTGTTTATATTTGTGATAATTGCATTCTGGTTTGTAAAAATGTTTTAGATAAAGAACTTCAGGATCAGGAGAAGAAAAAGGCCATAAAATTGAAAGTGCCAAAGCCGAGGCAGATAAAAGCTGAATTAGATCGGCACTGCATTGGTCAGGATGATGCGAAGAAAACGTTGGCGGTTGCGGTTCACAATCATTACAAGCGTATTCAGTCTGGTCTTACAGTTAAGACTGAAGGTGATGGTAAGATTATCTCTACCGGCGCTGATACTGAAAATGAGATCGAGATAGAAAAAAGCAATATTCTATTACTTGGACCAACTGGGTGCGGAAAGACTTTATTAGCTCGAACACTGGCGAGTATGCTGGATGTTCCCTTTGCTATAGCTGATGCTACAACGCTAACTGAAGCCGGTTATGTTGGTGATGATGTAGAAAATATAATACTACGGCTTTTACAGGCTGCAAATTATGACGTAAAGCGTGCCCAAATTGGCATTATCTATGTTGATGAAATTGACAAGATCACTCGCCGAACTGAGAACGTTTCTATTACGCGAGATGTTTCAGGAGAAGGGGTGCAGCAGGGTCTGCTAAAAATCCTTGAGGGAGCAGTATGTAACGTGCCTCCGCAGGGTGGTAGAAAGCATCCACAGCAAGAGTATATTAAGTTGGACACAACCAATGTCTTGTTTATTTGTGGGGGTGCTTTTGTTGATCTTGATAAAGTTGTTGAGCGTCGTATTGGTAAACATGTGCTCGGGTTTGCTGGCGATAGTAAAACGAAAAACTCGAATGAGAGTTTCGAACAGAAGAATATATTGAGTTACGTTGAACCGGAGGATTTGCTTGGTTATGGTTTTATACCTGAATTTATTGGCCGTTTGCCGGTTCACACAGCACTTCAGGAGCTCAACCAAGATCAACTTGTGCGAGTTATGACTGAGCCTAAGAATGCGCTAATTAAACAATACTCTAAGTTGCTTGAGATAGACGGTGTGAAATTGACTATTACAAACGGTGCTTTGAAGGAATTAGCTCATGCCGCAATCAAACGAGGAACAGGGGCTCGAGGCCTTCGAAGTTTGATGGAGAAGTTGATGCTCGAAACCATGTATGAAATACCGGATTCAGACGATATTACGTCTGTCAAGATCGACGAGAAAGTTGCACTAGGCCAATCACAACCCATCATTCATCGTCGACAGAAAAAAGCTGCGGCTTAACTCTAATAATGTCCAAAGATTTTAAGTCCGGCGAATTGGTCGCTCAGCAGGTGCAGCGCATGACGCGTTCGGGGATCCGTGAGTTCTTTGAACTTGTTCAAGGCCGTAAGGATATTATTTCTCTTGGGGTTGGTGAGCCTGATTTTGTTACACCTTGGCACATTAGAGAGGCCGCAATTTATGCGCTTGAACGAGGTCGTACCAGTTATACTTCTAACTTAGGCCTGCCAAAGTTACGTGAGGTTATTAGTCGATATGTTAGCGAAAGTTTTGGTATTCGATATCATGCTAAGTCTCAGATACTGATTAGTGTAGGGGTAAGTGAGGCTTTAGATCTTGCGCTTCGAGCTATAATTAATCCGGGTGACGAAATTATTTACCATGAACCTTGTTATGTGAGTTACGCTCCCGGAATTTCTTTGGCGCATGGGGTTCCGGTGCCCGTGCCATGTTTGGCAGAAAATGATTTCGCGGTTACGGCAGAAGCGATTGAGCAAGTTATTACTCCGCAGTCCAAGGCTTTGGTTCTTAATTTTCCTACTAATCCGACTGGTGGTACGATGACTTATGATGCCTTGGAAAGGATTGTTGACCTGGTTAAAAAGCACAATTTGCTGGTTATTACTGATGAAATATATTCCGAGCTTACTTTTGAAGGAGAGCATGTAAGTATTGCTGCACTACCTGGTATGGCAGAGCGCACTATATTTCTGCACGGTTTCTCTAAGGCTTATGCGATGACTGGATTTCGAATCGGTTATGCCTGTGGACCGCCTGAATTGATTGATGCAATGATGCGTATTCACCAGTATTCCATGCTTTGCGCTAGTATTATCAGTCAGGATGCTGCCATTGAGGCACTCGAAAATGGTGCTGGTCCTGCTGAAGAGATGAAGGATGAATTTCGACTTAGGAGAAATTATATTGTATCTGCTTATAATGAAATGGGGTTGGATTGTCATTTGCCGCGTGGCTCTTTTTATGCGTTTCCAAGTGTGCAGTCGACAGGCTTAACCTCAAATGAGTTTGCTTCAAAACTTGTGCAGCAGGAGGGAGTAGCCTGTGTTCCTGGAAATGCTTTTGGGGCTTCAGGTGAAGGTTTTCTTCGATGTTGTTTTGCTGCAGGGTTCGAACAAATCAAGGTTGCTTGCGAAAGAACATCGCGTTTCGTCAAGGAACTTCAAACTGCAGGGAGTTGAATAATTTATTAGCTGCATTCTATTGGATTTAATTGAATGCTATTAGTAGTGGCCTATGTTTCCATCCAGGAAATGTAGGCAATCCAATTGGAATCCTCTTGGCCGATAGAGCATTCCACGAAACGGCCTTTTGGCAGTTCTTTAGTTCGGTCTATCCGTTCAATAATGTCATCTAGTTTCCACCATGACTTACTGCGTCCAATTTGAATTGATGGTTTTGAATTTTCTCCTGACTTGAAAATTTCATTTTCCATGAAAAATTGCTTCTTATCTTCTGGAATCATAATTTTCAGTGCTAATGCATCATCGATGCCTGATCCCTGAAAAAAATAGCCTAAACCGGTGGTTCGTTCGGGGAATATTATTCCGGTTCTTTTTGATGCTATTTCTAGTTCTTTAGAAGTAACATTGGGTGCAACTATATTTATATCTTCCTCAAAATCGAGGCAGCCATAAAAAAACGTGGATGTTATTAGGACAACCACGATTTTACTAAAGTTATTCATCAGCGGTTAAACACTGAAAACAAAATGGAAATTATTTAATTTCCTTTAATTCGACTTCGAATATGAGCGTTGCATTCGGGGGAATAACACCGCCTGCCCCACGTTCGCCATAAGCTAGATTAGAAGGAATGTATAATAAGGATTTGCCGCCTGTCTTCATCAATTGTAATCCCTCAGTCCATCCTGGAATAACGCGATTAAGAGGGAATGTTGCAGGCTGACCTCGTTCAACTGAGCTGTCAAATACCTTGCCGCTAATCAATTTTCCAGTGTAGTGAACTGTTACTTGATCGGTCTTCTTAGGGCTGGCACCTGTTCCGGCAGTCACTACTTTGTAAGCCAGTCCAGATTCTGTTGTTTTAACGCCATCTTCGGTTTTGATCTTGGTTAGAAATGCGTCGCCTTCTGCTTTGTTTTTCTCGGCTGGGGTTTTAATGGCTGCGCGGAGTTTAGCGAATTGTGTTTCGTCACTTTTGAAAGCTTTGGCTTTTTCACCAACACGCTTGATATTGACCTTATTTATTTTGTCTCCCTTAGCAATGGCATTCACTACATCTTGACCCTTGACAACATGCCCGAACACGGTGTGCTTGCCATCAAGCCATGGAGTAGCCTTGTGAGTGATGAAAAACTGGCTGCCGTTTGTGCCGGGTCCAGCATTAGCCATTGAGAAGATTCCCGGTTTACTATGTTTTAAACTTGAGTCGATTTCGTCTGGAAACTTATAACCTGGGTTTCCGGTGCCGGTTCCTAATGGGCAACCGCCTTGGATCATAAAATCAGGAATAACCCGATGAAAGATTAGCCCGTCATAGTAAGGTTCCTCGGCAGCCGCAGGTGTGCCGCCCGATTTTGAATAATGTTTGGAACCTTCGGCAAGACCTACAAAGTTTGCAACTGTTAGTGGTGTTTTTTCATACTCCAACTGTCCAAGGATGGTGCCCTTTGATGTCTCGATTTCGGCGTATAAGCCGTCCGAAAGTTTATCTTCTTGTGCCATTATTGTAAGTGAACTCAACGCAATGGCTGTCGCCAAGGCGCCCTTTAAGCTGTTTTTTATGTTCTCCAGCATTTTCATGGGACGACAGAGGGAACCCAAAAATAGCCTCTACCGCAATGTTATTCTTAGTAAGGCTTCTCCATTACTCCTTGATTGTTTACAGTTTTGGCGCTTGCCTGTAATAAAATGGTGATGTCTGTGAGCAATTTCCCAAGTTATTTCATGTCTTTTCCTAAGTTTATATTCGTTTGGCTATGGTTAGGCAGTAGCATAATAGCTAAGGCAGAGGTTCGCTTTGATGTATTTATGGGTTTTGCCGGCAAAGCTCGTAACAGTGAGTGGTTTCCTGTAACTGTAGAAATTGAAAACAATGGGCCGACTTTTAATGGGGTAATAGAAATTAAGCCTAGTTCATTTAACGATCAGGCTATCAGATATGCAGTTGAGCTTCCTAATAATACTCGTAAGCGTTTTTCTATCCCGATATATAACAAATCTAGCTATAAGTGGAATGCTAAGCTGTTAAATGAGGGGAAGATTATTTCCGAGCATGATAATCTAAGAATTGATAGTGTGCCTTGGTTTTCCGAATTGTTAGCAGCAGTTAGTGGGCAACAGTCTAGTGGTCCAGTGTTGCCTCGAACTCGTTTTAAGAACGATAATAGTAATAAATCATTTTCTCCTAGAGTGGCGCATATTCAGGCGGATATTTTTCCAGATAATCCTGTAACGCTACATGGACTAAGCGCGCTTTATCTTAACTCCAAACGCGCCATTAATTTTCGTGCCGAACAAGCTAGTGCAGTATCTATCTGGGTGCGAAGCGGGGGGCATTTGATTCTGGGGGTTGATCAGCCGTCGGATATATCCGGTACACCTTGGCTTGGAGAGTTACTGAAAACGCAGTTTGGATTAGTGCAAAACCTAGAAGTTGGAGATTTATTCCCGAACTGGCTTAGTGATTTCGGCTATCCTATAGGTGCAATAGATGAAGAATTTACCACAACTTTCTTAAGTGCTGCTCCGGTTCGACTCAAAGAAGGTAAAGTGCTTTTAAGTTTCGAAGGTAAAACGCTAATAGCAAACGCAAATCGAGGGCTTGGGCAGGTGACGGTTTTAGGATTCAATCCAGAACGGGAGCCAGTCAGATCTTGGAAGAATCGAGCTTGGTTATGGTCGCGATTAGTTGATATCGATTCGGAATGGTTTATTTCCGAACAACCACCTCGAAACTATGGTCGTGTGAATGTAGATGGGCTGTATGGAATGATTCTTGATAGTCGGCAAGTTAGTAAATTGCCAGTCATGTGGCTTATTCTTTTGCTCATTACATATCTTGTTATCATTGGTCCTGTTGATCGTATTTGGCTCAAGCGCATTAATAAACAAATGCTGACTTGGTTGACTTTCCCGATATACGTTATCTTCTTTTCATTTCTGATTTATTATATTGGCTATCGTCTTCGTGCAGGACAGCTCGAGATTAATGAACTCCATATTGTTGATGTGTTACCCGGTGACCAAGTTACCATGCGAGGAAGAAGTTATGCTTCAATTTATTCTCCATCAAATAAGGATTATCCTATGGGAGGATTTTTGTCGTCAGGTGCGTTTCGGAGTGAACATTCTAGTTTTTCCAATGGAAGTGGTGCTCAACCACTGCTTATTGAATTAAGTCCGGGCAAACTGGAAGCAAAAGCACGTGTCCCTATTTGGACAAGTCGATTATTTAGTTATGAATGGGTTAATGGTTCTGGAGTTGATATTCAGACTACTATTACAAAGCAGAATGATGATACATATAAACTTGTGATTCAAAATGCTTTGGACAAGCCTATCATTGGTGCGGCATTTGTGGCGATGCAGCGAATTGTATACGACGATTCAATTAATATTGCACCAGGCGTGAGTGGGATACTTGAATTGCAGCGATCAGATTCGAAGGTTCTAGATGTTATTTCTAGCTCGAGTAGTAGTATTCGAGCCTCTATTCAATCGAGAAATCAAGTATTTGGGAACGCTGAATTAAGTCGGATAGATCCTGATCTTATAAACATTGTTACAGGCTCTTTTCCAGGAGTGCTCGAACTAGACGGTATTACGAAATTTAAAAAGGACTTAAATCAATTCGATTCTTCAGGGGGTGTCGATGCCAGTGGATACGTTGAGCGTGACGGATCTGTTTTGTTCGTATTTGTTCAGGATCATGCTCCTATTCCCTCTACTGGATTATTTGAGTCCAAACTTGGTAGAACACATACCCTATATCGAATTCCTATTAATTTGCCTGAAAACGAAGGTGATTTTAACCAAACTCAAATGAATTAAATCTTATGTCTGACGAAACTCAAAGCGTCCCGCCACCAGTAACCAATGCGGCAGTTGAGACTTTTGGTCTTACGCGCCACTACGGGAATTTGACTGCTCTTAGTTCGCTTGATCTGACTATCAACAAGGGTGATTTGTTTGGTTTTATAGGGTCGAATGGTGCAGGTAAGACTACAACACTCCGCATCTTATCAACATTTCTTGCTCCCTCAAATGGGACAGCGCGTGTTATGGGGCATAATGTGGTTAAAGAGGCCGATCAAGTACGACGTATTCTTGGGTATATGCCAGATTTCTTCGGTGTTTACAAAGATATGGAGGTAACAGAATACCTTGATTTTTTTGCTGCCTGTTATCGCATCGGTGCTACCAAGCGCCAGCAGACCATAAAGGATGTTCTTGAGTTAGTCGGTCTGACTGAAAAGAAAGAGGCTCTAATAGGTGCTCTTAGCCGTGGAATGCAGCAACGAATCGGTCTAGCGCGTGTTTTGGTGCACGATCCAAAGATTCTTCTCCTTGATGAACCGGCTAGTGGGTTGGATCCTCGTGCGCGTATTGAGATGATGGCTATACTTCAGGAGCTACAGCGTTTAGGTAAAACCATCATCATTTCGTCGCACATTCTCAGCGAATTAGAAACTTTGTGTAATCGAGTAGCAATAATTGAAAAGGGTGATCTTATTTATAGTGGACCAGTTCAAGGGGTGCACAGTCAATTCTCAAAGAAGCAAGCATATCTGGTAGGGGTTGCGGACAACATGGAAAAGGCGGTTAAGTTATTGCGAGAACGTACTGAAATATCCGATGTGGAACTGCATGAGGATGGAAGTCGTGCGCGTGTTGAATTGGTAAATCCCGAAGCTAATGCTTCTATCATCGCATCTATTATCGTTAATAGTGGGCTGGAATTGACCGCGTTGGAGACTGAAGAGATGAACCTCGAAGATGTCTTTCTTCAGGTTACTCGAGGCGAGACGCAATAGACATTAAACTATAAAATTTTCAATTCGAGATCGAACATCAGTTTGAAAGCGTTTCACGAATTCGTCGACAAATTCTGCAATATCTATTGTGGGATCATCAATCAAGGGTTTTAAATTCATTGCATAGCTTGCCATCTGCGTTTGGTCGACAGAGTGTGAATCAAAGAATGTAGCATTTCCTCTTAGGCGCCCCTCGAGTGCTAAATCATAGCGTTTTCCTCCGGTAATTTGAGAATCAAAAATGCTAATTAATGCTCGTACAAGATTTGGTCTGTCATTTAGATTTAGTAATACTTTTTCGTCATCGATTAGCCAGTTGAGGTCGCGCCACACTTCAACACCGTAAACCTCTTCTGGTTGTTCTTCTTTTGGGATCTCTCGTAGTGCCTGTATCACTGGGATGACAACGGCGACGTGCGTATCATGTTTATCTGCTAGATTGTGTGTGTAAACCACTTGCGGTTTGGCTTTAGAGAAAATTGTTTTGAGGTCATTAGAATAATCGCAATTACCTGCCTGTTTTACGGCCGAACTAGGATAATCAAGCTGAGTCATGAAGCTGTATTCACCAACTACTGATGCCTTGCGCTGTTCATTGGCACGGACGGCGCGCATTTGTTCGTCAGTGTAATTGTTGTACTGATTGGTTCTAGAGCTACCTGCACCGTTCGTAACGGTTACGCCACCGAACCATTTTTCTTTTGACTGATAACAGGACAAAATGCCATGCAATGCCATTACTTCTAGGTCGTCCTGATGTGCCCCAATCCCCATATGTGTAGTGCGAGCGAAGGCTTCGCTTTCTTCGGATCCATCTGGAATAAACAAGTCTGCACTGGTATTGGAGAATGAAATCATAGGTTCAAATCTAACTTATAAAAGAGTGGCTGAAATTAATTTGTTGACCAACCAAGATCGTTTAAGTGTTGAGCTTTGGCAAGCTTGCTGCTGCAACGGCTTGGCCAACACGTTTACTTTTTTCGTCTGGTAATTGGAGTTTAACCTTGGTTGCTAGCTCTGGGAATTCTTCATTCAAGACTTCGGTTGCCTTGTTTATGATTTGTTCGCCGCCTCGGCCAGAAGTTACTCGACCAAGGGCGAGTAGATGATTGAAATTATAAAACTCTCCATATAGTCCTAGCGCGTAGCCAAGGCAGATTCCGATGTCGTCAAATATAAGAGGCACATTAGGATCTCCGGCTTCATTCATTTTTTGAATATGCTTAAGTTGAATTGCTGGGTGAGCATCCGGCAACTCAATGCCAGCTAATTTTGCGAGCCTAACCACACCTTGTTGCGAAAAATATTGCACGCCGCACCCTTTATCACCGGACCATTCATCTGTCGGGCCACTTGGATGAAAATCAATTGGTGCGAATGCTAGTTCATTTAACCAGCCTGTAATTCGGCCTTTTTGATCTAGGAATCCAACTGCTTGGCTGGAACCCATTGCTAAACCAAGAACACCGTTTGTTTTGAGTGACATTGCCCCTGCCAAGGCAGTTACATCGCCATCATTGGATACTTCGAAAGGGACATTCCACTCTTCGGCAAGGTTATGAAAAATTGGTCGGACTTTTTTTGTGAACAAGGTGTCTGGTACGCTTCTGAATAGTGATGCTACCCGGGGTTCGCTGTTAATAATAATTCCTGCCGAACTGCCGCCGATAGCATCAACACGTGGAAGTTTTTCTGCAGCCTGCTTTAAACCTTCGTTGATTTTATTGCGATGCCAGTCTGGATCAGCTTCAACGCGAGGGTCCCATGGAATTTCAGTTGTGTAAACCGGTTCACCATTCTGTACGGCTGCTAATTTGTAATCACTTGCACCAAGGTCAAAGCCGATTCTACAACCATCTAGATGCCCGCCAATTGCTTTTGCAGTATCGGTGGCTTTAATTTCACATAAATCCAATGATTCGAATACTAAAGGTAACCCGAAGGCTCGCTTCATCATATCGGCATCAAAGGCTCGTGGTCCGCTAGCGCTATAAATTTCTGCCAAGTATTTCACCAAAATATCGCTATCATCACTACTATGAATTCCTACCCGGCTTGCGCCTTGTTGCCAAAGAAGGAATTTACAAACCCTTTCAACCAATCGTTTAATCTCGCCGGACTCGTCGTTTTTTGGATCAGGCACCGTAAATTGGTGCACTGAGCGATCTCCGGGCAACCTTTCGAGTGAAAAGGTCAGTTTGACGGCAGGTGTGCCATCAGTAATAGACTTGCGTACTTGCTGTAAAACTAATGAAATGGGTATGAATTCGGGATCTAGTGTAAGCGGAAATCTAGCTCGAATGTCACTGGTTAATGAATGGCTTGCCATCGGCGCGAGGAACATAAAAACTGTAATCACTCATGGCAAGAAAAGGATCTGATGCTTAATAATTAGGTAAGTTTAATTATTTATTTTTTCGAGTGCCCCAGGCAGCGATAACTCCTCCAATTGCACCTGAAAGGTGCGCTTCCCATGAAATGTTTTCGGCCATGTTGCTATTGAGAATTGGTGGCAGTGCGCCGAATAAAATTCCTTGATAAAGAAAAAGAACAGCTCCACTAATTATTGCAGATTTCCAGCTTCGTAAAAAAAACGATGCGGTACTTAAAAAAGTAACCAAGCCGAAAATAACTCCACTAGCTCCGATATGATTTGATCCAACTCTCCCAATGATCCATGTGCCAATGCCACATAAAAACCAAATCAAAATAAGCGAGCGCCATGGTTTGTAACTTTGGTTTGCAAAGAGTAGTCCAAGAAGAATGATCATGGGTAACAGATTGGAAATATAGTGCCCAAAGTCAGCGTGTAATAATGGGGAACAAAGAATGCCATCGATGCCTGAAAGGTTGCGCGGAATAATGCCGAATCTTTCGGAAAAAAAATCTCCAGTTAAAGTGTCTAGGGTCAGAATCGCGCCGACTAAAACCATAAAAACTGTTGACCGGATGAATCCTTGGGTAATCATTTACTGTCTCCAAGTCCAATGAATTGATCAATTAGTCGTCGTTCTCTTTTTGACGGTCTGCCTTGGGACTTATTTTGGTTTTCATTACGGCTACTTCTTGCTTTATGATATTTGTCCCATTCCTCCTTGGGCGTAATATCCTTGGCGAAGTTTTCCACTAGCTTGGCTCCAATTCGCCGTTCTGTCAGCCCGATGACCTGTAGTGAGCGAATCATTGGGCTTTGACGTACAGTTATAATATCTCCTACTTTTATTGATTTGGCGGCTTTCGCTGAAATTTCGTTAAGTTTGATTTTGCCTTTTCGACATGCTTCTGCCGCTTGGCCGCGAGTCTTGAAAATACGGATAGCAAATAGCCACTTGTCTATCCGTATCTCATCAAGTTGATTCATTTTAATCTATCAGCATTCCTTGGACTCATAGTGTAATGAGGTCGGCGACTTGGGCGACATCTTTGTCACCACGACCAGATAGATTAGCGATGATAATTTGATCGGGTCTCATCTTGGGTGCTGCTTTTATTATTTCTGCTATTGCATGGCTGGACTCAAGAGCTGGAATAATACCCTCAAGTTTGGCTAATTTTTGGAATGCTGCGAGTGCTTCATCATCGGTAGCATACGTGTATTCGGCGCGTTCAATATCTCGAAGCCAGGCATGTTCTGGTCCGACAGCCGCATAATCGAGTCCGGCTGATACGCTATGAGTTAGTTGGATTTGACCATCTTCGTCTTGCAAAACAAATGACCGCGTTCCTTGAAGAACACCAAGCCCTCCACCTTGAAAACGTGCGGCGTGTTTCCCATCTATGATTCCCTCGCCACCTGCCTCAACTCCAGTCATCATAACCGATTCGTCATTTACAAAAGGATAAAATAGGCCTATTGCGTTTGAACCTCCACCGACGCATGCGATTAAACGGTCGGGCAGTTGTTCTTCTTGTTCTAATATTTGGCGTCTTGCTTCGTCACCGATAATCCGTTGGAAATTACGTACCATTAAAGGGTAAGGATGTGCGCCGTAGGCGGTTCCAAGAATATAGTGAGTGCTACGGACATTGGTCACCCAGTCTCGCATAGCTTCGTTGACAGCTTCTTTTAGTGTTTTTTGTCCTGCCTCAACCGGAACAACTTTCGCACCTAGCATCCGCATTCGGAATACATTGAGAGCTTGTCGTTTGCAGTCGACTGCTCCCATGTAGATTACGCATTCTAGTCCGAACATTGCCGCGACCGTTGCTGTGGCAACGCCATGTTGACCAGCCCCAGTTTCAGCGATAATACGCTTTTTCCCCATACGTTTTGCCAGCAGAATTTGGCCCATTGCATTGTTGATCTTGTGTGCTCCGGTATGGACGAGGTCTTCCCGCTTAAGGTAAACCTTAGCTCCACCGAGATCACTGGTGAGACGTTCGGCATGATAAAGTGGAGTAGGGCGACCACAGAATTCTCGCAAGTAGTACTTTAGCTCATTCTGAAATTGGGGATCCTGTTGTGCTCGAAAATATTCGTCCTCCAATTCCTGCAATGGTTGCATCAGTGTTTCTGGGACATATCGTCCTCCGAATTCGCCAAAGTGTCCGTTAGCGTCCGGGAGTGCATTTTCAACAACCGTTTCCATGCAGGAAATATTCGGTTAAAACTAGCGCTTGGCCAAGCGGCAATTTTAACCGAGTTGCGTCCCAGTGGGTAGTGGGTGCCCGGCGAGGAATGCCTCAGCGGTCAGGCATTTTCCTCCTTCCTTTTGTAATTTGCTAATTCGCAGAGCTTTTTCTCCGCAGCCTACTACAATGCCATCAGAGCCATTTTGACCAATTATGCCAGGACCGAGCTCAGTTGTGTTCATTGGTTCAACTTCAATAAGTTTAATTAATTTGCCGTTTAAATGGGTAAACACCCCGGGCCAGGGCGTGAAGGCGCGGGCCTGATTCCAAATATCTGTTGCTGTTTTTGTCCAGTCGATTTGGCCCATGCCGCGGGTAATTTTTGAAGCATGTGAGGATTGAGAGTTGTCTTGGGGTATAGCTTTGATTTTGCCTGTGACGTATCCGGGAATTGTCTCAACAAGTAGTTTAGCTCCAAAAGATGCCAACCTATCGTGTAGTGTCTGTGCGTTGTCATGGGATCCTATTTGTGTTTTTACTTTGCTGATCATTGGGCCTGTGTCGAGCCCAGCTTCCATCTCCATAATCGTAACGCCGGTTTCTTTTTTTCCATCAAGTATTGCTCGTTGAATTGGCGCTGCCCCTCGGTAAAGAGGTAATAGTGATCCGTGTACGTTGATGCAGCCGTGTTTGGGTAATTTGAGAATTGACTGAGGCAGGATTTGTCCGTAAGCAGCAACGACGATTAGTTCAGGATTGAGTTCATTTAAAAAAACAAAATCCTTTTGCAGTCGCAATGGTTGATGAACTGTTAACTTTCGATTTTCCGCTTCCACTTTAACAGCGGTTGGATGTGGGATTAGTTGGCGCCCTTTTGGTCGATCCGGTTGAGTAACTACTCCAGTTAGTTCGATCAGAGGTGAATCGGCCAGTGCAGCTAGACTCGGGCAGGCAAATCCTGCGGTCCCCATAAAAACGACACGTATTGGCTGGGCCACAATTATTATTAAGTTACTGATCTTCCAGTTTTGCAAGTATATCGAGTGAGTCTCTCAATACATGAACTGGGGACTGGGTCGAGTCGATAGTGTGGACCAAACTCACGCCATAATGTTCGAGCACCGGTTTGGTTTCATCTTCATATACTTTTAAGCGTGTTCTTATGGTTTCAAGATTTGCGTCATCAAGTCGATTTTGACGAAGAGCCCTTGCCTGTAGTCGATCGACCATAGTATCAAGGTCTGTACAGTAGAGGTTAAGTATACCAACGACATCAATTGTATCTTCTAGAAGTTTGGCTTGGTTAACATTACGCGGAATACCGTCGAGTAGAAGTGTGTCTGTTTCAGGACTGAATTGGCCATTGCGGGAACGGTTTTCTATATCGTCTCNCCAAAGATTGATTGTCGGTTCATCTGGGACGAGGTTGCCGTGTGAGGCATAGTCGAGGAACAATTGGCCGATCGGATTTTGTATGCGAAGGTTACGAAATAAATCACCGCTAGAGACGTGAAGATAGTTTGGGATTTTCCCCAGAATCTTTCCTTGTGTACCCTTGCCGGCGCCAGGTGAACCGAATAGAAGAATGGTCCTTAATTTCATTCCTGATTGTTTTCTTAAAAGAATTTTTTTATTAACTATTTTGGGCGTAGATCAACTGATCCAACTTCACTGAAGGCAATTTTTTGTTCCTTGCCATTGAGTAGCTCCATATGCAAATCGGAGCCTGATATGCGCTTCATTCGTTGGCCGACGTATTCACGTTTACCGGTTTTAATAGCCAGTACCATTCCGCGTTCTGAGGCGCCCAGTACAGACTTGAAATAATTAGGAAAGTTATTTTGAAAAAACGATCGATCAAATCGGGTGTCATCGCGACTCCATGACTGAGGCTCGGTGTTAGTTTGTTTTTTTGGTCCGCTTTGTGCAAAACTCATCTTCTTGGCTTCCGGTAGCATGCCGGCTACTGCGCTGCCTCCGGTGTCCGACATGGTTGCACCCGCGGGAGCCTCCGCTGTCTCTTCATAATACTCTTCGTCTTCTTCGCTTTCTTCATATTCGTATTCGGCTTTAGGCTTTGCAAGGAGCAATAACGGTCCCACGATGGGAAGTACAAATGAAATGCCTGCTGCTAAAACGACATTGGATTCTTTAAATGATGCTACTCCTAGGCCGGCTACTAGGCTTCCGATTGCGATTGCAACTAATAGTCCAATCCCGCCTGTTGAAGTATAGGCGGCTAATTTGGGAGATAGTTTAGATGTTACATCGTGTTTGGGTATGATTGGTAGATTTGGTTTTGGTAAATTTCCAACAGCTTTTGGGTAGTCGCTCTGTTCCATTTCCGAATCTTCCGGGACAATGAATGGTTCCACAAAATAATTGGCTCCAACCCATCCTTTGGCTGTTTTTACTCCATATCTTTTTTTGTCGGTTTGTCCAAGTTTCCTGATTTTCTTAAGGCTATCCTGATCGAGTTGCATCCAGTTTACCCGCTTAGAGAAGCCGCCAACATCTACGCTAACAACTATGCCATCCTGATCCACATCTGAGACTGCGCCTTTAAGAATGTCACCGTTGGTTAAGCCGATTTCTCCATCAGCCAATTTTCGCGCTTCCTTTTTCTGAGCCTGACTAACTTCACCGCCACCGGCTTCTATTTGGGCACTAGCCATAGTTACCTGCATGATTGCTTGCATCGTTGCCATATTAAACTGTTCTGGGGTTTTGGCTTTCTTCACACGATTCAAGCCACTGTTAATAGCTTTTATCATACCCAGTGCCATTCGTTTATCCTCGGCGGGTATTAAGTTGCTTAAGTCTCCCATTCCTTGTTGAGCCATGGTTATTCCTTCTTTCCAGCCGTTAGCCATGTCTTTGGGTATCCACTTACCCTCAACTTTGGTTAAAACCATTTCTTCATTTTCTAGTTCAGATAAATTAGGGAGAGGGAGCTCTTCAATATCTCCCAAATCAAACGGTATGCCTCCTGGCAGCTCTGTCATTGCTCCTAAATCTGGAGTCTCCGGTAGCCCTCTTACTTTGATTGTTGCTTCGCTTCCATTCTCAGAAATCACCTCGACTTTGATGCTTTGAAGCGCTTCAAGGTTAAATGGATTTTCTTCTCCTGCTGCCTGTGCCGTCTCTTCAATGGATGCCATGAAGTCTTTGCCATAGGTTTCAATTATATTACCCAAGTCGATTTTCTTTAGTTTTGTAATTGAGCCAAATTCACTTTTAGCAAATTTTTCCATGAAAGTTCCCGTTGTTTTGAGGTCATCAGCTGAGAGGGATTGAGTAACAAGTTCCATTGGGTTTCCTCCGCCTGAAAAGGCGCCTAAACCTTCACCAATTTTTGGCAGCGATTCCATTATGAGAGTATTTTGTGTCTTCAACAGTTCTCCAGTGTTGCCGATTAAGCTAAAAGCGGCATCCCACAATTCTTGATCCATTTCATTAGCAAAAGTTCGTAGTAGCTCGTTGATATCATTTTGGTAGCTCGTGGGCATCATATCCCAAAGAGCCTTCGGATTCTTCTCTTCTAATGCCTTTATGGGAATCGAAATGAAGCTTTCCGGTCCCTCTTCGGCGGCCTTGATGTTTACACATGCAATGAGACCGACAGTGATGGTGGCTAATATGCAAGTGAAGCGGTTGAGTTGAGTTGTTATCATCTGTCTAAAATTGAGTTGTGATTGAGGTTTATTCAAGCTGGCAATTTCCTCTGAAACGCTTGGGTCAGAAAATACTGCAGAAATGGATTACAGTAAAGGCAGTCTCGGTGCTTTTTACGGCTTTGTGCTACCGATTTGTTGTGATAAATCCTCAATTGTCCAATTTAACTTGGAATCATTGAGTTTGTCTGCTGCAGCTCCGTGTTGCCAAATGCCATAGCTCAGAGTTTTAACTACATTTTCTTGCAAAAGAGGTTGGGCTAGCAGCCCTGCTAGGTACCCCGCCAAAAGGTCACCGCTACCACCTTGTCCGAGCGATGGGTTTCCGGTGGGATTAACGAATACTGTTCCTTTAGATTGTCCAACAAGGGTGTGACGTCCCTTTAGTACGACCCAGCAATCTCCGAATTTGGCTGACAAGGCTTGTAATGCTTTTTCGCGATCAGCCTGAATATCTGTAGCAGTGCATTCAAGCAATCTTGCAGCTTCGCCAGGGTGAGGTGTGATCACCCGGATGGACTTTGATGTAATTTCCCCTGTGGTAATCCAACCCAGTGCACTGGCGTCTACTAGTATTGGCATAGGAGAGTCATGCCATATTTGATCGGTTTTTTCTTTTATATCTTTATTCAGTCCTTCTGCTGCCATTCCAGGACCAATCAACAGCGCGGTGGCCAATTTGAATTCGATATTGTTCGGTGTCAGTGGATGGACCATAACGCTTTGCAACTGCGAGGCTACTGGAACAAAAACTTCTTCCGGAGTCATTAACGTGACAAGGCCTGGTTGCGATCGAGATGCTGCTCGTGCTGCAAGTACCGCCGCACCGTGATAACCGAGACTACCGCCTATGATGCCGACGTGGCCAAATGTTCCCTTGTGACCGTTGACTGATCGAGGTGGTGGAAAATTAGAAAAATCCTCTGCCTCATTAAGTTGAAGATTGCTAGTTTCGTTCAGGTTTAAAAGGCCAATTTTCGGAGCAACACGAAGTCGTCCGACATAATCGGTTGATGCCGATTTAAGTAGGCCGATCTTAGGCGCACCTAGAGTAAGGGTTTCATTAGCTCTAATTGCTGCCCCTTGAACATTGCCGGTAGTAGCATCGATTCCGGAAGGTATATCCACCGATAGCACACGCAATTGTAGGGCATTGATTTCAGAAATAAGGTTTATCCAGTCTTTATCTAAAACTCGATTGATGCCGATACCAAATAGTCCATCAATGACCAGTTGCGGTTTAGCGCTTAAATTAATTAAAAGTTTTTCTAGCGAATTTCTAGGATCAATTACTTCAATCAAAGTGACATCTCGATCTGGAAGATTATTGATCATTGCCCTGACATCATCCCCGTTATGTCCCTTACCAGCGATCAGTAGTATTTTATCGTTCAATTGAGTTAACTCGAGTGCTCGTTTCGATATGATAGAGCCAACTTGAGCGATCACTTCAGCTTCAGATTTGCCAGCTTTCCATGAAGTCGCCTCCCAGCGACGCATTTGCTCCACGGTAATGATTGGCAATGACATGGGCGAAGGCTAGTGCGTTAATAGAGGGCAAACAAGTCCGCCGTCTAATCTTGGTTAAAACAATAATTAGGTTTATTTAGTGTTGATCATGTAACCTGAATTTGATGTTTTATTTGATTGTTATTGGGTTGCCACAGTGAGGTCTGGGTGTAGGGTTTTTGAAGTTCACGAGATGTTGGGTTTAAAGGCTAATCGCTGGAGTCGGCGCGAGTTTCTTTCAGTCGGAAGCTTGGGTTTGGGAGGATTGGCGTTGCCTCAGTTACTTCAGGCTGAATCGGTGATTAAAAAGGCCGGTGGTTTGGCAAAAGATAAGTGTGTGGTGTTCTTGTTTCAGCACGGTGGACCATCACAGTTTGAGACCTTTGATCCCAAGATGTCAGCTCCTGCCGGAATTCGTTCAATGACGGGTGAGATTCCCACGACAATTCCAGGTATAACTTTTGGAAGCACAATGGAGCGACTGGCAAAGTTGGCACATAAATTTTCGATCGTCCGCTCTTTCACTACCGAGAGTAATGCGCACGATACTAAGCCGATAATAAGTAAACGATTTTCTGATGGAGCACATTTAGGTTCTCATTACGCTCGTGTAGCAGGCCCAAATAATCCTCGAAACGGAATGCCTCGTAATCTATCGCTTTTAC
>NYWG01000029.1 GCA_002684915.1 Verrucomicrobiales bacterium
TCAAATTCGAAATCTTCTAGGCCGTTATGTGTTCTTAAAAGAACATTACGGACTTGTTGCAGAGATTTTTCGAGAAGTGAAACATCTTTAACTTTCATGGATAATTCAGAGAGACTTCTGTCCATTTCGCTTCCGCTTTCAAAACTTGAATCCAACTTTGACACCAAAGTGTTAAGCGGCAATAAGACTGTACTATTCTTTGATCCGTATACCCGCATTGTTCTTTGACTGTTGCTGTCACTAAACCTAAATCGACTCCACCGATCTGCTGGATTAATGGATTCATTGTTCTTTTTGGCTTCTTCCTTTTTTTTGCGGTCCTCCTCAGTCATGTATTCTTTAAACATGCCAACCACCTTAAAAGGCTTATAGTTAATAAAAATATTTTCGTTTATTGGAATAATCGTTTCTCCGTTTTCATCGTATTCTCCAAAAAGAGCGTTTCGAATTTCTGTTCCAATCACACAAACATTATTTGCAAAATAATCGTCTATTTCTGTAAACATCCTTCCATGTTCTATCTCATGCTCCATAATATCTAAGGCTTCAGGCCATGTTCCTTGGAGTAAAGTGAATCTTGTGCTTTTACCTTTTCTTGTAATTTTTAAATCACTCCTGAAGCTCATTTTTTTAACAATGGGAGTTACATTGTAAACTAGAGGGGCATTGTTTTTTAACGCATAAACATCTTTTAGTGTTATGCCGCGAATTTCATCTTCCAAATGCTTTTGGTAGTCAGGTAAATCGTCCTCTGACTCTATTGTTATGCGTTCTAACCCGCCAGATTCGGCTAGTGATTCTCTTAATAAGTTCTCTTTTCCTTTAACGAAAGCTGCCATTGTTATAAGGCTGGCGACACCACATATTACCCCAAACATTGTTAGGGATGATCTGAACCAGTGAGCTCCAATTTCTCTGAAACCACTAGCAATGACCGCAAGTAAATTCATTTAGATGTAACTGAATTAGCGCTGAATCGAGGGATTTGTCCTGAAAGCTTGGGGTCAACTTCGTTTGCTATTTTACCATCTCTAATTTCAATGCGTCTCGGAGTAACGGCTGCTATTTCAGGGTCGTGTGTGACAAGCATGACAGTTCTTCCTTCGGTATGAAGTTTATCGAACATTTGAAGAATTTTTTCTCCAGTGTTTGTGTCCAGATTGCCTGTTGGTTCGTCGGCAAAAATTATTTTTGGATCATTTACTAAAGCTCTGGCTATAGCAGTACGCTGCTGTTGGCCGCCGGAGAGTTGTGATGGTCTGTGTTTGCTACGATCCTCCATATCTACAGATTCCAATGCGTGCATAGCTCTCTGCTTGCGTTCTTTGCTGCTCAACCCACTATATATCATTGGAAGCTCAACATTTTGTCGTACTGTTAATTTGGGTAGTAAATTGAAAAACTGAAATACAAATCCAATTTTTTTATTACGAATTGAAGCTAATTGCCTTGCTGAAGCATTATGAATCATTACGTCGTCTAAACTAATGGTTCCGGATGTTGGTGAATCTAGACATCCAATAATATGCATTAAAGTTGATTTCCCGCTTCCAGACGGGCCAATGATAGAAATGAACTCTCCAGAATCTATATCTAAAGATACTCCATCAAGAGCTCGAATAGTTTCACCACCAAGGTGGTAAGTTTTGTGGATCTCTCTTAATTCCAGAAGTGGCATTGAGTATAATTGGAATTAGTTAATGCTATTTTCTTCCGCCGCCACCTGGTCTTCCGCCGCCACCTGGTCTTCCGCTGCCACCTGGTCTTCCGCTGCCACCTGGTCTTCCACCGCCAAATCTTTTCATCATTTTTTCCCTTAATGACGCCTTTTCTTCATCTGTCATTTTGTCGCGCGCTGCCATTAACTCGTCCATATCCAATTTACCGTTACCGTTGGTGTCGTATTTGGCAATCATTGGGTCTTCTTTTTTTTCTTCAATTGCTACCTTTTTCCCATCTAAAGTAATTGTTTCAGTGACTTTCTCATCATCGGGTTTCTCTAAAGAAACAACATCTCCGATTTTTAAACCTCTTAAAACTTCTGCAAAATTTAGATCATTGACTCCTACTTCTATCATTTGCTTAACAAATGAATCATTCTCTTTGTTTTTAACATAAGCATAAGTTTCAGTCTTTTGTTCCGCTTCATTTCTTTCAGTGAAAATAGAAGCAAGTCTTGCTGCAACCACCCCTTTAGAATCTGCTACGGGAATGTTAATAGTGGCCGTCATTCCCGGGATTACTCTTGAATCTGTGTTTAGTAGTCTTATTTTGGTGGAGAAGCCTTTTATCCCGCTTTTGATAGTTGCTTGAGGCGCAATTCTTTCGACAACTCCCTCTACTACTAAATCTGCTACTGCTTCTATCTCTATACTGACATTTTGGTTCTTTTTCATTCTAGAGACGTCTGCCTGATTTACATGAGAAAGAATAATAAGGTTTTTTAAATCTGCGACTTCCATAACTTCTGTTCCGCCGCTTTGCCCGCCTGAGCCTGATACGGCCTGACCAATAGACACTGGTCTTGAAAGCACAGTGCAATCAAAAGGAGCTACAACACTGGTTTTTGAAAGTTTTTCTGCTGTTAAGTCATAATCATTTTGAGCTCGATCTCTGGAAATTTCAGAAAGTTCGAATTTATTTTTTGAAGTTTCGAAAATTTCCTTAGAAACAAGATCGTCTTCATATAATTGTTTTGATCTTTCAAATTCCTTTTGAGCCTGGGTGAGGTTAAGATTTGCGCTATCAATTTGTTTTTTTCGGGAGTCGATCTCTATGCGAATATCTTTATCATCAAGTCTGAATAGTAGATCTCCTTTTGCAACATAGTCAGAAATGTCTACCGCTAACTCTGCTATTTTTCCATTAACTTCAGGTCTGACGGAAACTTTTTCTGCCGGACTTATCTCGCCTGCTACAGTGACTGAAAAATTGATATCTCTAGCTTCAATTTCAGAAGTCGTTTTGCGTTGTTTAAACGCTTTTGCATTTGAAGCATTTTGCTTCTTATCACCTCCAAATTGTAGATATCCTAGGTAAGCGGCAACTATACCTATGATAATTATTAATACATTTTTCATCTGCAAAGTTAAAAAGTAGACTTTTTTAGGGATTTTTCAAAAAAATAATTTTAATTAGGCCTGTAATGTTGGTTTTGGCCTAAATAATCGAACTGTTATACGTGTTTTTAATGAATAAGTTGCAAATATTTCTCTCAATTTTAATTTGGAGTGAAAATTACTGCATATTTGCTCTAATTTTACTTGGGATATTATATTTCTGTTTGTGGAGCTTTGTTAGTTATCTTGACGCTAATGTCTTCGGCAATAGCCAGAGAATCCGGTGGAACGCTGTGTATGAGGAATACATTTCCGCCAATGGTGCTATTTGAACCAATGACTGTTTCGCCGCCGAGGATTGTTGCGCCTGGATAGATTGTCACTCCATCCTCAATTGTTGGGTGGCGCTTGTTGCCTCTTAGTTCTTCTACTCTGGAGGTTGATTTCGCGCCTAGGGTTACTCCGTGATAAATTTTTACATTATTACCAATTATAGTAGTTTCACCTACTACCGTACCAGTGCCGTGATCGATAAAAAAATGGGATCCTATTTTTGCACCAGGATGAAGATCGATTCCTGTACGACTGTGCGCCCATTCACTCATGATGCGAGGAATCAGAGTGACATCTCTTTGGTAAAGTTGGTGTGCCATCCGTTGTACTGCAATGGTTTCTATAAATGGGTAGGCTACAACCACTTCCTCATGACTGATTGCAGCAGGGTCGCCTGCATAGGCAGCTTCTACATCAGTTTTAAGCAGTTTTCTGATTTCNGGNAGTGTGCTTAAAAATTCTATANTAATTTNTTTAGCCAGTTGTCTTGGCCGATCNGTGGTTATATTNNCAGGGGGGTTGTATTCNATACTTTTAGCCAATTCGTCTTCTAATCTTCCACTTANGTTATCCATTAACATCGATATTTCGACTTTTAGTTCGGAAGTTTGAATGGGCTTCTCATCGAAGAATCCAGGCAGTAAGAGACGAAGTAAATCTGTTGTGATGGACGCAATGGCAAATTTCGATGGTAAGTTGCCTCCATCCAAATGATTAATGCCTCCCACCTTTGCATATGATGCAATTAGGTCATCTGTCAGGTTGGTGATGCTTTCGCTCACACAGGAAGTATCCGGGTTTTAATGGAAATGGCAAGTTGTTGGCCAATATTAAGGGGTTGCCCAGCTCTTATGCCAGGTATTTCCGTTCCAATTGAATAGTGCGCGTCGGTGGCCATTCGAAGACAGTTGCAGCCAATCTATTTCGGTGATGTCGCATTGAATTATTGCAAAGTTCAAGTATTTGTTAGCTAAACTGTTTTCATGTATTTGGTCGGTCGTAGGCTTGTCGTTCTTTGAACCTGGAGGCAGTTGAGTGGCATAGTTGTATTTGTTTTCGAGTGATGTTTCATTCCAGGCAATTTGTGCTGGTTTGTTATTGTGGTGAATTATCCCCCGGCCATTGGCTCTAACCTGTTCTTTAGTTTTAGGGTTGAAAAATAACCAAGCTGTACGAGGGTCATTTCTGAAACCGGGGATTTTTGTGGAACGAACGTCCGTATGGGCTGTTAGTATTCGTTTTTGCGGATCAGCGGACCGCAAAACCATAGTTCGTACTGTCGGGCCGTTAAGGCCCTGTGTGCTTAGTGAGGGAAGCCTCCATGGGTGATTCAAATCATCAGTCGATTGAGATAAATGCTGCCAGATGTTATCGAGAATGGTGTTGAGATCTTGATTGCTCATCTTGTTTAGTGAGTCAAAAAACTAAATGGTTTTATTAAAAAGTAAAAAGTATTAATAAGTGAACTTGGATTAGATCGGTTCCTACTTTAAGTTTCTGTTTGTCGATGGCTAAGGCAAGTCGAGAGTTTATATATGGATTAAATCCTGCGTTTGAGGTTTTACGCGCAGGTAAAAGAAGAGTTTTTGCTGCTTATATTAATGAGGGGATGCGAAAAAATCCTCGTCTAAAAAAACTAGCCGGATTGCTTGAATCCAAAAATGTAGAATTAGAATGGACTGACAAAGGGCGGTTGATGCAGCTTTCGGGAAGTCGTGATCATCAGGGTGTAGTTTTAAAAACCTCTCTTTATGCTTATGTCGAATTTGAAGGTTTGTTAGATGCTCAAAGGATGCTGTTGCTCGATAATTTGGAGGATCCTCACAATGTGGGGGCTATTTTAAGAAGTGCAGAGGTTTTTGGGTTTACCTCGGTTTGCCTCCCAAAGAAGGGGGTGCCTGAAATTTATCCATCTGTAGTAAAGGTCAGTACTGGAGCAACAGAATTCATGAAAATTTGCCGAAGCCATTCTGCAAATCATTATGCATTAAAGGCAGCCGAGGCGGGGTATCGAATAGTGGCTTTAGATATGGCCGGAAAGGCGAATTTACGGGAAATTTCTGCAGCAAATTATGACAGATTATTACTTGTTATTGGAGGGGAAGACCGATCTGTTGGGCAGTATATTTTAAATATGGCAGAAGATATAATTGGAATCCGGCAGCAAGGTCAGGTTAATTCACTGAATGCCTCAGTTGCTGCTGGCATAGCGATGTTCGAACTTGGCCAAGCCAAATAGCTCTTTATAATTACGCCGTGGTTCATACAGGAATTGGTTATGATGTTCACCGCTTGACTGAAGGTCGATCGCTCTGGCTTGGGGGGGTTGAGATTGAGCACTCTAAGGGGTTGGACGGGCATTCGGATGCAGATGTTTTGATGCATGCGATTTGTGATGCTGTGCTTGGAGCGATTGGAGAGGGTGATATTGGCAGTTATTTTCCTCCAAGTGATCCAAAGTGGAAAAATGCGCCAAGTAGTATTTTTTTGGAAAAAGCTGCAGAGTTGGTAAGTAATGTTGGCGGTAGTATAGTAAACATTGATGCAACAGTGATTGCTGAAGCTCCCAAGATTCTCCCTCATGTTCCAGCAATGAAAATTGCGGTAGCGCAGGCGCTTTATATTTCTCCAGATCAAATTGGAATAAAGGCAACGACTAATGAGAGGCTCGGATTTCTTGGTCGAGAAGAAGGTATGGCTGCGATGGCTGTTGCAGGTGTGAATATGCCACATTGATATGGGTTCAAAGGGTGAGATTAGCTGGAAACGTCGAGGAGATTACGGCGAGCGCATGGAATATTATGCAAGGAACGAGCGTGGGTCCTGGAAGTTCTTTCAGCGTGAACGTCGTTTTGAAAAATGGGAAGTTTATTCTGATCCGGCATTTGATGATTGGTTAGAGCTTCTTGATGGAGTGCGACGGAGAATTCCGCGACGAAAAATGGAACCGGCTGACGAGCAGCGTTTAGTGCGGACTATAAGAGAAAAGTTTCCAGATATGAAAGATCAGGTTTAATTATTTCCAATTTCTCTTTTTATTTTTTGTGCCAATTCTTTTATTCACATAATAATATGGCCGCTACTTGGCCAAGTGTTGCGTTGCAATTAGTTTTTTGATGTGCCCGATCCAAAGTTAAATCCAATTGACCAGCCATTAGCCTCTTTAGGTGGGGTGGGTAGAGAGCGTTTGACCCGCTTAGATAAATTGGGAATTCGGACTATTGGAGACCTTCTTTGGTATGGGCCAAAGCGTTATGAGGATCGAAATAGGCCAAACAAGATTGAGAAGTTAAGGAAAGGGGATATAGCCACAGTAACAGGAGTAATTTATGCGGGAGGGGTAAAACGAATTCGTGGAGGGCGAAGTATGTTTGAATTCATTATGGATGATGGTACGGCTCGCTTAAATTGTCGATGGTGGAACATGCCCTATATGAATCGCTATTACAAAACCGGGGATACGGTACATGTACATGGTAAAGTATCTTCACAAAAGCCGCTAACAATGGATCATCCCGAAGCGGAGGTGGAGGAAGTAGGAGAAGAGTTTATCCACTTGAAAAGAGTAGTGCCGGTATATCGATTAACCGAAGGTGTTAAGCAGCGTTGGTTGCGCGCGACCATATGGAAGGCGGTAGATATATTTTCTGAAAAGGTTTCTGATGTTCACTCAGATTGGCTTGAAGGCGATGATGGATATTGGTTATCGCTTCAGGAAGCATTTAAAGGAGTTCATTTTCCTGAAGATATTGAGCAGGCTGCGATAGCTAGAGAACGATTGGCTCTCGAAGAGTTTATTCAATTTTATTGCCGTATAAAGGATAAGCGACAATTATTTCAGTCGAAAATAAAGGCTTTAGATTGTTCTGGTAATGACCGGTTGGTTAAACCGTTTTTGTCTAGTTTGGGATTTGATCTGACAGGGGCGCAGCAACGGGCTTGGATTGATATTTCACAAGATCTGGCTGGGCCATTCCCTATGCGTCGATTGCTTCAAGGGGATGTTGGCTCGGGGAAAACTGTGGTAGCCGCATGTGCGGCAGTTCGAGCTGTTGAAAGTGGATTCAGTGTAGTTTTTCTTGCTCCAACCGAGATTTTAGCTGATCAGCATTATCGTGTATTGAGCAAATGGTTTGAGCCTTTGGGAATTAAAGTTCATCTTCATACTGGAAGTAAAAAGACATTGAATGATAACGATGCTAAACAATTTGAGTTAGAGGTTGTTAAAGAGACTCTGCCTCCGGTTGTTGTTGGTACGCACGCAATTGTTGAGGATAAATTTTCTCTGGAGAATATAGGACTGGCGATAATTGATGAACAGCACAAGTTCGGCGTTGAGCAGAGAAAAAAGCTTGTTAGAAAAGGCAGCTATCCTCATGTGCTTGTTATGACAGCTACCCCGATTCCTCGCACTCTAGGGTTGACAGTTTACGGAGACCTTGACTGTTCAGTTATAGACGAATTGCCACCGGGTCGTGGGCGTATTCGAACATTTGTTAGGGCGCCCGATAGTCTTCCGAAGGTTTGGGAATTTATTAAAGGAAAAATATTAGAGGGAAGGCAGGCGTATATAGTGTATCCCCGCGTAGACGATCAGGGTAGCGGAAATATCAAGGCGGTTAATCAAGAATTGGAAACGGTGAAATCAAATCTAACGCCGCACACTGTTGGATTGATTCATGGTCGGCTGAAGCCCGATGAAAAGGAGAAGGCGATCAATGGTTTTTTACGTGGTGAAATAAAAGTGTTACTTTCAACTAGCGTTATTGAAGTAGGAGTCGATATTCCTAACGCAACAATTATGTTAATCGAAAATGCCGATCGTTTTGGGCTCGCTCAATTACATCAGTTGAGAGGTCGTATTGGGCGTGGATCGCACGATTCATACTGTATTCTAATTGCAGGTGAAATTACAGAGGAAGGGCGCCGGCGATTAAGTGTAATGGAAAAATGTAGTGATGGATTCATGTTGGCAGAGGAGGACTTAAGACAACGTGGCCCTGGAGAGCTTCTGGGGAAAACGCAAAGTGGCATCCCGGATTTTAATTTCGGAGATCTAATTGAAGACTGGATTCTAATTCAGAAGGCTCGTGCGTTGGTTGATCGGAATTATAAGAATTAATTGCCAAAGAATCTTAGGAAATTTTCTTCTGCAATTTCTGTTAATTTTTCATATGTTATTCCAATGGAGTCTGCAGCAATTTTATATAGACTGTTAATGTTAGCCGGATGGTTTAATTTTCCGTCTAGATGGTAGGTGGTAAAATTATCCGGCATAGATTGGTAGGGAGCATCCGTTTCAATCAATAAGCGATTGGCTGGTATTTTGCAGAAGTTATTCCGTTGTCGCGCCTTTTTTGGATGTGTAAAGGAGCCAGAAAAGCTGAAATAGGCACCTAGATCATTTAGGGGTTTGATCATTTCTGCAGGCCCTGAGAATCCGTGTAAAAGAAACCCTCTCTTAGGGATGGGGTTGTCTTGGAGTAGATTGTAAATTTGCTCCCAAGCCTTGATGCAATGAATGCTGACTGGGATATTTCGTTCCGTAGACAATTGAAGTTGCGAGAGGAAAACTTCTTCCTGTTCATTATATTTTTGGTTTTTTTTACCTCGATCGAGGCCAACCTCTCCTACTGCACTCCCGTAATTGTCAATTTTTTCCTCCAATCGTTTTAGCCAATTTGATGATCGATTATGAACGAACCAGGGGTGAAGTCCGAAGCTTGGAATGATTTGTGGATAGCGTTTGGCTAATGTAGATACTGCCTCCCAGTCAAGTTCGCTTGTTCCGTTAGTGACCATTTTAATTAATCCGGAATCTTTGCAATCCGACATGATTTGATGCTGATTGTTATTAAATTGAACATCTTGCAAATGGTTGTGTGCATCGAATAGTCGCATTGAAAGGCTTGGCTAATTGGTAACTTGGAGTTGGAATAATTGTTTTTGCACTACTTGACTACATACGGCTGTCGATAAAAGAAACAGGGCCGCCCTAAATTTGGTAGCGACCCTGAAGGATAAATATTTGGCTGTAGTCATAATGGCTTAGCCAAGTGTTAAGTTTTTATTACTTAATCTTTTCTGTGGTAAAAGGCGAAGCTGGTAAGCCGGCACCATTAAATAAGTTCGGTTCAGCCTCTTGATTGTATCCAAAGCGAACGAATTTAGGTTTCTTTACTGCATCATTTTTAACGATAATAGATCTGCCTTTAATTTTTGCTTGGGCAGCGATAAACTTTCCATCTTCACCTGCAATTTCCCAATGAGTTAAAGGTTGATTGTCATTTGCTTTTAAACCCTTACCATGTGAAAAACGGACAATTGCAGATCCTTTTCTAATTATAGAAGGAAATTTCACTGACTTGAATAAAGGGCCAGAATACTCAATGCCAGTTTTACCATAGTCTTTGCTTAAGGCCCACAGGGCTAGGCGACGACCAACTTCTTGTTTATTTTTAGGATGGATGTCTCTTGTGTTTCCAATATCTGTTGTTACAGCCATTCCCGTGTTTGGTATATCCAATGTGCTTAGTTGAGCCTGCCAAATACCTGCTAGATCGAGAGGGTTTCGGTTGCCGTATTTAAACGGTGCTAACTGTACAAAATAAAATGGTAGTTTTTTATTTTTCCATACCTCGCGCCAGCCGTTAATGAGGGCTTTCTTTTTTTCATAGTAAAGCATGCCTTCGCCATTGTTTGATTCGCCTTGGTACCATAGCGCTCCGCGTATCCCGTACGGTTTAAGGGGAGAGATCATGCCGTTGTATAGAGCCAAAGCCGACTGGTGTTGGATATTCCCGTTGTTTCCTTTCTTTGGATAGTCTTTTAGATTTTCAGCGATGTTTTTTAGGGCGGGTACGGACCTAAATCCAGATGGAGGTGTCCAGGGTTCAATACGAGTTCCTCCCCAGTTAGAGCCTAGTAGACCGATTGGGACATCAAGTTCACCTTTCAAGTGTCGAGCAAAATAGTATCCAACAGCGGTAAAGTTTGCGACTGTTTCTGGGCTGCAAACCTGCCAGCCTCCTCCGACTGGAGTCACGTCTTTTTCGGGTTTGTCAGATGGACGGTGAGGAATCTTGATATGTCTTATAAGCGGATGTTTGCCATTGGCGATTTCTTCTTTCGGATTGAGTGATCGGGAGACGGTCCATTCCATGTTGGACTGACCAGAGCAAAGCCAAACTTCACCTACAAGAACGTCTTTATATTCAATCAAATTCGTGTCACCCCTCACAGAAAATGACACCGGATTTTTGCTGGATTTGAGAGGGCTGAGGCCGATTTCCCAAGAGCCATTTTTGTCAGCTTTGGTAGACTTGGTTTGTCCTGCAATAGAAACGGTGACAGATTCTTCTGGTTCTCCCCAACCCCAGATCGGGAGTTGCTGGCCTTGTTGTAGAACCATGTGGTCGCTAAATACAGAAGGCAGTTTGATTTCTGCTTGTAAATAAGCCGATTGGCAAAAGAAAAACGCACCAGCTAAAAATAAAGTAAAACGTAGAAAAGAAGCACAGTTAGACATGCGCCGATTGAGCAGGGAAGTGGCTTAGGCGTCAACTGTTTATTGACCCAAGATGTGAAGGTGTATTTGTCGGTTATGGCCGTGAGTGCGATGTTCCCAGAGGTAGATTCCTTGCCAGGTGCCCAGAACCATAGATCCTTCGGATATTGGAATACTTAGGTTTACATTGGTTAAAGCAGTGCGAATATGAGCGGACATATCATCATCACCTTCGTAGTTGTGCTCGTAAACTGGATCGGCATCAGGTGCTAACCGAGAAAAGATCGATTCAAAGTCTATGCGTACACTGGGGTCAGCGTTTTCTTGAATTAAGAGTGATGCTGAAGTGTGTTGAATGTGAAGAGTTACTAATCCTGTTTTATAGCCGCATAGGGAAACGTGCTTATTAACTTCCTTCGTTATCTCGTAAAATGCCCGCCCTTGCGTTGAGATGCTTAGTTCATGGCCGTATTGCCCGAGCATTTAGTTTTTGGTATTAATTGATTTCTCTAATTCTGGATTTCTCTTATGGCCAGCTTTTACGGCCTTATCATAGTGAAATTTTGCCAGAGCTAAAAAAGGAGGTTTTTGAGTAGCATATACTACGGCAAGATTATAGTGAGATTTAGAGTTTCCAGGTTGAATTTGTACGGCCTTGCGCAGCGCAGTCTCAGCTGCCTTTTGCTGGCCTAGATTATTCAACGAAGATCCAAGAAAGTGTTGTGCAGTTGCATCCTCTGGATTGATTTTAATGGATCGTGCCAAGTAGTCTCGTGCAGACTCATAGTTCTTCTGTCTGAAACTGAGTATCCCCATTCCCATTAGTGCATAGGCGTCATCTTCATTTTGTTTAAGAGCTTTATCGAGGCTGCTTTGAGCATCTTTGTAGTTGCCTTGTTCCATTTGGGCCATTGCAAGGCTTCCTAGTGTGAAAGGATTGTTTTCATCTAGTTTGAGAACATGCATAAACTTTTTCTCTGCTTCAGCATACTGGTAATCTTGGAAAAGTGCAGCGTGACCTGCTTTGAAGTCTTCAGCTCCTTCAGCTGGGAGAGTGGAAATCATGACGTCTAGTGAGTTCTTTGTTGCAGTTGTCACTGCTGGTTCGGATAGCATGTCTTTTTCCTCGTCGGTCAGTGGGACCTTTTCAGCATCAAGGATTTCTAGTCTTGCGCGAAGAGTTTTTACTTGGTTTTGGAGTTCGGCAATTTGTGCGTTATCAGCACGCTTGTTCCCTCGGAAACTGAAGACATCCTTAAAGCTTCGTTTTGTACTACTGTTTTTTGTAGATTTTGTATTTGCTTTTTCAGCTTTTGCTAACCGCTTTTCAATTGATTGAATGTAGTCCTGCAATTCCTTTTCCTTGGAGCCTTTTTTAATGCTTTTCACTTCCTTTTGTAGGTTGGAATTGCTTGAAGCTAAGCTGTTTATCTTTGATGTGGCTTCTTTAAGGTTGTTTTCACTTTTTTCTAAGTCTTTTTGAAGTTGTGCAATTTGTTTGTCGCTATTCTTAGTATTCTTCTGAAGTGATTTTAATTTGTTTTGCAAGTCAGAATTGTTTGATGCCGTGTTATCGAGCTTATCGGCTGTCTCTTTTAATGCGTTTTGACTTTTTAGTAGTTCTTTTTCAAGTAAGCTGGCGCGTGCTTCGAGATCTTTTTCAACAGTTCCCTTTTCATATGAATTTAGTGATTTTTCAAGAGAAACAATTGAAGATTTTGCTGCAGCTAAATCTTTAGTAGCGGTTTCCAGTTGATTTTGTTTTTTTGTAAATTCCTTTTGAAGTGCTTGTGTNTTTTTATCGCTCTCTTGCGCGATTTTNCTAAGAGNCTTGAGTTGTTTNTCTAAATCGGAATTTGCTNATTTCGCANCTTTNAAATTTTCAGATGCTGTTGTTAGGTNNTTTTGCTTTTNTGTAATTTCTTTTTGAAGTCGNTCGGTTAGATTGTTGTTTGCTTTAGCGGAAACTGTCTTNATTCGAACATTAGCATTTTCTAGTTTAAGCTTGGCATCATCTGCGGCTGCCTGAGCCTTTGCTAGTTCTATTGAAGCTTTATCAGCTTCTGATTGTGCTTTAACCATGCCTTCTTGGGCTATCTTTAGTTCGCTTGCGGATTTATCTATAGAGTTTTTAAGACCAGTGTTTTCTTTTTTGATTGTTTGTAAGTCTGTTTCGAGTTTAACGAGTCGCTTAGTTTCATCAGCACTGGGTATTGCGGATAGAGCTTCTTTCAATTTGGCATCTTTTAAGATGAGATTGTTCTCTAGTGTTTCTACTCTACGTTTCAGGTTGTCGATTGTTAGTTGTGCTGAAGTTGGGTCTAGTTCTATCGGTGTAATTTCGGTCTTGATGACGGTTGACTTAGTTGGAGCTGTTGCAGAAAGAGTCTTAAGTTTTTTGTCGAGATAGCTGATTCGAAAATTAATGACACTTTTTTTCCAGTTAGGGTTACTAGCTTTGAGTGCGTTTAGAGTATTAAGTGCCTGATTGTATTTTTGAATTGCGGATTTGTTTTGTGAGGACTTGGCCAAGTTGTCGCCCTCTGATATTAGAATATAAGCGCGAATAAAATCGTCGTCAGGGCCTGCTGCCTTGGTGGTTAGAACCACGCTTACAGCAAATAATATAGTTGCTAGAAAAGAAAACCGTTTCACGGCGCTGACTTTAGCCAAAGCGAATTCCACTTGGCAATCACGGAAAAGAAATAGTGAGAATACTTTTTGCCGCTATTAGGAGGGTTTCATTTCGACAACATCATGAGGGGCAGCTTCCCGCTGACCAGCTGGGCTGACTCTGATATATCTGGCTTTTTCCCTCAGATTAGGCAGGGTGGGGGCTCCTAAGTAGCCCATTCCGGCCTGTATTCCTCCTATCAGGTTTGCAAGAGTCTGGTCTAGGTTGTCTGAGACTTCCTTAAGTGCCTCGATTCCTTCTGCGGCTACCTTTCGATTACTATCTTCTTTAGTGTGGCCATATCGAGCTGCTGACCCTGATTTCATTGCCTCTAGGCTGCCCATGCCTCTATACTGTTTGTATAATTTACCGCTAATTTCCATTACTTTTCCTGGAGCTTCTGGGCATCCTGCTAGTAATCCTCCGCACACTACTCCGTTGGCTAATGTCAACGCTTTGACGATATCACCTGATTTTGTGATGCCTCCATCTGCAAGAATGCTTACTCCTTTGTTTTTGGCAGCTTGGCTTGCAACGTAAAGTGCAGTCATTTGAGGGATCCCGACTCCGGCTACTAATCTTGTAGTGCAGATTGATCCTGGGCCTTGGCCGATTTTAATGATGTTGGCTCCATGATCTGCTAAGAATTCGACTCCCTCTGCCGTTGTTACATTTCCCGCAATGATAGGTATATCTGGATATGATTGACGGATTAGGCTAACCGCTTCACCGACGCTTCTTGTATGGCCGTGAGCAGTAGATATGGCAACCACATCGATGCCTCGGTTTATTAGATTCCCCACGTGGGCTTCAATTTGATTTCTATCTAATGTTCCATCGGGTTTTCTGGGGGTTGATACTGCTGCTCCACAGATAAGTCTGAACTGGTTGTCCCTAGCTGGACGAAAAAGCGCCTGTTTTTCAGAAGTGATTCGTTCGATATCACTTAAAGTAAAGAGCCCGCGTAGGCGGTCTTCATCATCTACAACTAAAAGTTTATTGATGCCTGGGTTCTCTGTAAAAAAATGATCGGCGATTGCGATAGGGTCTGAGCCGAGGTCGCTCTCTTTAATCGTTTGCACTTGATTTCGAGGGACCAAGGCCTCAGAGACTGGTTTCGAATTGTATCTAGCCTTTATAATGTTTCCAGATAGCAGGCCTGCTAGTTTATGGTTCTCATCTACGACTGGAAAGGTGCTGAACGAGTATCTTTTGGTATCGATTCGTTCAAGCACTTCGCCGACAGTCTGATTGGGGGAAACTGTAATTGGTTCTTGAATTAGCCCGTGAATGTGGTTTTTAACTCTACTAACTTCCTTGAGTTGCTGTTTTTCTGGCATATTGTAGTGAATTAGACCAAGTCCTCCGTTTAGGGCCATACTGATTGCCATTTGTGATTCCGTAACGGTATCCATATCCGCGGATATTAGAGGTATGTGTAGACTTATTCCGCCTGCTAATTCTGTGTCTAGTGCTGCATTACTCGGTAAAACTTCGGAATAAAGAGTGGCTAGAGTAAGGTCATCATAGGTTAATGCTGTCCCTGCTTGATTAGAAAAAAATGTATTCGCCGTTTGGTAAAAGGCTGAATCAAGGGATTTTGCGTTCTGCTCTGCCGCCATGTCCAAGTTTCCATGATCTTGGAAGTTCTGACAAGTGGATTGTTTTTTATTATTGTGAGAGATTAGTTGAGAGATACTGTTAGGGGCAGACTGGTAAGTCAGAACATATTAATAGACTCGACGGTACTCTATGGATTGAGGACGCTGCGGTATGGCTATAGGCGATGTAATGTTAGATGAGTTGGCGGATTCTATCCGTAATGTGCCTGATTTCCCTAAGGAAGGAATTCAGTTCAAGGATATTACTCCTGTGCTAAGTGATGCTCGATTGCTTGATGGTTGTATTACTCATCTGATTGGAAAACACTCGGCTGATACGGTGGATGTAGTTGCAGGAATTGATGCTCGAGGATTCATTTTTGGAGCTGCAATGGCTCGGGAATTATCCGTAGGATTTGTTCCTATACGCAAAAAAGGCAAGTTACCGTGGGATACGTACGAAGAAAGTTACGATTTAGAATACGGAAGCAACACTATAGCTATTCATAAGGATGCAGTTTCTTCCGGGCAGCGAGTTCTGTTGGTAGATGATCTTTTGGCTACAGGGGGCACTGCTGCTGCTGCTGTAAAACTTTTAAGTAGAACGGGAGGAGAATTGGTAGAGTCAGTATTTTTTATTGAATTAGATTTTCTTGATGGTCGTTCGAAGTTAGGCGATGTGCCAGTAAGGTCATTGCTCAAGTATTGAATTAACGTGTTTGGGTGCATAGGATGTTTGGCCTTTTTGGGATAATGCCAAGCGTATTTATCAAAACATATGGGTGCCAGATGAATGAGCGCGACTCGGATGCGGTTGCAGCTCAATTAGTAGCCAAAGGGTATATTATGGCATCGGATCCCCTCAAGGCTGATGTTGTTTTGTTGAATACCTGTAGTGTGCGAGATGCAGCTGAGCAGAAGGCTATTGGAAAAATGAGTCATGTTGCTTCTCAATTAAGAAAGCGAAATAAGAATGCTGTTCTTGGTTTTATGGGGTGTATGGCTCAAAGCCGAGGCAAGGAACTGATCGATAAATTGCCTGACGTAGATTTGGTTGTCGGCACCCAGAAATTTCACAGGACTGTTGATCATGTTGGTGCAATTCTTTCGGGAAAGACCAATAATGTTGTTGACGTAGAGGAGGAAAAAGATAGCGAATCGGCTCTTCGCGAACATCTATTAGATGGAGCGAGTGGTACCAAGTCGGTCACTTCATTTGTTAGTATTATGCAAGGTTGCAATCAGTTTTGTACCTTTTGCATAGTTCCGTATACCCGAGGCCGAGAACGTAGTCGTTCGATTGAGGATATTGTTGACGAATGTAAGAGTCTGGTAGCTCACGGTGTTCGTGAGGTTACTCTGTTGGGCCAAATTGTGACTAGTTACGGTAGGCGTGAGATTGGTGTGAAGGATGGCAAATCGGCTTTTGTTCAATTAATTGAAGCCGTTCACCAAATCGATGGGCTTGACCGTATTAGGTTTACATCCCCGCACCCGAAAGGTTATGGCGACGATTTAGTTAAGGCTTACGGTCGTTTGCCAAAACTTTGTGAGAGTGCTCATATTCCGGTTCAGAGCGGAAGTAATTCAATGCTCAAGCGAATGCATCGAGGCTATACTCGAGAGCGTTTTTTGGATATTATTCATAAATTGCGAGAGGAACGGCCTAATATTGGTATCACTACAGATATTATAGTGGGATTTCCTGGTGAGACTGAAGAAGAATTCGAGGAAACTTTGTCATTGTATCGAGAAGTTCAATTCGATAACGCATTCGTTTTTAAGTACTCTACACGCCGTAATACTCCGGCTGCGGAACTGGAAAAACAGTTGTCGACAGAGTTGATCGAAGAGCGTCACGCAAAATTATTTTCTGAGGTGAACAGGATTGCGGCATTGAGATATGAAAAATATACCGGAAAGACAATGCAGGTTTTGGTGGAAGGACCAAGCCGGCGGAATAAGGAGAGAATGGAAGGTCGTACAAGGTGCAATCGAATCGTAGTGTTTGATGGTGGCGATCGGTTTCGAGGTCAGTTAGTAGATTTAAACATAATTCGATCTGGATTATTTACACTATATGGTGATCCGGTAATCTTAAAATAAGATGAATCAAAGCAAAAAAGAATCTCCCAAGGCGATGCCGCTGTTTGCTCTCATGCTGGTCTTTGTCGGATTTTTCCTTTACATAGCTTTCAGTCAAAATAATCAGATAAACATTGCTCATCTGTCTGTTTTTCTTGGGTTGTTTTTTATGGCTATATCTTCTTATGCCATTATTAGGCCTGATGATTTTGCTCAATCACTCAAGTTGTTTCCTCGCGCTAATGCCCCCGGGTATATTTTTATGCTGGCGGCGACGTTTTGGTTTTTATGGAATATAAAAACTGAAAACATGGCTGATTACAAAGATATTAAACATTGGTTTTATATAGGATTCGGGGTTGTGGGAATCGGGTCATGTTTTTACTTGAGGGATTTTTTAGCTGTACGAGGTGTCGCTGTGTTTATGTTGCTCGTAGCTAAATTGATTTTAGATACTCAGCGTGTCTATATGTTTTCGATGCCAAGTGGAGACGCTACAGAGTGGCGTTTGGTTTTCGCTATCTTGGGTTATGCTATTGTTGTTGTGGCTATGTGGATGGTGATTTCACCGTGGCGAATGCGTGACATAATTAATTGGGGTGTGTCCGTCCGTTTGCGGATTTATGTGAAAGGTGTTTTTTGGTTATTGTTTGGTTTTCTTTTACTTATTCTTGGTCTAAAGGTGTTTTAGTCTAAGTCATAACTTGATAGGGGCTATAATTTTTTAGTTTTTAAATGATAAGAATAAATTTTTATTATGAATAACTTTTTCTATTGTCTGGCGCTTAGAGGTCTTTTTTTCGCATTTATTCTAATGGGTGTTGAGCTTGTCGAAGGGCAACAAGTTGATGTTAAGGAACGTACACTTTCCAATGGAATGAAGCTTCTTATGTTAGAACGCCATCATTCTCCAACGATTGCTGGAGGTTGGGTGGTTCGTGTTGGCAGTGTAAACGAACGGCCAGGTATTACAGGTATCGCTCATCTTTTTGAGCATATGATGTTTAAGGGGACTCCTGCCATTGGAACTAAAGATGCAAAAAGAGATGCAGAGATTATTAGAGAACAGGAAATAGTTCGTGATGCTATGCGTGTGGAGGAGGCAAAAATGCGTTTGGCTTTTCGTCGAGGAGAGATTGGAGACCTACAAAAACCGGAAAATAAAACACCTAGATATCGAGAGCTTGAGGCAGAGTTTAATAATCTGATTAAAGAGCAAAGAGAGGTTTTAGTAAAAAATGAATTCGATCGGATTTACACCACGGCTGGAGCTTCTGGGATGAATGCTTTTACTTCGAATGATATGACTGGATATTTTATTACAGTGCCGGCAAACAAGTTGGAAATGTGGACCTGGATGGAATCTGAACGCCTCCTTCGTCCTGTTTTTCGAGAATTTTATGCAGAGCGTGATGTGGTGTTCGAAGAGCGTCGCATGCGAACTGAATCAACTCCATTAGGTAAGTTTCAAGAGTCTCTTGAGGCTCTCTTTTGGGAGTCTCACCCTTATGGTTGGCCGGTAATTGGTTGGCCGTCAGATATACCGTCGATATCGAAGGCTCAGGCGGATGAGTTTTATTCAATTTATTATGCTCCACAAAATATTACTTTGGTATTGGTTGGAGATTTCAAAGTTGATGTAGCAGAGAAGCTCTGTGAAAGATATTTTGGGAGAATTCCGCGAGGTAAAAAACAGATCCCTGAAATTGTTACGGCAGAGGTAACTCAAAAAGTTGAGAAAAGAATGAACGCTGAAGCTGAGGCTAATCCGCAGGTTGATATTCTTTGGCATTCGCCTGCGTCAGGTCATCCTGACTCGCAAGCTTTGAAGGTCTTAGCAGCTGTTCTCTCTGGTCGCTCTGGTCGATTACATAAGTCTTTAGTCTTGGATAAAAAGTTAGCTACATCAGCATTTGCACAGCAAATGTCGAGAAAGTATGCAGGAATATTTAATGTAGGGGGTGAGGCAAAAGAGCCTAAAACTCCATATGATGTTGAAAATGCAATTTATCTTGAAATTAAACGTTTAAAAAATGAGCTCGTCTCTGGTCGTGAGTTGCAAAAAGTTAAAAATAACTTTGCTGCAATGGCTGTTCGCCGCACTTCGTCCAACTTTCATATGTTGTTACAATTGATTCAGTATGAAGGAGTTGTAGGTTGGAAAGCTGTTAATACAGAGATCCCAAGAATACTTGAGGTTACAGCAAAAGATATCCAACGTGTTGCTAGAAAATATTTAATAAAGGAAAACCGCACGGTTGCAACATATTCTCGCAAGGCTGGGGTTAAGTTGCCTGATGATCCAGCGTTAGCTGGATTAAGTGCTGACCAGCAAGCTGTTGTCCGTCGTATTAGTGGTCAGATAAAGTCAGAAAAAAACAAGGAAAGCCTTCAGCAGCAGCTGGAAACTATGGAAGAGCAAATCGGCCAGGCAGGTGATAAACAAAAAGGTTTGATGAAAATTATTATGGTTAAAATTGCTGAACGACTAGCAGAATTGAGTAAATAATAGGTAAACGATGTTTCAGTATCCTAAAATAAAACAAGCATCTTTTTTAATACTGGCCGTATTGCTTTTGAATTGCCTGATTGAGGCTCAGGAGATTCCAGACAGGCCTGAAAAGCTTAAGTTTTCTCCATTAGTTTATGATCCTCCAAGTCCAGTTGATTACAGGGTAGAGCTGCCCTCAGGAGCAGTTGTTTACATTTATCCAGATCGTGAAAGGCCCTTAATTGATTTATCTGTTAACATACGTGGAGGTAGTTATCTTGATCCTGATGGGAAAGAGGGTTTGGCGTCTTTGACTGGATATCTGATGGCAAGAGGGGGTATTCCCTCTAAGCAAGCGGATGAATTAGATGAAGAATTGGAATTTTTTGCTGCTCGCCTTAATAGTAGCTTTAGTGGTCTTAATGGTAGTGTTAGTTTGAATTTATTATCAAAAGATGTCGACCGAGGATTTGAAATTTTGAGAGCTGTTCTCGCAGCTCCTAGTTTTCAACAGGATAAACTAGATTTGCGAAAGGCTCAGATAATTCAGCAATTAAAGAAGCGAAATGATGACTCATCAAGTATTGAGTCGCGTGAGCGTAATTTTTTGGCTTATGGAGATGATTTTTGGTTTAATCGTCATACTACATCTGCATCAATACAGAATATTCGACGTGAAGATTTGTTAGAGTTCCACCACAAATGGGTTAACCCGAAAAATTTTATTGTATCTGTAAGTGGGGATTTTGATCGAGACCAAATGTTAAAGCGTTTGAATCGTGTGTTTGATTCTTGGCCGCATGAGAGTCAGTTAGCTCCCGAAGTTCCGCAGCAACAAAAGTATGGAAGGCCTGGGGTCTATATTGTGGATAAGGATGTTAACCAAGGACGTGTTTCAATTATCATGCCAGGTATTCGGTGGGATGATCCTGATTATTATGCGATTCAGATTATGAATGATATTCTTGGGGGTGGTGGGTTTACTTCAAGAATTACCAATCGAGTTCGATCTGATGAAGGGTTGGCATATTCTGCGCGTTCGTCTTTCCCGGGGGGGGCATTCTATCCAATTGTTTTTCGTGCTGGTTTTCAGTCGAAATCACGTACTGTTGTTTTTGCGACTTCAATTGTAATCGAAGAGATTAAAAAGATTATCGAAGAACCAGTAGAAGCAGAAGAGATCCTTACAGCGAAGAAATCATTCATTGATACGTTTCCTAATAATTTTTCGTCCTCGGCTCAAGTTGTCTCTCAATTTGCTAGTGACGAGATGATCGGTAGATTTTCAAAGCAACCAGATTACTGGGATAAATATCGAGACCGAATTGAGGCTGTTGATATTGCGGCAGTGCAGCGTGTAGCTAAAAAACATTTGAATTTTGATAAAATGATCGTATTGATTGTTGGTCAAAAACAGTCAATTTTCGATGGACATCCGGATCATCCTATTGATTTAAAGAAACTTACGTCAGGTGGAGTGAGTGAATTGCCTATGCGTAATCCACTCACGATGCAACCAGAGAAATAAGGTTATCCTTAATTTTTTCCTTGTTAATTGAGAATTGATTTGATAGACATCCTTTAAGATGGCAGCAATCGGTCGTTTCCAGAAAGGGGATGATATTTTCTACGCTAAGGTAGAAGATGGAGCCTTATATAAGCTTAAAGGTGATGTGTTTGGTGCGCCTTCGTATCAAAAGAAACCCATTCCTAAAAAGGGGTTTCGCACTTTGGTGCCAGTTCAACCTTCAAAAATCATTTGTGTTGGGTTGAATTATGCTGATCATGCTGCGGAGTCAGGATTAGAAGTGCCTAAGACACCATTGTTTTGGTTGAAATCACCTGAATCTATATTGCCAGATGGCGGTAAGATTGATATTCCGTTCGATGATCACCGCGTTGATTTTGAGGCAGAATTAGCTGTTATTATAGGCCGTAGAATTAGGAATGTTACACCAAAGGCTGCTAGTCGTTACATTTTAGGTTATACAACAGCTCAGGACATTAGTGATCGAACAATACAAAATTCTGAGAGCCAATGGTCTCGAGCCAAATCATTTGATACATTCACTCCTCTGGGGCCATATATCGAAACCAAGATTGATCCGGATTGTTTGACTATTCAGTTGTTTAAAAATGGACAGTTGTGTCAGAACTCTTCCACAGCTCAAATGATTTTTACTTGTTCTGATTTGGTTAGCTTTATATCCACCAATATGACTCTTCTTCCTGGTGATGTTATTCTTACTGGAACACCTTCTGGGATTGGGCCTATCGAATCTAATGATACACTGGAAGTTAGGATTCAAGGTCTGGCTCCATTAGTTAATTCTGTTAAGTAATTAGTTTTCTTTCACTTCATCTTCTCTTTATTTTTTAGTCACATTTGAAACACCAATTTTTCGGTGAACTTTTTTTAGATTAATGCGCTGGTCTCAGACTTTTATTCCGACGATGAAGGAGTCGCCTGCAGAGGCGGAAATAATATCGCATAAATTATTATTGCGTGCCGGATTGGTTCGTAAATTAACCGGCGGTTTATATACATTTTTGCCTGCTGGGCTGAGAGCATTGAAGAAAGTTGAGCGAATAGTGCGAGAAGAGATGGATCGTGCTGGTGCATTGGAGGTCTTAATGCCCGCGCTACAGCCCCCAGATATATGGGCAAAAAGTGGTAGGCTGGAAAGTGCTCAGGATGTGTTGTTTCATGTAAAAGATAGATCGAAAAAGAACTGGGTATTAGGGCCAACTCATGAGGAGGTTATTACTTCGCTTGTTTCTAATGAGTTGAATTCTTATCGCCAGCTTCCAGTGAACTTTTATCAAATCCAAACTAAGTTCCGAGATGAAATTCGTCCTAGGTTTGGGTTAATGAGGGCTAAGGAGTTTATCATGAAGGATGCTTATAGCTTTGATATTGAGGACGAATCATCAAATGCCAGTTACAAACGAATGTACGATGCTTATGGACGAATATTTAAGCGTTGTGGTCTAAAGGCATTTCCTGTTCAGGCTGATACGGGTGTTATGGGTGGCGCCCATTCGCACGAATTCATGGTTCCAGCAGATACTGGAGAAAACGAAGTAGTTTACTCTGATAGTGGCGATTATGCTGCAAACATCGAAAAAGCTACTAGTCAAGGTCCACTGGAAAAAACGTCACAGAAGAGTTGCTGTGATATGGAAAAATTTGAAACACCTAATGTTAAAACAATTGAGGATTTGAGTGCTCGATTTGATGTTGCAGCCGAGTTGCAAATAAAAACACTTGTCTATATTGCAGATGGTAAATTTGTTATATTGCTGCTACGTGGCGACGATCAACTTGAAGAGGCTAAATTAGGAGCATTCCTGAGAAGTGCATTTCGTTTGGCAACTGATAGTGAAATTCATGAAAAGCTTCAAGCGCATCCAGGAAGCCTTGGTGCTGTTGGGGTGGAAGATGTCCTTGTTGTTGCGGACAATGTGTTGAAGGGGGCTTCAGGGATGGTGACAGGTGCTAACCAAGATGGGTTTCACTTTCGAAATGTTGATATTGAAAGGGATATTAATATTAATAATTGGTGCGATTTGCGAAAAGTTAAAGCAGGTGAACTATGTGTTGAAAGTGGAGTTCCATTGAAAATTCGACGCGCTATTGAGGTAGGGCACGTTTTTAAATTAGGGACAAAATATAGTGAGGCGCTTGGTGCAACTGTTCTTGATGAAAGCGGCAAGAGTGTGCCGTGTATTATGGGTTGTTATGGTATTGGTGTAACACGAACACTTCAGGCGGTAATTGAGCAATGTTTTGATGATAATGGAATTAATTGGCCAACTTCAGTTGCTCCGTACCAGATTTGCATTACAGCTTTGGATGTTGAAGAAGGGTCCGAGGTGATGAAGCTTGCTTTAAAGATTTACGATGAATTAAAAGTAGAAGGGGTTGATGTGATTCTTGATGATCGTCCAACTCGGCCGGGGATAAAGTTTAAAGATTCAGAGTTGATTGGATTCCCTTTACGGATAGGCATTGGTGAACGTTCTTTGGCAAAGGGTAATGTTGAATTGAAGCCTAAGACGGGGGAGATGATCTTGTGTAACCCAGATGAGACCGTTAGTAAGGCGATTGAGTGGCTTGAATCCAATAGTGTTTAATTAGTAGCTGAATTTAGTTGCTAATTTAGTATCCCTTTAAGATTGAGTAGCCTGCCGGGGCAAGCTGTTGGTTTTGGGTTTATATTACGATGTGTTCGAACTTCTCTAAGGGGTATGCCTGTGCGTTGACGTAGTCTGTACACTAAGGCTTTCAGGCTTGATCGTTGTTTTGCTGTTGGAGTCCTTTTGTCGAAATTGCCAACAAGACAAATGCCAATTGCTATATCGTTTAAAGCTGTGCTTGCAACGTGACCGCCGCGAATTTGCCGACTCCAACGGCTCCCTGTGTAAATTTTCCCATCGACAGTATTTACTCCATTACCGATTACAAAATGATAGGCTAGGCCGTTTTCCATACGGCGTACTCGTCGATGATAATGCTCCATTCCTTGGAGACTATTTGTGTTGTCTCCGCTGTGGTGGACAACAATATGTTTCCAACGCCCTCTTCGAACTCGAGGCCTGTTAATTTTAGAGAGAGAATCTTCGGAGATATTGGATACTTTTGGTTTAGTGCTTTTCGGTGAGCTTCCCTTAATGATCTTAAGTTTTTGTCCTGGTTTAAGCTTTCGTGGGTTAGAAATCTTGTTTGTTTTAGCAATGTTATCGGGAGTGGTTTGATGCTTTTTTGCTATGCTGCTAAGTGTATCTCCAAGTTTGACTGTATAGTTAATGCTGATTGAGTTTTCTGGTATATTGATTCTTTGACCGACCTTAACTCGATTTGGATTTCTGATTCCGTTATATCCAGCAAGTTCAGATATCGTAAGCTTATATTTTTTAGCAATGATTCCAATGGTTTCTCCTTTCGCTATGATGTGCGTTTTTGCATTACTTGATACTTGACTGAGGCACAGAAATACTGAAATCACTATTGATCGAAAAAAAATGACTACTGTATGTTTTTGCTTAACCAAGTTGAGCAGCATATGAAGCTGGATTTAACCTCCTAAGGCAGTGATTTTTAATGCCCTATTAAGGGATTGGCCAGCAATAGTTTATTATAATTATCGAGTTAGGCTTACTTTTTTCGTATTCAGACGAATTTGAGGGTTGCGACTGTGAATGGTTTTGCTAAAGTTCGCGCCCTTTTTGACGGATAAGGTGTTTTGTTACTTTCTGTCATTATAGATTAACGCCTTTAAAATTTTACCTTGAGTATAGTTGCTTTTAGGAGGCAATAACAACAATAAATCAAATCCTGTTTTTCCGCGGGACGGCTGCATGTAATAGGCAGTTGCTAACAAATGGAAAATAAATAATGAGTAACGTAAAGGAATTATTGGACGCGGGTGTGCATTTCGGGCACCAAAAGCGTAAGTGGAATCCGAAGATGAAGGAGTTTATCTTCGAAGCGCGAAATGGTATTCATATCATTGATCTTGTTCAAACCGTAACGCAGATTCAATCTGCTGCTGACTTTCTTAAAGGAGTTGTTGGTAAGGGGGGGAAAGTTCTTTTTGTAGGGACAAAAAAACAGGCCCAAGTTTCAATAAAAGAAACCGCGGAGAGTACTGGCCAACCTTATGTTTGTGAACGTTGGTTGGGTGGGATGATGACCAATTTGAATACCATTCGAAAATCGATAAAAAGGATGGTTGAGCTTGAGACGATGGAATCGGATGGGCGTATGGCTGAATATGTGAAACAAGAACAGTCCATGCTTCGTAGAGAATTGAATCGATTGAATATACGATTAAATGGAATACGTGATCTAAATACAAAACCGGATGCTATGTTCATAGTAGATATAAAACGTGAACACAATGCTCTGGCCGAGGCTCGTAGATTGAGGGTTCCGGTAGTAGCTATAGTTGATACAAATACAGATCCAACATTGGTGGATTATCCGATTGCTGGTAATGATGATGCTATACGCTCTATCAAGGTGGTGTTAGATGCAATAGCTCAACCGATTATTGAGGCGCGTGCGGCCTACGATGCAACTTCAGAAAAATTGAAGGCTGAAGTCGATAAGAAGGATCAGCCTTCTGAAGATAAAGCGCCAGCTGCAGCAAAAAACGAGGTTCAAACAGAGGTGCCTACCGAGGCTAAAGTTGAGTCAGAAACTGAATCCTAAGTTTTATTCAAAAAGTATTATAAAGATTCTATCAATTCTGAAATGAATTGATTTTTAATGAAAATATTATGGCAGAAGTAACAGCAAAAATGGTTGCGGAACTCCGCAAAATGACTAGTGCGGGGCTTATGGATTGTAAGAAGGCCCTAACTGAGACCGGCGGTGACATTGAAAAGGCGGTTGATGTTCTTCGAGCACAGGGCACCATCAAAGCGGCAAAAAAGGCAGATCGCGAAGCTAATGAAGGTATTATTTCTCACTACATCCAGCCTGATTCAAAGGCAGGCATTTTAATTGAGATTAATTGTGAAACAGACTTTGTGGCAAAGAATGAAACATTTGTGGGGTTTGCTGGTGAAGTTGCGCAGCTTAAGCTAAATGAGCCTGAAACAGACTTTGAGGAATTGCGTACAGCACAAGTCGCAAAAATAGGTGAGAATATCCAGTTCTCTCGTGACTCTAAACTGGAGGTTGCAGGCGTTGGTTTAATAGCTGCTTATATTCATACAGGGGGCAAAGTTGGGGTTTTATTGCAGGTTGGAACCGGTAAGAATGAAACATTAGATAACGACGAATTTAAGTCCTTGGTAAAGGATATCACTCTGCATATCGCTGCTTCTGCACCTGTTTCAGTAAGCCGTGAAGAAGTAGATCCTGGGCTAGTTGAAAAGGAAAGGGCGATTGCGGAAGAGCAGGCCGAAGGTAAACCTCCACAAGCAGTTGAGAACATAGTTAATGGTAAGATAAATAAATTTTATGCAACTAACTGTCTAATTGAGCAGGGTTTTGTGAAAAACCCAGACGTGAGCATTAAGGATTATGTTGCGAGTGTAGCCCAATCGCTGGGAGACGAGATTACTATAGATAAATTCATCCGCTTTCAGGTTGGAGAGAGTTTTTAGAACGTTAAATATTGATTTGATAGCGAGAGCCGTTTTTGGTTCTCGCTTTTTTTGTGCTTGGCCAAAAGCACTTTAATTGACTAGCTTAATCCACTAAATAATTTGGGTTCTAACCGTGCTAGGCAATGAAACTAAAAACATTACTAATATAATGAATGCTGCTTCCACAGATATTAAACAAAAATTTGATTCTATTCGGGACATCTTGTTATCGCTTAAAAAGCATTTTATCGATTTGGGGGTTGGAGATTTTTGGTCCGGAATCCTTGTTAATTTAGTTGGGGCTGTGGTGCTACTTGTTATTTGCTGGCTGTCTTATTTGCTGGCGAGGCGAGTTTTGCTTCGAGTTTTGCGCTTTGTGTTGGTTAAAACTGATAACGACTGGGGTAATATTCTGATTGAAAACAAAGTATTCTCTCGTCTAACAAACATAGTGCCAGCATTGGTAGTGCATGTTCTTACACCTGTTGTATTCGATAAGCTAGAGAGTCTCGTTGTCTTTGTTCAAGGGGCTTCAAAAATTTATCTAGTTTTAGCGTTGCTGTTTACTTTGCAGGCTTTGCTGGCAAGTGTTTTAGATATTTATCAAAGGTATGATATTTCGAAAAGAATACCTATTAAAGGCTTTACGCAGGCAGTAATGCTAGTTGCCTGTTTTATAGGGGGAGTGTTTGTGATTTCCATTATTATGGGGAGAGAGATTGGCACATTGATGGCTGGTTTAGGGGCAATGTTCATGGGCTTTTTATTTGTTTTTAAGGATGCCATTATGGGGTTAGTTGCGGGAATTCAAATTGCTACAAATGATACCGTTCGAAAGGGAGACTGGATCGAAATGAAAAGTCACGGAATCGATGGGGATGTCATTGATGTTTCTTTGACGACAGTCAAGGTTCAGAATTTTGATAAGACAGTAGTTAGTATCCCGGCATCGAAACTTATCACTGACTCTTGTCGTAATTGGCGAGGAATGAAGGATTCTGGGGGCAGGAGAATAAAGCGCTCGATTCGGATTGATATGAGGTCAATTCGATTTGTTGATGATAGCTTATTGGAAAAGTTTAAACGTTTCGGTTTGTTAAAGGATTATTTGCAATCAAAACTGAATGAATTAAACACGCATAACCAAACAAATAAGACTGATTTATCGGAACTTGTAAATGGTCGGCGACTGACGAATATCGGTACTTTTCGTGCTTATATTTTTGCATATTTAAAAAATCATCCGAAAATCCGTCAAGATCGGACGTTTTTAATTCGGCAACTTGAGCCCGGTGACAATGGTTTGCCGATAGAAATCTATATTTTTACTAATACTACTATTTGGGCAGAATATGAGGCTATTCAAGCGGATATTTTCGATCATTTGATGGCTGTTATTCCGGAGTTTGATCTTGCTCCATTCCAAAATTCTACTGGTAAGGAGGCTATAAGTGGAGATCTTAACGTTTCAATGATGAGTCATTAATTAAGTCAAAAGAACACATTCCAAACTTGTCAGCAGTCGATTCATTTGACCAAGCTACTTAGGTGCAAACACTGACAGCGGAATGTGTATTGGATGCTAAGGCGATTCTTGGTGAGGGTCCTGTTTGGCGTGCTGAAACTAATGACTTAGTTTGGGTTGATATCGAGAGCGGAGAGGTATCCTGTTTTAATCCTTCCTTAGGTCATAATAAATCATGGAAGGTAGGTGAGAAAGTAGGGCTAGCAGTGCCAGCATTAAATGGTGATTTGATTTTGGGGATGACGATAGGATTAGTTCGGTTGGATTTACAAAGTGGCAATATTTCGCCCATTATTGATCCTGAAAAAGAATGTGTTAACAATCGTTTTAACGATGGAAAGGTAGATCCCGAAGGACGGCTTTGGGCAGGAACGATGGGGCTAGATGAAGCGCCTAATGTTGGGAGCCTTTATCGACTTAATCGCAACTTGTCTATCGACAAATTATTTGGTGATGTAAGCATCTCAAATGGTATGGCTTGGACAGCAGATCAAAAGTCTTTTTACTATATTGACTCACCTACTCGACAAATAGCGGTTTTTGACTGTGATATGGATTCGGGAACAGTGTCGAATCGAAGATTAGCGTTCGAGTTGCCAGAAGGCATGGGATACCCAGATGGCATGTGTATTGATAACGAAGGGATGCTTTGGGTTGCCTTATGGCAGGGGTGGGGTGTGGGGCGATTTGATCCTAGTGGAGAGTTATTAAGTAAGATTGAAATCCCGGTAGAACGAGTTACATCCTGTTGCTTTGGTGGACAAAATTGGGATGAGCTATACATAACCACCGCTAGTCGTGATCTTGATCAATCCGGTAAGTTGGAACAGCCCCTTGCAGGGGGGGTGTTTCGCTGCAAGCCGAATGTCAGTGGCCCTCCTACTAATCTTTTTCTGGGTTAGTCCGCTACACTTTCCTTAATGATTTTCTTGTAAACCATTTCTGCATGGTCATAGGTCTTATTGAAATCACCGATTTCATTTTCTCCCATGAAACGTAGTTTTTCTTTCCTGCATTTTTTCACCCCTGACAAGCACCACTGTGCACTGCGTCTAGAGGCTCGAATAGGCTTTTCATCAACAATCACAAAAATAGGATTAGTATGTGAGGATGGTAAAATTCTAAGAGCTATCCAGCTACTATAATGGATTGGCACTTCAAATGCTAAATCTTGTAATTCTCCGTTGGCAATAATCTCCTCCTGTGCAATTGGGTAACCATTTACAATTACTTCAACAGGTACTTTTTGAGTCTTTTCAATTCTTGCTCGTTCTATATGCCAATAAGGCTTTTCTGTGTAGGTTCGTTTAGCTATATCTGGAATAGGTTGGGTTGGCAGTAAGGCTGCTACTTTAGCTTTAACGAGAACTGTTCCAGATTTGCTTAACCGAAGTTCGCTGCCTTTTGTTCCCATTTCGACGTCATTAACGTGAAAATCAATAATATGGCTTCTTCCGTCTCCGACATAATTTCTTCCTGATCGAATTCCTTCGCACCAATCATTGTAGTTAAGTTTATTGTCGAGTTTAACGTATGATCGACCAAGCCCAACCCGTTCACCATAAATACAGGGAAAGTCTGTTTCGCCACTGATTCTTGTGCGGAATCCACAGTTGAGTATGTGATACCAAATATTTAATTCCCATACATATGGAGTGTCGCACATGGATAAGAAATCTACTGCAGGTACAAGTTTACCATTTGGCCCGGGAATATTATGGGTTACATCTGCAATGAACTCATTGGCACCAATACTGTTAAAAGGGGGCACTTCGTATGTTGGTAAATTAGAACTAGTTTGATTTAGGCCCCAGCCAGTGTGAGCTGGGCCAACGAGTGCGCCTTGCCGTTTAGCCCATCGAAGTGTATTCAAGCAGAGTTTGGGCCAATGGTGTTTTGAGTCGCCACCGGGAAACATTTGTTGGCGAAGTCGAAGTAGACAAAGGTGACCCGACTGGTGGGATCCGAATCCAGAAACTTCTACGTCATACCTTAATAGATAAGGAAATTGTGAGACGCGATCGTCTTCGCCTGTGAAAAATTGTTTTTGGTAATCGAAGCACGGCCCCCAAGTAAGATTGGCTCCTACTTTCAAATCTTCACCAATACAATGCCTCATCATGTCTGGAGCATGCACGCCTTCAGTAGGGTTTGAATAATGTGCGCAGCCGGCAGCATGAATATGATGGTCACCAGACCACCAGCCCATTAGTGAAGGGTCTATCCAACGTTGAACTTTAAAAGATTCTGTTTTGCTATTTGCATTAACATTAATATTTCTGATTTGAGTAATTGATTCAGGGCCACGATAAAATTTAATTTGATATGTTCCTTTTGGAAGTTTTACTGTTTCAGAATGGGCGCGGTATATTTGCGGATGAAAATGAAAATCAGGAGCGAGTCGTTTGGCTTGCGATGGATAAACACGTCCAAGATGATCACGAATTTCAAAGCCTGCAGTCGTCGGTTTATTGTTCTCGTCTAAAACATTAAGTTTAATTGTATGTGCAGGAAGGCAATCAAATAGTAAGCTAACTTCGTTTCGAAATCCAAGATCTTGGGTTCCTTGGCCTACATCGAAACTTAATTTTGCATCTCTTTTACCTTTATCTCTACTGTAAAGCTGGATTATGCGGTATTCTAGGGCCAAGCCGCTGAGTGCCCTGGTGAGCGGTTGAGAATTAAAAACATCCAAATCAAGCCATCGATTTTTGACTTCATTTTTTGACGAGCCAGCTAGAGGGAGAGCGTTAATACTACTTAGCCTAAGTGGTGCAGTTACTCCGGCTTCGTTCCGAACTTTAACTAAAAAATTGCGCCACCCTTTTTCAACTAGCACTGGATTTGCAGTGCCTTCATTTACCTTTACCCGGGATTCCGGGTTAATTTGAATGTCAATAAGGCACTGGCTATCAAGAATTTTTTGCGCTTGTGAAATAGCATTATCTTCATCGTTTTGTGCAAATGCTTGGTCAATTTTAAGTTTCGTTGCCGCTGTGAATGGTTCACCAAGCAAAACTTTAGCCTCAATTAGTCTTTTGATTTGGGCTTTGAATGGCTGTACATCAACATTTTTAACAATTGGAAGTGATTGAGCCAGAATTACTTGTGTTTTCGTAAAGAGCACTGAAATGACAATAATTTTCAGTAAATATCTTGAAAAAGAGCAGTTTTTCATTATTTTTCGTTATTTATTAGATAATTCTAATCCCAAATTTTTAGCATTCAAACAGTAAATGCTTAAATATAAACTAAAAAAATAAAAATAGATCACTTTTTCTGGTTGACAGTATGCCGGTCTACAAAGAAACTCCCGTCCCTGTTCGGAGTGAAAGAATTTTTTATAAATAATATGAAAACAAGTACACGGTTAGTTGTCGCTGCAGCTTTTGCAGTTACCTTTGCTACAGCATCTGCTTCTGTGGATAACAAAGCAATTAATGATGCGTTCTCAAATGCACCAGGAGCTGAGGTTCCGTTCATTGCAAATAAGTTGGTTCTTAAAGCAAACAAGGCAGATCAAGCCGAAGTTGCGATGGCCGTCTTGAAGGCTGCAATTGCTAAGAAGCCAGCCGCTTCTGTTGCTGTTGTAAGTTTTATTTGTAGTTTGGTTCCAGAAGCTGCTCCAGGTTTAGCCGCGGAAGCCGCTAAGTTGGCGCCGCAGTATTTAAAAGGAATTGCTCGAGCAGCAGCCAAGTCAGCTCCTGCAAAAGCAGGCGAGATAGCTGTGGCCATTGTTAAGGTAACCAACAAATCTAAGCATCAGGCAGTTTATAATTCAGTAGTTGCAGCTGTTCCGACTTTGATAAATAAGGTTAATCAGTCAGTTCTTTCTAGTGGAGCTGCTACTGGAGGCACAATTACAACTGCTGCTTCTCCTATTGCAGCTTTGAATAGTGACGGTTCAGTTAATTCTGCTTCAAGTGCGGCGTTTCCAACTACGGCTCCAACTGCAGTGACCGCTGCCCCAGGTGTCGATCCTAAGAGATACAACGCTCCTTGATTTTGTTTTAATAAAATTTTTAAGCCCGCCTCAGGCGGGCTTTTTTTTTGTCAAATCTCCATGGTTGAAAAAGCATCTAATTTTATAGTGCTTAATCCTGCTGACAATGTTGCAACTGCACGTTGTACTTTTAAAAAAGGATTAGAAGTGTTGGTGAAAGGTTCTCCTATAGTGCTTCGACAAACTATTCCTGGAGGACACAAGATGTCTTTAGTATTAGTTAAACGTGGCCAACAATTGGTTAAGTATGGTCAAATTATTGGTTTTGCTAAAACAGACATTCAAGTTGGTGATTGGGTGCATTCTCATAATGTAGAGTTAAAGGAGGTTGGTAGGGATTACTGTTTTTGTGAAGATTACGTTCCGGTGCAATCAGTTACAGGGAATGAAGAGACTTTTAAAGGATTCGCTAGAGTCGGAGGCAGGGTGGGTACTCGCAATTATATAGGAGTTATTTCGAGTGTGAATTGTTCTGCTTCTGTATCTAGGTATGTTGCAGATCATTTTCGGTTAAATAATATAGTAAAAGATTATCCGAATGTTGATGGAGTCGTAGCGTTTACACACAAAGGGGGTTGCAGTTATGATGTTAAGCACGGTCATAGGATCCTTCAGCGTGTCATAGCTGGTATGGCTCGTCATCCAAATATAGGAGGCTACTTATTGATTGGTCTTGGTTGTGAAGTGAATCAGGTTCCTAGCCTGGTCAAAGACTATCAGTTGGATGATTTACAAGAGGGAGAAAATACTCCAACTTTTTTAACAATTCAACAAACAGGGGGAGTGCGTAAGACTGTTGAATCTGCAATCAATTCGGTTAAGGAGCTTTTGCCTAAAGTTAATAAATTTAAACGGACGAATCAGCCGGTTAGCAAGTTAACGTTAGCAATGAATTGTGGGGGATCTGATTCCAATAGTGGGGTGTCAGCCAATCCTGCTTTAGGAGTGGCATCGGATAAACTAATTCAAAGCGGAGCAAGTTCCGTATTCGGAGAAACCACAGAGATTTATGGGGCAGAGCATTTGCTTACTCGCCGTGCGTGCAGCGTTGAAGTTGGCCAAAAACTGGTTTCGCAAATTCGTTGGTGGGAAGATCATACTAAGATGTTTGGTTCGACTATTGATAATAATCCGTCTCCAGGAAACAAAGATGGAGGGTTAACAACTATATTTGAAAAGAGTCTTGGGGCAGTGGCTAAAGCGGGACAATCGCCTCTTTCTGCAGTTTATGATTATGCGGAGCCCATTAAAGCGAACGGATTATGCTTTATGGATACTCCAGGAAATGATCCAGTAAGCATGACAGGCCTTGTTAGTGGCGGATGTAATATTGGTGTGTTTACAACTGGGCGAGGTAGTGTCTATGGTTGCAAACCTTCGCCCTGCATAAAGGTTGCAACTAATACTGCATTGTACGACTGGATGGATGACGATATGGATATTAATGCTGGGACTATTCTCGATGGCATTGAAACTGTAGAGCAAGTTGGCAATCGAATTTATGATAAAATTGTTGCAGTTGCAGGTGGAGAAAAAACTAAAAGTGAATTAGTTGGTATGGGCGACGAGGAATTTGCTCCTTGGATGCTTGGTCCTACGTTGTAATTAAGGGGCGTTGTTTCTGTATTAAATGAATTTTAAGGCTATGGGCGATTTGCTGAAATTTTGCATTCAAAGAGCATAAATTATTTAATGCTGATAAGCCTTTTGATCTGCTCTTTCATTATGCGTTTTTGTAAGAACTATTATAATCGATTTTGATTAAACCTAAGATTGCACAAGTTGCTTTTTCGTAGCAATATGAATGCGTATTATTGAAAGGATGTATAAGGCTGATAATGTTCGACTTTATGTTAAGCCATTCTGTGGATGGTGTAGAGAGGTAGTAGAGTGGCTTGATAGTAATAACATTAGTTATCAACTGCTTGATGTAACATCAGATCGATCAGCGTGGGATGAAATGTTGAAAATTAGTAACCAAAGCCTAGCTCCTGTTATTGATATTGATAATGAGGTTTTAGCGGACTTTGATGTTGAGGAATTAACGCAATTCTGGAATAAACTAGTTTAAGTTTGTATGTCCAAAACAGTTTTAATTAATGAAAGAAAGCGAATCCCGGAATGGTTAAGACTTAAGCTTCCGCAAAGCAGTGCATTTACCCGTACTCGTGGTTTGCTTGATGAACTGGGGCTTCACACTGTTTGTGAAAGCGCTAAATGTCCAAACCACTGGGAGTGTTGGAGTAAGGGTACAGCTACTTTTATGATTGCAGGGGATCGTTGCACTAGGGCTTGTAGCTTTTGTGCTGTTAGCACGTCCAGACCTTTACCTCTTGATGGTGATGAGCCTAATAGAGTGGCTGAAGCAGTATTTCGTATGAAGCTAAAACACGTGGTTATTACTGCGGTAGCGCGGGATGATTTACAGGATGGAGGGGCCAACCATTTTCGCGAAACTATTGATGCTGTTCGCATTCGTAATCCTAAAATTATTATTGAGGTTTTAGTTCCTGACTTTCTTGAGAAGGATGACTCGCTAGACATGGTGCTAAATGCAAAGCCAGAGATTTTTAATCACAATTTAGAAACCGTTCGTCGTTTAACGCCAAGAGTTCGTTCGCGTGCTAATTATGAGAGGTCATTGTCTGTTCTTCAAAAAGTTAAAGAGCGTAGCAATACTAAAATTTATACTAAATCTGGTATTATGCTCGGGCTTGGGGAAACGGAATCCGAATTATTTGAGTCTCTATATGATCTTAGATCGGCTAATTGTGATATGCTTACATTAGGGCAATATTTACAGCCTAGCCGGAGCCATTTACCTGTTGTGGATTATGTGCCCCCATCGAAATTTGATGAATATGGTTCAAAAGCACGTGATATGGGGTTTATGCATGTCGCGAGTGGTCCTATGGTTCGAAGCTCTTATCATGCTGATGAGGTTGAAATGCCATCAAGGGATTAATGTTTAATTTTGCATAGGAAAAACTTTGCAAGTTCGTTTCGTAATTCCAAAATTATTCTGGTTATGCTGCTAAAGTTAAAATTGATAGTGTGCTGTTGGTGTTATTTTTTTACTTTTGGAGTGAATTGGGTGCAAAGCCAAGCTCCGGCCGGTGCCGAAATTAAGAATTTCCGGGTTTCTGAAAAATCATTAGATAATCTTAGATCTACATATTTGACAGGGGAAAAGGCATTGTTTCTTGAAGGTGGAATTATGTCATTAAGTAATCCTCTTTTAGTTTCGATAACAGCTGAAGGCAAAACAAATTTAATATTTAATGCTAGTGAGTGCCTATACAATCAAGAAACCAAAATTATTTCATCACCTGGCCAGTTGACTCTTTCAACTGCTGATGGGCAAATGCAACTGAGCGGCTCTGGTTTTTCAGGAAGCTTATTGGGTCCGACTCTAACTATCTCAACGAATGTTCAGGCTAAGTTAAAAAAAGGTTTGAGAGACGTCTCGTTTCGAAATATTCCACAACGAATTGCTGTTGACGATAGCAATATGATTGATATATCAGCTACAAGGTTTGAGCTGACGCCTGGAAAAGCTGAATTTCGTGATTCTGTAATAGTGAAGGATGTTGAGGGTGATTTACGGGCTGATGTAATTACAATTGGGCTACAGAATGAGGAGGGGCTAATTCAATCAATAAAGGCGTTTGGAAGTATAGAGGTAGAAAGTAAAAATATTTCTATAAGTAACGAGCATGTTGATTCAATGGCTAGCTATGATATGGAATCAGGTTCGGTTGTACTAAAAGGAAATCCGTCCTGGCGGATGGGTGACCGCTCCGGGAGAGCCAATTCAATAATGATTAATCGTGAATCTATGATTATTAGTGCTGAAGGTGATGTGGAAATGGAAGTTCCTAGTTCAGGTAAAGATGGGGCTTTATTTCAATTTAATTCTTCTATTAATTCAGTGAATACACCGAAGTCTATGCCGCTAATAATTAGTTCAAGCTATTTTGTATTTGAGCCAGCAAGAAAGAAAAAAAAGGGATATGCTCGTTATATTGGTTCAGTAAAATTGAAGAGGGGTGACACTCAGTTAGATTGTCAATATTTGAATTTTGTAATAAGTGGGGTCGGTAAAGAAGAAAAACTAGATGATGCTATGGCCACTGGGGTTGATTTATATCAAGGCGATGACCGGTTAACTTCAAATATATTTTTTTACGACTTTGAACAAGGGAGAATGCTTTTGGAATTAAGTCCAAACTGGAGTTTAGAGGGGCAAAATGGAAATGCTAAAAAGGTTGAGGTTCATACTGAATCCGGAAAGTTTTTGGCTCAGGGCGATGTGGAAATGGAACTTACTAAAACGAAAAGTATTGCTAGTTTATTNTTTCCNTTGAATCAGAGAAAAACAAGCTCGGGAGTTAATNCTCCCATAAGCGTGACTTGCGATTTTTTTGAATATATTCGATCATTTGATGGATNTNATTCNGACGCTGTAAAGTTCTATGGGGGNGTTGTATTAGCTAGTAAGAATGGATTTAATATGAAGGCTAATTCAATTGATATGAAAATAGATTCACTCAAGAAAGGTCTGAATTCAATTTATGCAATTGGCGAGCTAAGGGGATCCACGATTGGTCAAAATCCAATGCGTTTTAAAGGGAGTAAATTAACTTATGACAAAAAAAGTAATATTGTGCGCTTAATTGGTGATCCAAATGTGGAAATTTATACTGAACAGGATGGTTCACAGGTGGTTGCGTTTGGTTCTGAGGCGCACTATAAGGCTGGAGAGGGCCGTTTGAGCCTTATTGGAAGTCCTTTCTTGAAAACCCCTGAGGGTGAATTGCGAGGGGAGAAGGTTGTATATGACCAAAAAGATAAAAAACTTCGGGCTAGTGGCAAGTGGAAGATGATTTTAAATGCAGAATCAATCCGTCAGATGCGTGGTAAAGCAGAATAAAACAAACATAAAAAGATAAAGTATGAGTTTGCTTGAGACCAGAGGTATAACTAAGCAGTATAAAAGCAAGCAGGTGGTAAATGGTATTTCCATTTCTGTATCTCCGGGTGAGATAATTGGTCTGCTTGGCCCAAATGGAGCAGGGAAAACGACGTCATTTAATATGATTGTCGGCTTAGTTAAACCAGATGAAGGGGATGTTATTTTTGAAGGTAATTCAATTACTAAAATGCCAATGCATGCCCGTGCTCGATTAGGTATTGGTTATCTAACGCAGGAGCCATCTGTTTTTCGGAAATTGACTGTTGAGCAAAACATTTTAGCGATATTGGAAACCTGTACAAATGATAAAGTTGAGCAAAAAGCTCGTTTAAAGTCATTGTTAGAAGAACTCGACTTAACGCCTTTAGCAAAAAACAAGGCGTATACATTAAGTGGTGGAGAAAAAAGGCGTCTAGAAATCACTAGGGCCTTGGTTACTAGTCCCCGCATGCTTCTTCTTGATGAGCCGTTTAGCGGAATAGATCCTATCGCGGTATACGAGGTGCAAAAGATTTTACTTCAACTTAAGGAGCGAAGGATGGGTATACTCATTACAGATCACAATGTTCGTGAAACACTAAAATTGGTTGATCGTGCTTATATTATACATAAAGGCGATGTTTATTGTGAGGGTGAGAGTAGGAAATTGGTTGAAGATCCTAAGGCTCGAGAGATTTATTTAGGGCCTGAATTTAATTTATAAAATGTCTGCAAGGAAAAAAATCAAACGAGACAAAGTGACAGCCCGGCGATTTTTTGAAGATCAGTCAGGGCCGTTGCAGATGAAATTAATTGCAGGTAAAAGTGGTATAGAGCGCACTATTATAGAACCCACGGTAAATCGGCCAAGTTTGGCTTTAGCAGGATTTACTAAATATATCGCTTATAAACGTATACAGGTAATTGGCAATGCAGAGGCTTATTACCTTAAGTCACTTACGGTTAATGAAAGAATTAAACGATATAAAAAGCTCTGTTCATATAAAATTCCATGCATTGTTTTTACGCGGAATCTTACAGTTGATAAGCAGCTTAAATGTATTGCTAATGAGTCTGGAGTTCCTGTTTTTCAAACCCCAATGATTACTATGCGGTTTGTGAACCTTGCTACTATTGAGTTGGATTTATTATTTGCACCTCGAGATACTGTTATTGGTAGCATGGTAGACGTTCATGGTATTGGAGTTTTGATTCGAGGTGAAAGTGGTATTGGTAAAAGCGAGACGGTTCTCGAGCTAATAGAAAAGGGTTATAGTCTTGTTTCTGATGATGTCACCAAAGTAACTTTATTGGACGGCCGTGAAATCATAGGAACAAGCTCTGAATTATCCCGTGAGCATATGGAAGTACGCGGCATAGGGATAATTAACGTTGGTGCAATGTTTGGTGCGAAAAGTGTGCGTACTGAAAAAAGAATGGACTTGGTTGTAACATTGAAGGCTTGGAAAGAATCAGACGATATAGATCGATTAGGTATGGATGAGGAATACATCAAAATACTTGGAGTAAAAGTTCGTCACATCAGTATCCCTGTTAGGCCTGGTCGAACATTGGCTCGTTTAATTGAGGTTGCTGCTTTAAGTGCAAAGTTAAGTGCGTCTGGTTATAATCCAGCGCGTGAGTTGAATGATCGTTTAATAGCTAAAATGTCTACCTAAAATGACAAGAGAAAAATCTGGTCAAGATAAGAAAGCTCAGGCTTCGGGCTCGAAAAGTTTCCTGGAAGAAATGAAATCGTTTGCGAATGCTGAAGGTAAGCAAATGGTAGGGTTTATGCGGAATAAATTTCGTGAAGCTATGGAAGATGAAGAGCCTCCTGTTGGGGATAAGGTAACCAAAAAATCTTCTAACAGTGAATCTTTAGTTGTTTTGTCTTCCGAATTAAAGGATGCCTTAAAATCTGCTTCGAAATCTACAGGGATGAGCGTCGTTGAGCTAATTCATGAATGCGTAACCCGATCCCTAGAAGATGTTTTACACGAAAAAGATAATAAAAAAAATGAGGCGCTTAGCAAATTGAAATTACTTAAAAGAAAAGAGGACTAATTTTAATTTGGGATCATTAGTACTTTAACTTTATCGCCATTGGCTAGGTGACTATTAGGAGCAATGTCTATTAGGCCATTAGTTTTTGATAAGGACCCGAGCATATGAGATCTTTGGTTGCCTATGACTGAGACATGAGAATTTTCATCTATTTTTACCCGGATAAAATGCCTTCGTTCGCCATTGTTATTTATTTCATCTACTAGTAAGCCTGTGCGCTTCATAAGATGGACATTGGATGCTCCTTGTAGTTTCAAGATGGCAGGGCGCACTAATAGCAAAAAAGTAGTTAGGGCTGAACCGGGATTACCAGGGAGCCCGAATAATGTTTTTTCGTTTGCTTGGCCAAGCATAAATGGTTTTCCAGGTTTCATTGAGACTTTCCAAAAATCAATTGAGCCACCTATTTCTTCCAGTGCGGGTTTAATATGATCATGATCTCCAACTGAAACACCCCCGGTGGTAATAATTAAATCATTTTCAGATAATGCAGATTTCAATGCAGAGATTGTCTTCTTTAAATCATCTTCTACTATAGGGTAAATCTTAGGTATTCCATTGGCTTGTGTTATCATTGATGCAAGCATTGTACGGTTGCTTTCGTATATTTCACCTGGGTTAATTTTATTTGGAGGGTCTATTAATTCGCTGCCAGTAGCGATTAGGCCTATTCGAGGCTGGTTTCCTACTTGCGCAGTTTTATGACCAGTCGCGTTAAGAAGAGCAATTGCGCCTGCATTTATTTGTTCGCCCTCACTAATTAGATTGTCGCCTTTACGAATATCTTCGCCTCTAATTCTTATATTTTGCCAAGGTTTAACAGAGGTGCTGGTAATAATGGTATTATCATCATTGTGTACGCAGTCTTCTTGCATGATTACAGCATTGGCACCTTCTGGAATTGGAGAGCCTGTGAAGATTCTTATGCACATGCCGTCTTTGATTTTCTTATCAGGCATAGTGCCTGCTGGGGCAATCCCGATGCAGTTTAAGGTTACAGGGTTAGATTGATTCGCCTGTTTTAAATCGGAGCTAATTATTGCGTATCCATCCATAGCTGAATTGTCAAATCCGGGAAGATCCACTTTCGATTTTAGGTTGGAGCTGTTATAGCGACCCGCTGCATTGATTATATCTATGGTTTGACTACCTAATGGCTTGATTAGATCTAAAGATATCTCGATTGCTTTTTCCAACTCTAGCATATCTGAGGATTTTGTATTATATATAAATTAAAATCAAATTTTATAGTTTAACCACTCTCTCTTACTTTGATAAAGTATTGCTTTTGAATACTTAATGGATAATACGAAACATGTAGAGAAGGTGGACGCTTTGTTCACGTCGATTGCGGCTCGTTATAATTTGATAAATGATATTCAAAGTTTAGGCCTACATCGTTTTTGGAAGCAGCGCATAGTTGAGATGTCTTCATTGGCGAATGGTGAGTGCGCTTTGGATATTTGTTGCGGTACTGGCGATTTGGTGACGCGCCTAGCTAATAAAAACAATCAAGTTGTTGGTTTGGATATGAATAGTCCAATGTTGAAAGTGGCTCTTAATCAATTAAAGAAATCTAATNTTAATAACGCTAGCCTNTTTCAGGCTGATGCACTTAACCTTCCATTTAATGANTCTTCCTTTGACGTAGTTACTATNGCCTATGGTTTGCGAAATCTTTCTNACTATCAAAANGGATTGAGCGAGATTTCTCGAGTNNTAAAGCCAAATGGGAGGCTTNTTATNCTNGATTTTGGAAAACCNCCGAATCGATTTATAAGGAATTTATATTATGTGTATTTAAAATTAGTTTTACCTGTTTTTGGTTTGTTTTTTTGTGGGGAGCCAGCCGCATATTCATATATTTTAAAATCTCTTCAAAAATATCCTGCACAAGAAGGAGTTTCTTCAATCCTGTCTAAAATAGGGTTTAGTAATATCACGGTAACAAATATTATGTTTGGTTCAATGAGTATTCATTTGGCGGAAAATACTTTATATAAAAAATAAATTATTTATTATAATAACAAATCAGCTTGCTAGTATATAATATAGTAGTAAATTTTTTGCTAGTGCACCTAATAATATTATTAATAATTAGATAAATGAGTAAAGATGCGGTTAAGTTATATAAGAGGGCAGCGTTAGTATTGCAGCGTGAAAAGGTACAGCTTGAAAAAGAACTTTCATCTGCAAAGACCAGTGTTTCTGTTATAGAGAATCGACTAAGAGAAATTTACAATGCTCTAGGCGAAACTGCAGTAAAGCAAGGTGGCGAGTCTGCTGGGAAGGTAGGCAGAAAGTATAAAAGTAAAGTTGCGAAAAAGGCAGTAAAGAAAACTTCAGCCAAGCGACGAGGTAGACCTCCTGAGAAGATAGTCAGAAAGGATAAAAGCAAAGTTGCAAAAAAGGCAGTCAAGAAAACTTCAGCTAAGAGGTCACTGAAGGATGTGGTATTGAGTATAACCAAAGAAAAGTCATTAGATGCAAAGCAGATTTTTAATGCAGCTTGTAAGGCAGGGCATAAGTTCGGTGGTAAAAACCCTATGAACTCTCTTAGAGTCATGCTCTACACTAATAAAAAACTTTTTAAGAATAAAAAGGGTAAGTTTACAGCTGCTTGATACTTGTTCACTGCCTTTGCTAAAACTGGAAGGCATTATGAATAAGTATATTTCAAGCCTTGGTATTGTATAGATCGGGAATTTTATATTATGTTGGCCAAGAGGGTTATTCCTTGTTTAGACGTCCATGATGGAGCTGTGACTAGAGGGGTTTGTTTCGGACGTGCGGAAGAAGGAGGTTTGCGTAATGTAGGCGACCCTGTAGAGCTAGCTGTTCGTTATGATGAACAGGGTGCCGATGAAATGGTTTTTTTTGACATTACGGCTAGTGCGCATGGTAGAGCAACTATGGTTGATGTGATGGAAAAAGTTGCGAGTCGGTGTTTTATGCCATTGACGGTTGGTGGAGGAATTCGAACGGTTGATGATATGGGACTTATGCTTAAGGCGGGAGCAGACAAAATAAGTATCAACAGTGCTGCGTTAGCTGATCCGAAATTAATTTCTGAAGGTGCTGAAAAATATGGGAGTCAATGTATTGTTGTATCTATTGATGCGAAAAAAACCGGTAATGACACATGGGAGGTTTTCTCCCATGGAGGAAGGAAATCAGTGGGATTAGATGCTGTCGAATGGTCGGTTCGAGCAGTTGAGTTAGGGGCGGGAGAAATAGTATTAAATAGTATTGATTCTGATGGTACAAAAGCTGGTTATGATTTAGGCATTACTCGTTGTATTAGTCGTTCGGTAGATGTGCCCGTCGTTGCAAGTGGCGGGGCTGGATGTTTGGAGCATATGAGCGACGTTTTGCAATCTGGCGAGGCGGATGCGGTGTTAGCGGCCAGTGTGTTTCACTTTGGTCAATATACAGTATCCGATGTGAAGAAGTTTTTGAAAAAGGACGGGATACCTGTCCGAATTAATTGATATGAAGTTTATTGAAAAGTTAAAATTTAATGAAGACGGTTTAATTCCGGCCATCGTACAAGAAGAAAGCACAGGTCGAGTTGTAATGATGGCGTGGATGAATAAAGCATCCCTGATTTCAACAATAGAAACAGGCAAGACTCATTTTTGGAGTCGCTCACGCCAAAAGTATTGGATGAAAGGGGAATCAAGTGGACATACCCAGCAAGTTAAGAGTATTGCTTTCGATTGCGATGGTGACACATTGCTTATTCAGGCTGAGCAGCTAGGAGCAGCTTGTCATGAAGGTTATAAGTCATGTTTTTTTTGTACTGTTAATCAAGTTGGCGATTTTGATATTACTGAAGAAAGGCTCGTTAACCCCGACGAAATATATAATCAATAATTCTGTTTATTTAATGACATTTGTTATCTTGATTTTCAGAGAGTATCTTCGTTTAGATTAATTTGAACATGAATTTTTGCTCTCCAACAAAAGATGAATTCTGCCGATTGGCTGAGAAAGGGAATTTAATTCCAGTTTCTCGTCGATTGCTTGCAGATCAGGAGACTCCTTTAAGTGCTTACCGTAAGATTCGTGGCCAAGGTGAATCTTTTCTTTTTGAGTCAGTTGAAGGAGGTGAGCATTTGGGACGATATTCATTCGTAGGCAGTAACCCTCGTGGTATGATTCGTCAATTCGGGAATGAAATTGAATGGTTAGAAGGTGGAGTGATTCGAGAGAAGTTTAAAGTAGTTGGACGAGGGAAAGTGAAGAATGAGGGAGAAGTTGCAGATGGTTTAGAGATTGTTGAAAAAGTTTTAGCCAATTACAAGCCAGTGGATTTACCAGATTTACCTCGTTTCACGGGTGGCGCTCTGGGTTTTGTTGGGTACGAGTTTGTTCATGATATAGAGCCAGTTATACCACGACCTGTGGAAGATGAATTGGGCACTCCTACTGTTTGCTTTATTATTGCTGATCAGCTTTTAGTATTCGATCGGGTTACTCAAACTTTGACCGTTATTGTAAATGGTATTATTGGTTCATCTGATGACCCTTCTGTAGTGTACGACCGGACGGCTTCTGAAGTAGAACGGATTGTTGGATTGCTTGAGCAGTCAATCGAATATAATCCAGTTTCGTTTCCGGACGACTTGCCTGAAAAGAAATTTACATCCAATCAAGAAAAAAAGAGTTTTTTGGGGAACGTTAATAAATCAAAAGAATATATAAATTCTGGTGATATTATTCAGGTGGTGGGATCTCAGCGTTTTTCAGCACCAATTAAAGCATCCCCTCTAGATGTGTATAGAGCTGTGCGTTCAATTAATCCATCTCCGTATATGTTCTTATTGGAGTTTGATGGATATTCGTTAGTTGGGGCATCTCCGGAAATCCATGTAAGATGTGAAGATAAAAAGGTTGAGATTCGTCCTATTGCAGGCACTCGGCCTAGAGGTGAGAATACCGATGATGATTTTGCACTTGAGAGGGAGCTTCTTGCTGATCCAAAGGAATGCGCAGAGCATGTGATGCTTGTAGACTTGGCTCGTAATGATATAGGTCGAGTATGTGATTACGGTTCTGTTGAGGTTAAAGACCTTATGATAATCGAACGTTATAGTCATGTGATGCATATTGTTTCTCAGGTTGAGGGCAAGCTTAAGGAAGATTGCTCTCCCTATGATTTGATACGAGCTACTTTTCCAGCAGGGACTTTATCGGGGGCTCCTAAGATTCGTGCAATGCAGATTATTTCTGAATTTGAGCGAACAACCAGAGGGCCTTATGGTGGTTGTGTGGGTTATTTTTCATTTAGCGGGAATTTGGATTGCTGCATAACTATCCGTACTGCTCTTCTCAAAGATGGTAATGCCTATGTGCAAGCTGGAGGAGGATGGGTGGCTGATTCGCTGCCGGAATCCGAGTACCAAGAAACTATTAATAAGTCTAAAGCGATGATTAAGGCATTGGTCTTAGCTGAAAGTATTAGGGCTCAGGCATAGAGGCACAAATTATTATAGTTTATGGCCCGGTAAATAATTCAATATAGTGACCGTCTGGATCTGCTACATAAATTTGTAAAGCTCCATCTGGGCGAACACGCCGTGGCTCGTATTCTTGTTCTATGCTTTTAAAATATTCTTCCCATTCATTAAGATTGTCAGCTCTTAAGGCGAAATGATTACTCCTAGGGCGTGAGATTACAGAGTCATTTCTCTCGCCGATTAAGTGTAGTTCTTGAAATTCGCCAAGCCTGAACCATGCACCTGGGAAGTCGAAGGCTGGTCGTTCTATGGGTTCTAGCTTTAGAATATTGATATAGAAATCGCTACTTTTATCTACGTTTGCAACATGGAGTGCAACATGGTTTAGTTCATAATGTATCATTTACTTTGATTAGTGTTTAAATTAGAAAAATCGTTTGACGGCTTGAAGTGAATCCATACAATCTAATCCCTTCTGGTGGGGTCGTAGCTCAGTTGGTAGAGCACCACAATGGCATTGTGGGGGTCGCTGGTTCGATCCCAGTCGGCTCCACCAATCTTCTTATTATACTTTTTTAATAGATAATACATTTTCACTAAAATATATTGATTAAAGTGTAAAGTGATTGTTTTCCCATTCTCTATTTTAATTGTGTTCGTCTAGTTATGACTGTTTTTTAGTAATCTTAAAGTTCTGGAATTCTATGTTATTAGATTAAAATTGGGAAGTTTCACTTGGGTAAACCTTTTTTGACAGCATTGTTCTTCTGCCACATAGTCCCCTTTTCCGGCTGATGTTCGTTTTTGAGACTATTGTTTTAATCTTCTGATTTATCATGTTTTTAAAAAATAACGCTAGTATATGCAAAGAGTTAATTGCTTTATTACTAATTGTATCTTCGGTTTTTGGATATTCTTCCGACCGTGTTAAGGATAACTTGTTAGCTTTTTATGACTTTAGAATTGGGAAGGGAGCTTTAGTTAAGGATCGCTCAAATACTGGAACGCCGTTGGATCTGAAGATTGAAAACTTGCAAAATGTTGAGCGTTCTTCTGGTCGGTTAAATGTTTTAGGTAGCACGCTTATACGATCTATTAGGCCAGCTTCAAAAATTTCAAAAGCAATTAAGAGGTCCGGGGAAGTGACGCTTGAGGCATGGATTCAGCCAGAGAAATTAAACCAAAGTGGGCCTTCTCGAATTGTTACGATCTCTGGAAATAGTACGAATCGAAATATTACGTTAGGGCAGATTAATAGCCAATATGATGTGAGGGTCCGAACCTCTGAGACTAATGATAATGGTCTTCCGTCTATGTCCTCAAAAGATAAGAGGGTTAGTCTTGAGTTAACTCATATTGTGTATACGCGAAAAGAAAACGGAAAAGTAAATTTGTATATAAATGGCAGTTTAAGTAATAGCCGAAGTATTGTCGGTGATACAAAAAATTGGGATATATCCTATCGGCTGGGCTTGGCCAATGAAATTTCAAATGGAAGGCCTTGGCTAGGTAGCTATTATTTAGTTGCAGTGTATGGGAGGGCGCTTTCGCTTGATGATATACTAAAGAATTATAATGCAGGTTTGAATCTTATCGATGATGAATTGAAGCAGTCGGCTAAATTAAACTTAATAAAAGAGAATTTCTTTGATGAGGAGATTGTCCCTATTCTTTCAAAACACTGTTTAGAATGTCATGATACTTTAAATAATAAGGGGAAGTTGAACTTATCAAAAAAGACACATGCATACTCACTTGATAATGGTGATAAAGTGATAATTCCTGGTAAATCAGATGAGAGTCTTCTTTGGGAAGTTGTCGAATCTGATGATATGCCAGATGAGCGTGAGCCCTTGTCAGTGTTAGAGAAAAGCTTGCTGCGTAAGTGGATTGATGATGGTGCAGTTTGGACAACGGAAGATATTGACCCTTTAGCGCATACTTTTGACCGTCGAGTAAAAGAAAATTGGGTGCGCAGATTGACAGTATTCGAGTATATAGCTTCGATAAAAAATGTAACTGGTGTCGATGTAAGCAAAGAGGCGCTTGAGATTCTCCCGAAAGATATTCGTGCTGATGGTTTTAGTAATACGGCTTATAATCTAAAGGTAGATCTGAAGCATATTGAGGCTTACTCAAACCTTGCTAGTATTGTCGTAGGGAAAATTGACTTGATGGCTTTTGTCAACCGCTACACTAAGAGTTTGAATTTAACTGATAATTCAATGCGAAAGTTTATATCACAAATTGCACGTGATTTTCTCCGAGGTGAATTAAGTAATTCTGAATTGGCGGCATTTCGAGGTATTACCACAACAGTTGCAAGCGCTGGAGGGTCGTTAGAGGAAGCAGTAGGATTAGTTCTTGAATCAATGCTTCAGTCCCCTCGTTTTATTTATAGAGTTGAAAATCAGCGAGGAGACGGTGGATTGTGGTCTGTGAGTGAGTATGAATTAGCATCGAGAATGAGTTATATTATTTGGGGTGCGGCTCCCGATACGAAACTTTTGGATTATGCAGAGAGAGGGGAATTGTTTGTACCCAAGTTATTGGATGAGGAGATTACCCGTATGCTAGATGATCCTAGGGCAGTGGCACGTTCAATAGAGTTTGTAAGCGAATGGTTAAACCTGAATCGTTTACTAAACATGAGTCCAAACCCTGCGATTTTCAAAGGCTGGAGTAGTGAATTGGGGTTAGATATGAAGGCAGAAACGCTTGCGTTTTTTAAAGAAGTTGTATGGGTTCAAAAACTTCCGCTTGCAGATTTACTAAACGCAGATGTTACATTTGCAACACCACGATTGGCGAAGCATTATGGTTTTAATGTAGTTGAAGGGAAGTCATTAGCTAAATATGATTTGTCAAAAATTCCAGAGCGCGGAGGGCTTTTAACTCAGGGGAGTATCTTGATGATTGGCGGGGATGAGGCGTCAATGGTGACTAGGGGGCTATTTGTGCTTCATGATCTATTTCGTAGTGGGGTGAAAGACCCACCTCCATGTGTCGATACCACTCCTGTTCCAACAAAACCTGGACTGACTCAGCGCAGTATAGCTGAACAGAGGGTTGCAAATAAATCATGTGGAGGATGTCATGGAAAGTTTGAGCCATTGGCTTACGGGTTGGAGATTTATGATGGAGTTGGTGCTTTCCATAAAAAAGATGAACATGGTAATAATCTTAGGCAAGATGGGGAGGTACTGTTTCCTAGCACTGCTAAACCAATACCATATAAGACATCTAAGGAACTGATGAATTTACTTTCGAGTAGCGATCGAGTTAGCGAATGTATAACTTGGAAGCTTGCCCAATTTGCCTTAGGGCGTCCACTTGGTCAGCCTGATGCTCTTGCCCTTGACAAAATACATATGGAAGCGAAGTCGAGTGGCGGAACATATTCCAGCGTGATTAGGGGAATAATCAAAAGTGATTTAGTACAAAAAACGAAAACAGAATTAGACAATGAAGGTTAAACCTATTAATCGGAGGCTAATGCTTAAGGGGTTGGGAGGTGTCTGTATCGGGCTTCCTCTTCTTGAGGAGATGATAGCGTCCCCTGTGGCTAGAGCAGCTGCAAATGATGCTCCAGTTCGCGCATTTAATGTTTTTTTTGGATTAGGGATTCCGTCTCCACTTCAGAAGGAGGGTTATGAAGGAGTGCTTGAGCCATTGAAAACACTTAGTGATAAGTTGCTCATCATGCGAGATGTTGATCAGATCCGATGTGATGTTAGTGGTACGAATGCACATTTTGATGGAGCAACAGGCTCGTTCACTGCAATGCCTGCGGGAGGAGAAGCGAAGGCTGGTGGGCCATCAATTGATCAAGTTGTGAGGTATGCTCATCATCCTGATGGAATGCCTCCTGATATGGTTCCAACATTAATTGGAGGTACTTATTTCCGGAGGAGTCGTGTGGGGCGTTACCTGCATAGTTATAATCTTGATGGGACCGTGGCGGGTATTATGCAAGAGAAGCCTAGAGATCTTTTTAATCGCGTATTTGGATTAATCAATATTGAGGATGGTGGAGATACTCGCAAGCGACGAATGAAACGAAGCGTTCTAGATTCAGTTGTAAATCAATATAAGTATTTTACGGGTAAGAATTCTCCTCTTGGAAGCGCCTCCAAAACCAGAATTGCTGAGCATCTCGATCGCATTCGAGAATACGAATTGAGAGCTTTTGCATTAAAAACAATGATTAAAAACGGACCTCAGCTTCCATCGGCCTCAAAAGTGAAGCACGGAGGACAAGCGGATCCAGGTGGGCAGGGAATTGATATTGGCCTAAAGGAATTAACTAATGAATGGCGATTAATGGCAGATCTATATGCCTTGTCGATTAAGATGGACCGTGTTCGTTTTGGATCAATAACTTTTCTTGCTGCCGGCGAGCGAATTCGGCTTACTGGAGATTATTATTATAATGGCCGTAAGATTTTTGAGTTTAATGATGCCAAGCAACTGAATGCTAATGGGGATCAAGGTTGTAGTCATGAGTGGTGGCATAAGTTTAATGAGAAAAACTCAAACGATCAGCTTCGAGCGCATGCTCATATGAAAATGAGAGAAGTTGCTTATTTTCTTAAACTTCTCGATCAGGAAACCGAGCCAAATGGTAAAACAATTTTGGAGAACTCGATGATTACGATTTCAACTGAATCTGGAGACGGCCGTCATAATGATGCGAAGCGAGAATTATCTGGAGTATTTCATGCCGTTTCTGGAGCTAATGGTCGTTTTAAAACTGGTCAGATTATTGATGTAGCTGCAGAAGGGATAGATGTTTATAATACAATGATTAAGACTATGGGAGCGAGAAATCGCCTTGGGCCAATTGAGCGAGAGTCGCGTTATATTAATTCTATTTTAGCTTAATTAGATGTAAACAAGCGTTGGTATAGTTGATATTGACTGTTAACCAGTTGATCGAGTGTGAATTTGTCTTGGACAAAATCACGGCCGGCTTGCCCAAGTGAGTTTAGAAGCTTTTTGTCCTTGGCTAGTCGCAAAATACTTCTTGCTAGCTCTGGTAGATCTTCTTTTTCAACCAACAGACCGGTTTTCTCGTTCAAACATACTTCTCTGGCTCCGTCGTAATTAAGTGCTACGATCGGTTTGGCCGCTGCCATTGCTTGGGGTAATGCTCGTGGAAGGCCTTCGCGACGAGAGAGGTGTATTAAGGTATCCATAGAATTGATTAGAGGAGGTATTCTGGATGGAGGCACTAACCCTACGAATATAAAATTCTTTTCGCAGTTAATTTGCTTAGCAATATTTTTGAAATTTTCTTTCAAAGGGCCATCNCCGATAATTAAGAATCGTATGTTAGGTAACTNCTTGGTTANNATGGGGGCTATTTTGAATAGGCTGTCGTGTCCTTTCAGNTNGAACAGTCGAGCAATTTTTCCAACAACNAAATCATCTTTTTTGAGGCCTAGCTGATTTCGAATTTCTAATGTATTATAATCNCTGAGATATGGTTTCAGGTTAAAACCACTAAAGATTTTCGTGTAAATATTTCGGTTGCCAATCCCAGCGTTAAGGTACTGTTCCTGCATCGCGTCAGCAACCGTGATAAAATGGTCTGTATGAGCAGCAGCTATTTTTTCAGCTTTTTTGAACAGCGTATTTGAAATGCAACCTTGATAAGGGCCGAAAGATGGTCCGTGAATGGTATGTACAATGTTTTGCACGTTGGCTTTTTTGGCAGCGACTCTTCCAAGAAAGCCTGCTTTGCCGCTATGGGTATGTACGATGTCAGGTTTGAACTTTTTAAATTCCCTGAGTAAATAGCGATAAGCAAGGTAATCACTGAATGGATTAATTGGTCGAATCAGTTTCGGTACTATGTGCAATAGATCCGAGCAACTTGTAAAAATAGATTCAAGAGATCCTTCCGGTCCCGTTGTTGGTCCGGAATATAAGCGAACAGTAATATCTTCCTTTTTGTTCAGTCCAAGAACTGATGATACTGTGTTCTCTTGTGCTCCTCCTACTATCAGTCGCGTAATGACATGCGCTATTCGCATGATTTAGGGAGTTTCATTATTGCTTGATTCGAGTTCCCTAATTCTGTTTCTTATTTGTTCCAATTCTTCGCTTGGAATAGAATTTGGATCAACATATTTAAGAAACAGTTTATAGTTTTTTAATTCCTCTTGATTTGCAGTTTCTGCTTTAGAGATCTGTGCGAACCTTAAATAAGTTCTTGGGTCATTTGGTGTTAATGATTGTAATTTTTTGTAGTCTGTTCGGGCCAGAGTGTAATTCTTAAGAGCCATGTATGATTCTGCACGATTAGCGATGGCTTCTGGATTCCATTCATTCAACTCTAATAAATCATTAAAAATAGTAATGGCTTTCTCATGTTCGTCCATTTGCATGAAGATAGTTGCTTTTTGATAGCGAAACTTATTTGAGTTTCGGTTGTTGTCTAAAGCTTCTTCGATATTTTTGAGAGCAGTTTCAAAATCACCCTGTTCTACATAGACCCCGGCTAATTGTGATTGGATGTTAGATTTTAAGCTTACACTAGCCTTATCTAACGCGTTTTCTAAAGCGGCCGTGGCTTTGTCGAATTGTTTCAACTGAGCTAAGAGCAGTCCTTTTCCTACGAGTGCATCAATATCATCTGGATGTTCTTTGAGCCAAAGGTTTAATATTGGAAGGGATTTTTCCAATAATTCGTTATTCATATAAAAACTTAACATGGCTTGAAGGCCAGGCAGGGTGGTGAGATGCGGTTTGAGTTGTTCGGTTAAATATTTTTCAGCTGTTATTAAGTCTGTTTGAATTAAAATAATGCTTGCTTGAATGCTAATAAGTTGGATTTGTTGTTCTAGCGAGAATGCATTCTTTTCGTGCATTTTTTTTAGTTGATTGATGAATGTTAATGTTTTTTCAGGCATTCCATAGGTGACAAACATATTGGCAATATAAAGAAGAGGTTCTGGATCGGTAGTTGTTAATTCAGTAGCTCGAACTAATTCGTGATAAGCTTGACGTATTTGTTCTCGGTTTGCGAAAAACTGTCCTAGTAGCAGGCAACTTTTGGATTCATCTAAAGGGCCGTAAATTTTTAGTATTTGATCTATTTCCTGTGATTGCACCCTCTGGTTTTGTCCGCTGAGAAAATCATCCAGTTTTTTGTGTAAACTATTTAGGAATAAATCTAGTTCTTTGTTTGGAGGGGTTTTGGGAAGGGGATTTTTCTGCAGTTTATGTAATTGCTGAAGATTTATTTGGGCGACTAAATTGCCATGCAAGCTTCCTTTAAATAAATCATTTGCAGCGTGAAAAAAGGCTTCAGCTTCTTTAGTTTGGTTGCTTCGTGACAAGTCCACACCATTGGCATTTAGATTACGAGACAGCCATCCAGTAATCATTAGGGTGTCATCAAAGTTTGACTGATGCAGGGGGCCCGATTGGTTTGCGAACTTTTCAAATGTGTTCTTGATTGAAGTTAAGTTTTCTATTGTGTTAGCTACTGCACCTTCAGAAAGCTTTGGTTTGCCTAAAGAGTCTTGGTTGAAATCATAATTAGCTAATTGAAAAATGCCGTTTTTAGGTTGGCTGTGGAATTGTTCATAGAAGTATCCGAAACTTGGATGTGTATAATAGATTGGTGTTTTCTTAATTACTTCTCGGAGTTTTTCGAGAATGAGAAATTCATCTACACGAATAGATTTTGCTACCTCCTCAGATAGGGTGGGCCATACGGAACTACTATTGGCTAGGCTCTGATGATATTCAGGAGATGCTAGGCGATGTGTGTCAATTAGTAGTGGTTTTATTTCTGCATTGGAGCTTTTAGCTAGATGTGCCTTTAGCAATTCTCTTTGAGGGCTCATATCGCCGTCACTCATTAATATGGAATTTCCGGTAGGAATTTTTTGTGCCAACCACTTTGTGTAGGTGCTTGTTATACCGTTTTTGTTATGAACCCATATTGTTCCAATATTTTTCCATGCAAGAGTTGTGGTGGTTATTAGTGCTGCCGCTACTAGTCCGATAGAAGCGCCTTTGTTTATTATTTTAGATAGGATTGTTGGCTTCTGCCATCTTCTTGCGTCCTCTTTTCCGAACAATAGTAATAAGTATCCAAGAAAATAGCCGGATGAAAGGCTGCCAAGGTAATAAAAAGTGAGGAATGGTGTTCCAATTCCCACTACTTGTTGTGCCTTTATTATTTTGCGAGGGCTGAAAATGTGGTCAAATGCGGTATAAACACATGCAGCTAGAAAGAGAAAATGAACTAGCCTTAGAAGAAATGTAGTTATGGCTGATGCCGCAGCATTTGTGTCACCAAAATTAACAGGCCAACGAATTCCTAGAAGTAATAATGGAAGGATCGAAGTGCATGCCATTACCATTATTATGAGTCGATTATTAAATAGATTTGAGAGGAATGACTTTTGATCGCCTAAGTTATCCATTAGCACCTCATAGAAAGTGAATTCGCTACCGCTAATTAAAGCAACGATTGGTAATAGTAAGTAAAGCGATAAGCATGGAATACTAATAAGTGAAAGTTTAAACCATATTCTGTCTTGAAAGAGTCTCATTCGCCCTGTCCATAATAGAGCAATACCAAAAAGAGGGAGAAAACCGATCATTCCCCAGTTGTTTGGAATACTAATGGCGCATACTGCTGCGGCTTGTGTTAACCATTTTAGTTTGTGATCGATACGATATTCCAAAAGACATCGAATAATATATGCAAATAACAACAGGTTAAGAATCTCTCCAGTGCCAGAAGTTGAATGTTGCCAAAAGCTGAGTTGCAGCCCGCATATTAACGAAGCAAATAGAGGGGGTATCCAATTAAGCTTTATACTCAGGAATGAATGTTCGCTTTGTTCTCTTTGTCTTTGTTCTTTAGTCCGATCATGTGGAAGTATAGAGGTTGAGCGTGCTAATAACCCCAACGTAAGAGCTCCGAACAATGCCGAAAGCGCATTTATTGCCGTAGGTAAATATGCTGCTGGCAGTAGCTTCAGCGGAAGAGTGATTAAAAAAAGAAGTGGTTGTTTGCTTTGAGGAAAATCATGCCATCCTCCGATATGAGAAATAGCGGGGAGGCTTGCAAAGCTAATCCATGTATGCAGAGTTATTAAGTAAAGCCCCAGCGATACTAAACCAATTATAAATGGCAGTCGCTTAAAGGTGAATGAGCTTAAAGGGTTATGATTATCTGACATCGGGGATTTGCTGGGACAGTTGAAACCATATGTACCATGTTTGACAAGCTGGTTTTAACTTATTTATTTTGACTATATTTATGATTATTCTTACTTAGTTTAATCTCAGATCTGTTATGCATTCAATATGTTGCGTGTGAGGGAACATATCTACAGGATAAACATGCTCAAGCCTATAGACTCCTTCAGCGCAAAGAATGTTCAAATCTCGTGCGAGAGTAGCCGGGTGGCATGATATATATATAATCTGTGACGGTTTAACCTTACGAAGTTGTTCTATTGCGCTGGGGGCGCATCCTTTTCGGGGAGGGTCTAGGATTACGCTTGTTTTATTTGGTGAGAATTTTTCAAGTAGTTTTGGTAGTAAATCTTCGGTGCGACCTTCTATAAAATCACCATTTTTGGCGCCAAATTTCATACAATTTTCTTTAGCAGCTTTTATGGCTAATTTGTCTGATTCAACCCCAATAAACCGTTTCGTAAATTTAGCTAGTTCAATGGCAAAGAATCCGACTCCGCAATAAGTATCGATAAGGTATTCAGAGCCATTTGACTGAAAAATTTTTCTAACTTTATCGACCATTTTAGGCAGTATGAAATAATTTGTTTGAAAAAATGAGTGGTCTGGAACGACCCAGTCTTCAGGGGGTATCCTTAAGTTGATTTTGATGCCTCCGCGCTTGGGGGGATTCGCTCGAACTTCTGGAATTTGTTCATTAAGACCAGGTTCGGCAATTTTGCACTTATTAATTTCTACCACCCAATGGGAGTTTCGCTTTCGAAATCCTACCAATAGCTTTTTTGCTTTTCCATTCCATTGGCTCCTTACGAGAATGCGATTTCGATAATTAAAAGTTTGCGGGCAGCCTATTACGGGGGCAATTTTGTTTCCGGAAAAACCGCCAATTCTCTCGAATAGGTCAGTGATTTGTTTTTGCTTGATCTTTAATTGGTCCTCATAACGAATGTGTTGATATTGGCATCCACCGCAATCCCCGAAATATTTACATTCAGCATTAATGCGAATTTGTGATGGTGTGATTATCTTGACAAGTTCGCTTCGGGCGAAGTTTTTCTTAACTTCAATAATCTTAGCTTCAATTACTTCATTCTCAATTACTAGTGGCGCGAACACAACAAAACCGTCAACTCTGCCGACTCCTTCGCCCCCGAAGGCTATGTTGTCGATTTTCATTTTTATTATTTGGCCTACTTCAGGTCGTGTAATGTGTTCTGTTGTCTCAGTTGTCTCCAAAGTGTCGTTCAAAATTATATGGTTTCTTATGTTTGTTTTATTGTGGATAAAGCTCGAGGCCGGGGCACAATAATTGTACGTCCGGCCTCGTGAAAAATTGTTCAGGTTTCAGCTGTTAATTACTATGATGCTTCTCGTGGTGCTGCCTAAGCAAATCATCGCCAAAATCATTTTTTAAGTCTCGAATGACACAATGTACATGATTTGCACCTCCTTGAGTGTTGTCGTATTCAATTAAAAAGTCAGGGGCTTGGATTCGGTAGTAGTGGCCTTCTCCTGACTTTAGTGACCCTGCCCAACCAAAGTGAATATTCTCTAAGTCAGCTTCTTCAAGGCTGGCTAAAGTTTTGTCTGCAATATCAGGACGGTAATTACGTAAGTACTCTTCGATAATTGTCCAGAGCTGTGTGATTTGTTTCTTTTTCATCTTCGAGGCGGCTATGCCTAGTGGATTTAGGCGTTTAGCTTTTCGGTCTGCTTTAGTGATGATGTCTGCTGGTGCTTTTTCAGCAATGATGCCGGCATTCTTTTGTTTTTTTGTAAACGATTTTGCTAGAGTTCTAGCATAGTTTTCTTCATTAGCTAGAACTTGTAGACCTTTTCTTGGTCCGGTGAGAACTTTCCCGGGGTTGGTTCCCCAGAAGGATGGGGTAACGCTTGCTATATGGCCGTCGACAACCGTGAAGCTAAGTGAAAGATGATGTCCTTCAAATCTCCAGCCCCATGCTCCCTCTATGCTGGGTTTGCCGAAGAAACTTAAGAAATACCATTTTGGATCGCGTGCAAAACGACCTTCTGGATTGGCATCATTTAGTATTTGTTCAAGACTCATAATTTGTGCGCTTTTTTGTAAGCCTTTAACGCTCATTACTGAGGCTAATAGAGCATAAGCCATATGCTGTTGGTCTTGCTGCATTTCACGAAAAGATAAACCGTGTCGAGTATGCATTTCGGTTGGAACAAAGTGCCAACGCGTGCGGTTATTGTCATCCAGTTTGAATGTAGCTTTAGCTTTCTGATCAGGTTTGAGAGTGGCAAGAAATGCATTGGCTGCATTGGTCATGTCAGACGCAGCTTGATCTGGATGAGAAAAGGCACTGCTGGATATCGATAAGACCAGAACGAAAGAGAGTGGCTTTAAAATTCGCAAAAATTTCATTTCGGAAAGTCGAATCCATCTTGGCGTAAATGGCAATTCCAAAATGCTCATCTCGACTTGTTCTTTAAATCGGGGGATAAATCGGCAGTTCATGGATTCTGTTTTCGTTGGTATCGAGATTGGGGGAACCAAAATTCAGGTTGTAACTGGAGACAGCCAGGCAAGAATATTGGCCCGAAAACGTTTTGTTGCTGACCCTGCTAAAGGAGGAGAGGGTATTCGTAATCAGATAGTTAAAGCGTTAAAGCAGATTCAGTTGAAGCATTCTATTTGTGCAATTGGAGTGGGTTTTGGTGGTCCATTTAACCAGGAAACCGGTTTAACCTGTTGCTCTCATCAGGTAAATGGATGGGATAAGTTTCCTCTTCGAAAATGGTTGTCTGATCAATTTCATGTGGTGAACGTGAACATTTCCAATGATGCTAATACAGCTGCGTTAGCCGAAGCGCGAGTCGGCGAGGGCCGTGGTAAAAGTCCTGTTTTTTACATTACATTAGGGAGCGGTATTGGCGGTGGTCTTATTGTTGACGGAAAACTTTACAATGGAGCTTTACCTACCGAGATGGAAATTGGGCATATTAGAATAAAAAATGATGGAGAGACCTTAGAGTCGTGTTGTTCTGGTTGGTCGGTGGATAAGCGATTGCGGAATTATATAGAGGCGAATTCTGATTCTATCTTAGCAAGTCTTGTTGATGGAAGAGGAAGTGAGGCTAAGTATTTATTATCTGCAATCAACGAAGGGGATGAAGGTGTTCGAGTTGTTTTTGATGAATTATGTCAAGATTTGGCCTTTGGCTTGTCCCATGTGGTGCATTTATTAAACCCAGAGGTTATAGTTATTGGGGGAGGGTTATCTTTAATTGGAGAGCCATTAAGGCTAAGGGTAGAGGAGAATCTAAAGAGAATAATTATGGAGGCAATGAAACCGGGGCCAATTATTCGATTGGCTATGCTCAAGGAGGATGCTGTGCCGATAGGAGCTTTGCATTTGGCTTTGATGTATAAGTAATATTTGCAATGCTTGTGCTTATGCGCGATTGGATAGTTAACTATATTGAAGCACAAAAGACAGCCCTCGATTCTATTCCGGCTGAACAAGTTGAATCAATTATTCAAAAGCTCAAAGATTCCCATACTAAGGGTCAGAGAATTTTTGTTTTCGGCAACGGAGGTAGTGCTTCGAATGCATCCCACTTTGCGACTGATCTTGGTAAAGGTGCGTCTGATGTTCTGGATAAAAGCTTCAATGTCTTATCTCTTAACGACAATGTAAGCTGGATTACGGCTATTGGAAATGATTACGCCTATGAGGATGTATATTTGCGCCAGCTACAAAACTACGGTCAAGCTGGAGATATAGTACTAACATTTAGTGTTAGCGGTAATTCTTCCAATCTTATAAAGGCAATTGATTGGGCTAATGTTAACAAACTTCAAACTGTTGCGCTTGTTGGGGGTAATCGTGGTAAATTGTTTGAAATTTCAAGCGAAACTATTGTGATAGAGGACACCCACTATGGCCGTGTTGAGGATTGCCAAATGGGTATAGCCCACATGCTTTGTTATGCTTTTATGGAAAACGATGAACTAAAAGGTTAGTTGTTCGTATTATATTCATAATTGATACTTGAACCTTAAGCCCGCCCCTTATAACAATTCCTTAAGCGTTTAACTGAAAAGATATTATGTCAAGAGCAGTGACTTTATTTACTGGGCAGTGGGCAGATTTGCCTCTGGATACAATGGTTAAGAAAGCCAAGGAGTTTGGTTATGATGGATTAGAATTGGCCTGTTGGGGTGATCACTTTGAGGTGGATAAGGCTGATGCCGCTTACTGCGCGTCAAAACGTGAACTGCTTGAAAAACAAGGCATGAAGTGCTTTGCAATATCCACCCATTTAGTTGGGCAGGCGGTTTGTGATAATATTGATGAACGCCACAAGCAGATTTTACCTGATTACATTTATGGTGACGGAGAACCTGAATCGGTTCGACAACGTGCTGCAGAAGAGATCAAGAAAACAGCCGTAGCTGCCAAGGAATTTGGGGTAAATGTTGTGAATGGTTTTACTGGGAGTTCTATATGGCACTTGCTTTATAGTTTTCCTCCTAATATGCCAGGTCAAATTGATGCTGGGTTTAAGGATTTTGCTGATCGTTGGGGCCCCATCATGGATGTGTTTAAGGAAAATGGAATTAAGTTTGGATTAGAAGTGCATCCTACTGAAATTGCATTTGATATTGCGTCAGCGGAACGAGCGTTAGAAGCGATAGATCATCATCCGTCTTTTGGCTTTAATTATGACCCTAGCCATCTTGGCTATCAGGGTGTTGATTATGTGAAGTTTATATATAAGTTCGCCGATCGGATAAATCATGTTCACATGAAGGATGCTTTTTGGCATGATCAACTATGTGATGCGGGAGTTTTTGGAGGGCATACTGATTTCCATAAACCAAATAGATATTGGGACTTTAAGTCGGTAGGTCGAGGGAAGGTTAATTTTGAGTTGATAATTCGAGCTCTAAATGATGTTGGTTATACAGGTCCGTTATCTGTCGAGTGGGAAGACGGAGGTATGGACCGTGAACACGGTGCGAAGGAATCAGCTGAGTTTTGTAAGAGAGTAGACTTTCCTTCATCTGATATTGTTTTTGATGAACAATTCGATAAGGAAAAACAATCATAAGTAGATTCAATTAGAGTTTTTAAAAGCCAAAACCCTAATAGGTTTTGGCTTTTTTATATGTCCTCTGGCTGAATTGTTGGGAGATCCTTATTAAGTTGTCGGGTTAATCTTTTGACTATGGCCTGTTTTGACTCTGCTAAATTTTTTTGTTCAAAGGGATCTGTAGTCAAATTGTAGAGTTCAACTTTATCGGTTCCTTTTTCCTTGGATCGAGTAGTGATATTTATTTTGTTAGGTAGAATGATTTTCCAATCTCCATGTATAAGCCATCTATAGGTTAGATTGGCGTCCGGATTATGAATATCTACTGCGTTATGTAGATAGCAGGCGCCATAAGTAGATTTCCGTTTCGTCAGTTCTTGATCATCTAACAGATTAATGCCGTGCATATCTTCAGTAGGATTAATGCCACATGCTTTTAGAATAGTTGGAGCAAGATCAATACTATTTGCTAACTCTTGGCGTTCTTCTGGCTTAATTTTTCCTGGCCAGCGAACCATAATGGGTGTGCGTATTCCTCCGTCGTACTGAGATCGTTTGGAGCGAGGGGCGTAACGACCGTTGTCGGCGCGTTGAATCCATCCATTGTCGGTAACGTAGATTACTATAGTATCTTTTGTTAGGTTTTTCGCATCAAGGTAGTCAAGTAATTCCCCGCAAGTTTCATCAAACCATTCGCACATGGCCCAATATCGGGCGATGAATTTAGAATCTGTTTTTTTTGTATATTTACTTAATAGGCGCTTGGGTGGATTGTGAGGTGTATGCGGCAGGAATGGTGCGTACCATGTGAAAAATGGTTTTCCATCTCTCTGTTCGATGAAGTTAAAAATTTCTTTCATTCCCTGTCTTCCAATTTGCAGTCCTTTGTCGCCGTGTCTTCCACCACGTTTTGGATCGCCGTGGGTCATTCCATGGGTAAATCCTCCTCTTGAATAGTGTCCTTGCCACCATTTGCCTGATTGGTGACTAGCGTAGCCTTGTTTAGCAAGTAGGCGAGGCAGTGTTGGGATATTGTCTATGAAAGAGACGCATTCCTGAACCTGATCAAAATATTGTTTACTGTTTTTTCCAGCTTTAGGAACGGGAGGTTCATTGCCAGTTATTTTTGTTTGATGGGGATAAAGGCCTGTGATTATGGAGGCAAGTGATGGGCAGCATAGGCTTGTTGGAACATATCCGCGCTTGAAAAGGCGACTTTCTTTAGAAAGTCGATCTATATTGGGTGTTTCAATAGATTTATGCCCCATGAAGCTATAGTCAGTCCAAGCTTGGTCATCTGATATGATAAGAACAATGTTTGGTTGCTTAGCTGATTGTGCGGTAAAGGTCAGTGCGAGATAGGCAATAAAAATGATAATGGCACGGCTCATTTGCCAATAATTAAGTAAATTATTAGTAAAGTCAAAGGAGGCCTGAGGTGTAAATCTGATTTGCTTTAGATCGATTCATCGGATTCACTGCTGCTGATGTTTTCGCATATTGTTATATTTTGGATTAAGCCCGAAGTTGAGGGAGCTGAACAGCGTTTGATTGATGGATTGAATCATTATCTTACTGATATCCCAGGTGTTATTTCGATGCATGTTGGTAAATGTGCTGCTAGCGACCGACCTGTTGTAGATCAGAGTTATCAGGTCGCTTTAAATATTACTTTTAAAAATAAAATTATTCATGATGAATATCAAGTACACCCTATGCATGTTGAGTTTGTTGAAAAAATTTTTAAACAAGTGTGTGATAAAGTTGTTATCTATGACTTTGGCGACTTAGAATAATTGGTCTTATATTTTGATTTGGTTTTTATAAGTGATGGATCCGTTTATTTATAACTTCATTTGTGGAGGCGCAGTTTTTGTTTTCGGAATGGTGCTGGCGTGGAGGCAGGGCAGCATCGGTTTAAGTTCTAGTGGGTTTCGCAATCTCTGTCTGGCTTTGGGCGTTTTCGTTTTTTATTTTGTTCTTCAAGCATTTCTTCAATACGAGGCGCCTTTAATGGAGAGTGCCGAGCCGGCTAAATATGTTTCCACGCCAGAAAGTCAGGCTGCAGTTGATCCTGCGCAAGGATATCGAGGCTCAATTATTGATTATGTAATTATGGCTGGATACTTCGTGATTATCGTTGTGCTTGGTATGGTTTTCGGACGCAAAATGAAATCGACAGAAGATTTCTTTTTTGGAGGGCGGCGTTTTGCCTGGTGGTTAATCGCTTTTAGTATGATCGCTACAACCATAGGATCCTATAGTTTTCTGAAATATTCTAGTAAAGGCTTTCAATATGGTCTTTCTAGCACTCAAACTTATAGTAATGATTGGATGTATTTCCCTCTGTTGTTGTTTTGTTGGTTGCCAATTCTTTATTTCTCTCGCGTGATGTCTATTCCAGAGTATTTTGGGAAACGCTTCAATTCGAAGGTTCGCTTTTGGGCAACTGTTTGCCTTTTGGTATATATGGTTGGTTACGTAGGCGTGAATTTGTTTACAATGGGGAAGGTTCTGCAGCACCTGTTAGGGTGGGATATTTTTGTAGGAGCAGTGGTCGTTGCATTAGTGTCAGTGTCATATGTTTCAAGGGGAGGACAGTCTAGCGTAATCATGACTGATTTGTTTCAAGGGGTGATGCTTCTGGTGACAGGTTTTTTGATTCTTGGTTTGGGTATTGGTTACCTTGGTGGATTTGATGTTTTTTGGGAAAACTTACCTGGTGACTCCCGTAAGGTATTTCATAATTATAATAGTGATCCTGATTTCCCTAGTGTTGGAATTTTTTGGCAGGATGGGTTAGCGAATTCGATCATGTTTGGATTTTTACATCAGGGTACAATCATGCGCTATTTATCAGCCCGTTCATTTAAAGACTGTAAAAAAGCGGTTGTGACGCATTTGGTTGTGCTCATGCCATTAGCTGCTTGTGTGGTTGGGGGTGCAGGTTGGTTGGCGAAGGCATTAGCCAACCATGGTGATCTTCCTTCAAATATGGAGGCGAACGATTCGTTTTATGCCGCTACGCAACTTATAAGCCAACCTGGGATATTTGGTTTAATTTTAGCGGCAATGATTGCCGCGCTTATGTCTACTGTAGATACACTTATTACTGCTATTTCTGCTGTTTGGGTGAATGATGTTCATAAGCAATACATCAAAAGGGATATGACTGATCGCCAAGCGCTTACAGTGGCCAGATTGACTGCTATAGCTGCGACGTTAGTTGGAATTATTATGGTTCCTGTTTTTATGAATTTCGATTCAATCTATGATGCTCATGGAGCTTTTACTGCAGCCGTGACGCCGCCTTTGGTTGTGACTTTTGTTTTTAGCCTGTTCTGGAAGCGTTTTACTTCTAAAGCTGCTTTGGCGACAATGATAATTGGGCTAGTGGCTGTAGCTGCTTCGTTCTTTATTCCTTCGTTAATTACACCTTTCGCTCATGGTGTTCCAATGGGCGATGCTGGAGATGGTTTATTTGCTGGGGTGAAACAGTATAAGTTCATGCGTGCTTGTTACGGTTTAAGTGTGTGCTCGATAGTAGGGGTAATCGTTACATTTTTAACTAAACCGGATGCAGACAAAGATCTAACGGGTCTGATTTGGCAAAAAGGCTACTATCGCTTGATAAATACCGATTAACATAAATGTCGCAATCAGCCTACATTAAAAAGAAGTTTTATTCGGTCTATCAAGATTTAAACCGCTCAACTTATGAGGCAGAGAAGCGACGATTACAGTCAGAATTACTTAAGCTTCAACAATGGGTAGTGGATAACAAAAAGCGTGTAGCCTTTACTTTTGATGGACGTGATGCTGCCGGTAAAGGAGGGACGATTAAGAGGTTCATAGAGTATTTAATGCCTCATTACTTTAGGGTGGTTGAATTAGGAGTTCCGACAAAGAAAGAGTCTCGTAATTGGTTTGGTCGTTACAAAAAACATTTGCCGAATAAAGGTGAAATAGTTTTTTTTGATCGTTCTTGGTATAATCGTGCGCTTATTGAGCCAACGATGGGTTACTGTAGTGAGAGGCAGTATCGATATTTCATGCATCGTGTAATCAATTGGGAAGAAAAACATATTTCCGACGGGCTCATATTGATTAAATTTTATTTATCTGTAGATCGTGAGACTCAATTATTTCGATTTAAGGAGCGAATTGTTCACCCGTTGAAATATTGGAAATTTTCTAAGAATGACGAGAAAGCCCGTGCTAAGTGGAGTGTTTTTACCAAGTATAAGGATCAAATGCTTGAGAGGACTTCATCGGAGAAAAGTCCTTG
>NYWG01000030.1 GCA_002684915.1 Verrucomicrobiales bacterium
GTATCTCTGGCATTTTCTCTGCAAATAACCTTATACCACTGATGTATGGAGGATTGTGTGCTGGCGCGACGTAGTTGCACATCTCCATCGACTCAACGACTTCTTCCGTCAGCTCAAGACAACCAGTCATCCCTTCTGCCATAATAGTTTTAAATCCAACCGCAGTAAGATCAGCCTCAGAAGAAATCCAGCCTCCCTCCTTCAACTCACACTGGAGCTGTTCAATTGCTACGGCGTGATCATCAACACGCTCAATGCCACCTCTAACCAACAATTCTCCGTCGCCGCTTGAAAAATCAAACAAGCGATACTTCACAGAAGTTGATCCGAGGTTAGCAATGAGAATTTTCACGGCTATTTAGACGACTGGACTAGATAGGATAGGAAAGTCGGATCAAGTCAACCACTCGCCCAAACCCTTCAAATCCTCATGCGGACGCGGAATAACTTGAACACTGATAACTTCTCCGACATCTGCGGCGGCAGCAGCACCAGCATCAGTAGCCGCCTTAACCGCTGCCACATCACCCCGATAAAAGCCTGTCACTAAACCGCTACCAACCTTGTCCCAGCCAGTCATTGTTACGTTCGCCGCTTTTAAAGCAGCATCACTCGCTTCCATCAAGGCACAGAAGCCCTTGCACTCGATCATTCCAATTGCTTGTTCAGCCATAATATTTTTCTCGTTTTAAGGTTACTTGTTTGCTTTACCCGCTGGGGTACTAAACGCTTTTAATAATTCCTCATGAGGGCGCGCAATAACATGCGAACTTACTAGCTCACCTACACGAGCTGCGGCATTGGTCCCCGCATCCACAGCAGCCTTAATGCTACCCACGTCACCTTTGGCTAACACGGTAATAAACCCGCCACCAATCGGGACGGTCTTCACCAAATTCACGTTAGCCGCCTTAACCATTGCATCGCTGGCTTCAACGCTACCAACGTATCCCTTGGTCTCAATCATTCCTAATGCTTCACTCATAATATTTTTATTTTGGGTTTTAAAAAATTGGGTTATTTAACCAGCTCACACGGTGTGTCCGGCTTTAGATTCACTGAGTTTCCTTCGTCTGTGTCAATGTGTACTTCAAGTTTAAAACTGTTGTCCACACGCACCAACATCTCATCAAAAGTTACTGCACAGGGCCCGCCGGTCTTCAACTTCATTCGATCACCCGCCGACACATTATAAAATGCTGCATCTTCAGGATTCATATGCACATGTCGCTCAGCTCTAATAATGCCTTCAGACATTTCAAAAAAACCTTCAGGCCCCATTAACATACCACCAGGAGTTCCTTCTATCTTACCGGATTGACGCAACGGTATATCAAAGCCAAGAGCAATGGCATCCGTGTAAGCTAATTCAACCTGATTTAAGGTTCGGCAAGGTCCAAGGATACGTAAATTGGATATCACACGACTACGAGGACCAACTAAAGTTACTGTCTCCTTGGCTGCAAACTGTCCATCCTGATATAACCATTTCATCGGCGTAAGCTGATGATTCTTACCAAATAATGACTCCACCGCTTCCTGTGTAAGATGACAGTGACGCGCACTCACATTAACCACCAACGGATTGGGAGACTGCCCAGTGCTAGGCACTGACTTCCCCATTCGCTGATAAACCGCTTGGCGAACCAAATGCTCCACCACTGCGCGATGTACTGTGTTAGGCTTAACCTCCATATTTAGACACTCGTCAAAACCAAAAAAACACTTATTTGATAGCTCGTCAACAAAAAACTTGCAAAAACTATCAATATCTGTCAAATTATTTACATATGCAGGCGGAAGAACGCCAATTTTTGATCGAACAACACCTTCAGAAGGTTGAATTTGCCTCACTTGAGGAGCTTTCTGAAAAGGTGGATGTATCCATTTCCACTGTCCGACGCGATCTTACCCTACTCGANACTAAAGGAACCATTAGAAGAACTCACGGAGGAGCACGCCTAGTTGCTCCTAAATCAGATGAATTTGCCTTCAGTGCACGCGACACTCATCAATTGATGGAAAAGGACGCGATTGGTAAAGCTGCAGCTTCATTAGTAAAGCCAAACCAAGGAGTTATCATCGACGCTGGTACCACTGCATATCACGCTGCTAAGCATCTAGGAGGAAAGGCTTCTCATATTATCACTAATTCATTGCCGGTAGCTAATCATTTTGGTTCCGATAACAGTGTCGAATTACTAGTAACCGGTGGAGTTATTTATCCAAGACTTGGTGTACTAGTAGGGCCACTAGCAGTGGAATCTCTCTCAATGATGCATGCCGACATAGCCATTATGAGTGGAGGTGGCATTACGCTGGACGGTGTCACCAATTCCCACGCATTGTTGATAGATATACAGCGCGCCATGCTGAAATCAGCACAACATATAATATTTTGCTTAGACCACACTAAATTTAATCGTCGCTCAGTATCTCATTTATGTGAAATAAGTGCCATTGGAACTATAGTTACCGACAATCAATCTCCAAAAGCTCTTGTTGAAAAACTGGAGCAATCAAATACAAAAGTAGTTATTGCGGAATAACAAATTTGGAAATTTCATTACGCTCGTTTTCGAATCATACAGATTTTTTTAACAAAGCTTAGTTTACAAAATAACAAACTTTCCAGGATGCTAATATCTCAAAAAACCAGCGATACCACCTAGCTGATTTAACTCAGCAATCTGTTCGCAAAACTCAATTTCAGCACTCGATTGAGTCAGCAACTCAACCAGTTCATTGACAATTCCGACATTATAAAGGTCATCAGAATTGCACTTTTCACAATTATTGGATTGAATTTGAAGGTGATTACACTTCCTACAACGGCCCCCTGAAACATTAAGTGTCTTTTCAATGATCACTGAGTCAAGTCTTCCACTTTCAGCATAATCAATTATATCATTCAGTCCTGTTACTCCCAACCCACCTACGAACAACTCATTCTTAATCTTATCCCAAAGATTTTTTTCATCAGCAATTTCAAGTTCACCAATTAGAGTATTGATTTCCAACTGAATCTCATTTTCAGAACGATTTATATCAATAACCTTATCGATCAATTCCTTTGATCCTTTGATTGAAGAAGGCAAAGCGGATTTTATTGATCGCAATATCTCTTCCGAACCAAGAAGAACTATGCGGTCAAAATCTGTTTCGTTATTCAGCCGGACTAATTCCTCGCATATATCCTTCACATAATGGTGAATTTGCTTATCTCTTCTGCGACTATACCTCTTTTGTGACCACCCTCCGACCTTAACGTTGTTTTTAATGTTACCTTTTATATTTTTAATGAGATCATTTGACTTCTCGGATGATAGCATAAAAATTTTGGTTGCTTGATTATCTGAAATCACAATCGCACAAGATTCATATTCATCATTTAATTCAGCCAACGGCCTTATAAATGGTGAGGAATCGACCTTAAATAAGTTGTATGATGTTTTAAAAGGCAACGAATAAACTTCACAAAAATCCATTGCCCAACAACAAAATGCAGCAATGTTGTTTTCTTTTTTGATATTCTTATCCAAAGTTTCCTCAAGCATTTTTACATTCATACGAAAATGCTCCAATTCATCTGGGTTTTCTTTCAACAAGATTTCAATCTTTTTAATGTTGTTTTTGTGTTCTTCCCATTCTTCCCAACCATTAAAATAAACAGACAAAAATGTCCTGTGTTTAGCTGCAAGCTCTGATAGAGCCCTAAGGTTGATTTCTTCTATTTTATTGATTTGGTTAAACATTTTTCTATGAAGTACCACTAACCATTATCGGGGGTTTACATTATTGTCATCAATTAATAAATTAAACTTAATTCTATTCAGTTTTCTCCTTCACATTTTTCGGGTTACCTTCCCAACTAGTCCACCAACTTTTGAATTGTCGCCACTGTGTATGAAGATATTCACGCTGACTTTCACTGAGTCGATCCGATGAATGTATTTGATGAGAAAACTCCAAATAACCTTCGAGAACCATGAGTTCCTTATAATAAAGAACCAAGTCGGGGCCCTCATCGAACTCGGACAATACTGAAAGTGCATCGTCAAGCTCTTTGGCCAATCGGCGTGCCTCAACATCACCAGCTGCAGCCTTCTCACATAAATCAACTAAGCGCAACACCTCGTTCGGTAACGCATTGCCCACACCCGTAATTGCCCCAGAAGCGCCGCAACGGACATAGCCATGAAACACTTGAGTATCAACTCCAACCATTAGTGTAAGACTTGGATCCTGGTTGGTAATGTTTTCCGCTGCATAAGTTAGCGAAGCCGCTCCACCAAATTCCTTAAAACCTACTAGATTAGAAAATTCGCGATTGAGTTCAAAAAATAAATCTGCCTTGGTTTCAAATCCATAATATGGACTATTGTATATAACAGCAGGTAGATCACCAGCTGCATTAAGGATATCTGAAAAATGAATATGTTGAGCCAACGGAGAAATGCCTCTTGAAAGAACACGTGGTATAATCATTAAACCTGCCGCACCAACTTCTCGTGCATGGGTAGCGTGGTTGACAGCTTGACTTGGACTCTGTGCCCCAGTTCCTACTACCACTGGAACACCGGCCTTAACTAATCGCATGACACCTTCCTGCCGCTGTTCATCCGTCAATAAAGGCCAGTCGCCCATTGAACCACAATATACGACACCACGCATTCCCTCTTCCACCAAACGCTTTGCTGTCTCCACCAATGCATCGTAATTGGGATTACTGTCAGCATCACAAGGAGTCATTAAAGCAGGAATACAACCACGAAAAATATTCGACCTCATCTCACAGAAATCATCCACACTAAATACCAAGTTGGTCAATACTCATCATGGTTAAACCAAAAGATTATGAATCACTTGGCCATGTACATCAGTCAGTCGAAAGTCACGTCCTTGGTGTCTATAAGTAAACTTCTCATGATTCATGCCAAGACAATGAAGAATAGTCGCATTTAAGTCATGGACATGAACCTTGCCCTGTTCAGCAAAATACCCAAACTCATCAGTTGCGCCATGCACAATTCCTGGTCGAATACCGCCTCCTGCCATCCAGACGGTGAATCCGTGTGGATGATGGTCACGACCAAAACTCGTGCCGCTACCCTGAGCCATTGGTGTCCGCCCAAATTCACCACCCCAAATCACCAGTGTCTCCTCGAGTAATCCTCGCTGTTTAAGGTCAGAAATTAGTGCGGCGATGGGCCGATCCACTGCACGGCATCGCTCAGAATGTTGAGTGGAAATATCACCATGCGAATCCCAACCTTTTTCGTATAGCTGTATAAATCTTACACCACTTTCACTCAAACGCCGTGCAAGAAGACAGTTGTTAGCAAAGGATACCTTCCCTAACTCAGCACCATAGGTTTCACGTATCTGCTCTGGTTCACTGGCAATATTTGCTAACTCCGGAACAGCAACTTGCATTCGAAATGCCAACTCATACTGTTTTATCCTAGCTAAAATCGCGGGATCTTTTACCAACTCGTGGCGACGACGATTTAAGGAGCCCAAAAGACTAATCTGATTACGGCGTGTTTCACGACTCACCCCTTCAGGATTCTTTAGGTATAACACAGGTTCCCCCTGTGTACGCAACTGCACTCCTTGATACTCTGGAGGCAGAAAACCAGCACCCCAGTAACTATCAAGTAATGGTTGGATGTTGCGACCTGACGCTAAAACAATATATGCTGGTAAATCACTATTCTCAGTACCCAGTCCATAAGAGGCCCACGCACCAAGCGAAGGCCAGCCAAATCTAACGTTCCCTGTGTTCATGAAAGTCACCGCCGGGTCATGGTTGAAAGTATCAGAATATAATGACCGAACCACAGCTATTTCATCGGACACACTTGCAATATGCGGGAACAACTCCGAAATTTCAGTGCCACTTTGACCATACTTTCGGAATTCCCAAGGAGAACCTTTTACTTTTGGCTCCTTGGTTTTAATCATCGCGAACTCATGGTTTTTAATAATATTTGCAGGCATCGACTGGCCGTCCAGTTTAGAAAGTATAGGCTTAGGATCAAAAGTATCCACATGCGAAGGCCCTCCGGACATAAATAGACTAATTACCCTTTTTGCACGTGGAGCAAAATGAGGTTCAAACGGGTTAGTCATTGCATTCTCAAGGAGCATACAGCCCAAGGCCAAACCACCAAAACCTCCAGCAGCTCGACCAAAAAAAGCACGACGTGTTTGGTCGGCAAGAAATTCCGATTGAGCAGAAATAGGTTTCATTCGCGATATAAACCTTCATCTAGATTGAGTAAAACCGCAGCAAAAACAGACCACTCATCCCCAACATCCATGGCTGTTTTTTCCCGATGCCGACTTATAAACTCATGACAATGTTGCAGCTCTTGCGAATCTGGCATCCTTGAAAAACAAATTAGATAAGCCGCTATTACCTTCTCAGAATCTCCTTCGTACTTGCTCAGGCGCTTTGCTAAATCTATAGCTGCAGCATGCATCGCTGGCTCATTCATTCCTATCAAAGCCTGCTGAGGCGTGTTTGTAACTGAGCGTTTGGTGACACAAACCTGCCGAGTGGGAGCATCAAAACTAGACATCACAGGATGAAGCATCATACGTTTCCAATAGGTATATATTGAACGCCGGAATTGATCTTCACCTGTAGAGTTCTTCCACTTGAAATTAGAGTTGCCTGGTAAATTTTGTCCTCGTTCCTCATAAAGCCCAGCCGGCTGCACTGGAAAAACACTTGGCCCGCCAATACGTTGAGACAATTGCCCCGAGGATGCCAGTATTCGATCTCGAATTTGCTCCGCCGGTAGTCGCACACGCGGAAACCTAGCAAGTAATCGATTTAATGGGTCAACCTTAGATAGATCCTTTCGGTGTATAGAAACTTGCCGATAAGTCGAGGAGTTCACAATCAATCGATGCATTGCCTTAATATCCCAGCCACTATCGACAAAACGGATTGCTAACCAGTCCAACAATTTTGGATGCGAGGGACGATCCCCGTATCGCCCAAAATCCGCAACTGTCCGTACCAGCCCCTCGCCAAAGTGATATCTCCAAATTCTGTTCACCACCACTCTGGCAGTTAGTGGCTGGTTATCGGAAAAAAGCCAACGCGCAAAATCAAGCCTGTTCGGATCACGGCCTTTTGATGAATGAATGACGGGTAGAATTTCTGGAGTACCAGCAATAACTTTTTCCCCCTTGTTTTTGTAATCTCCGCGAATGAGCAGATGAGTAACTCGTGGCTCAGGCAACTCATCCATCACAGGCACCTCAATCGCAGGAGTGGTTAATTTAGATAACTGGCGAAATAGCTGCTTATACTCAGTCAGTAAAGGACTAGATAAATCTATGCCAGCTGGATTATCGATCGTTCGTTCGTACAACTGAACATTTTTTAGCTTTCCTTCAAACCGAAATGATTTCGCTTCGGATGAATTCTCGAAACCTGCACCTATGGCAAGGCCTCGAGTACTTTTTGCTAAATTTTTTGGGATTGCACCCTCAACTCGTACATTCTCATCTTCAATCCCATCAACAAAAAATCTTACTGAACGCCCAGCTTCAAAGACCATTGCCACATGATGTGGCCGGCCATCATTAACTCGCTGACTTCCGTATGCAACAGCACCCTGAAAAGTAGCCGCATCGGAGGAAAACCAAGCGAAAAGTTTTCCAGGGCTGGCCTTCTCATCACCTTCCCCTCCAATACCAAAAACATAACTACGCTGCCCACCCCTCCAATCGTACTTCGAAACAATATCGCTAACTGCTGAAACGGTCTGAATCTCAGCCGTTATAGTCAAATCTCCATCTAAATTAAACAAATTCGGATCTTTGATCTGTTGTGATTTCTGCCATTCACCAACCAATCCTTCATGACTGACATGATCAAGTGTAATTTCCTTTCTCATCATATCTAACCGCTCGATTAGTTGCTGCTTCTCAAACTGTGAGTCAGAATAATTGAACATCATCATAGGTCCATGCACTCCATAGCCACTACCGAGATGTGGTACATTATTAAATATCGCAAACAATTTATAATAATCCTTCTGACTAATTGGATCGTGCTTATGGTCGTGACACTCAGCACACTCTAAAGTCAAACCAAGCCAAGTTCGGCCCGTTGATTCTAGCCGGTCAACAATACCTTTGATACGAAACTCTTCCTTACGAGGATTATTCCCTTTTGCTTGCATCGCATGTCGATGGAATGCACTAGCAACCCGCTGGTCCTGATTTGCATTTGGCATCATATCTCCTGCGAGCTGATCAATTGAAAATCGATTAAACGGCATATTAGAATTGAATGCACCGATGACCCAATCGCGGTATGGCCAGACATTGCGTGTTCGATCTGCCGCGTAACCAGAAGTGTCAGCGAACCTAGCAAGGTCGAACCAATCTTGCGCCTGCCTTTCTCCAAAATGAGGAGATGCTAGCAATCGCTCAACCAAACGAGAATAAGCTTTTATTGAATCATCACGAATAAAATCTAATACCAATTTTGATGACGGTGGCAAGCCCGTTAAATCCAATGACAATCGCCGTATAAGGGTATATCGAGAAGCCTCCTTAGAAGGCAAAATTCTCCCAGCTTCAAGTTTAGCTAAAATAAATTGATCTATTTCGTTCCTTATCCAGCTAGAATCACGAACCCTAGGCGGCACACTATTTTTGGGAGGAGTAAATGCCCAATGCTCCGCTTTCACCAAAACAGGTAAAAAAAGTAAAATTAAAAAATACTTTAGACGGAACACGTAGCCACCTTGGTAAAACTACAAAATGTACTCAAGTATATTCATAGGTATAACTTTACACTTTCGCCTTTTCACTTGGCCAAAGTGTTTAAGACAATTAAATTGAGGTATGACTTTTTACCGAATTAGTCTAATTCGCATACTTCTCTATGGATGCTTAATACTAAGTCAAACATTTGGCTTAGCATCAGCAACTGAGGAGAAGAATAACACATTTTGGAATTCCGTGTACAAGGAAAACCATGTTATACAAATTCACATATCAGCGAATCGCGAAGCATGGGATGCAATGCAGCCCAAGCGTATAGAACGTAATCCAGACGGACCAAAAGTTCATTTTGGAAATAAATTTGGCTACGCCAAGGCAAACATTACTATAGATGGTGAACTTCTTAAAGATGCCGGTTTAAGATTCAAGGGAAACTCATCATATCGTTTTGCAGGACGCAGCCTAAAAAAACCTTTTAAGATTGATACTAACCGCTTCATTAAAGGGCAGAAGTTTTACGGCAGAACAAAGCTCAATCTGTCAAATGCCTTTCTCGACTCTGCCTTCATGAAGGAAAAACTAGGATATGAAATTTATAACGCTACCGGGATTCCAACACCAGGCGTGGGTTGGGCTGCTGTCACACTCACAGTCGAAGGGATTACAAAGAAAAAACATCTGGGAGTTTATTGTTTAATCGAACAAGTGGACGATCGTTACCTCGTCCGAAAATTCGGTAAGACTTCAAAGGGTAGTTTGCTAATGAAACCTGAAGCCGTCGATGATTGGAAATATTTTGGCGACAATGAACTAAAGAAATATGAACGCTATGGCATTAAGTATGGCGAAGATAAAAAAGAGCAAATAAAGCGTTTTTCAGAATTACTAAAACTTATTGAGTATGGTTCGGAGGCTGCATTTAAAGAACAAATAGGAAAGCTATTAGATCTGGAATATTTCGCTGGATATCTTGCTGCCACATCAATCCTAGTTAACATCGACAGCTATATAGGCATGCCACATAACTATTATTTAATGATCGATAAGACCAACAATAAATTAAAGATACTCCCATGGGACTTAAACGAAACATTCGGCACTTTCACAATGGGAAGATCCCCTGAAATGCTAGTTAAATGGGATATAGACAAACCTTGGATTTCCAAGCGTCGACTTTCAGAGCGACTATTTGAAATGGAGTCTTTTCGAAAACGTTATCGAGCTGTCATTGCCAAGTTAATGAAAGAAGATTTCATCGAGGAAAAATTATTTAAGCGAATAGCTGCATTTGAAAAAGCCATCACTCCACATATCAAAAAAGATGAGATTGGAAAGGGCCTTAAAGGCATGCATATGGGAATAAACGGTGATCCAAGTGGAGTTAACAAGGCCGTTGATCGAAGAGTTTTCGCAATCAAGCCCTTCATTCGCCAGCGGATTACAAGCGTTAACGATCAATTGACTGGAAAGGCCGAAGGTGAAAAAATCCAAGGCCGAAGAAAACGGCCAAGATAAATGGACTTATTGCTTTAATTCTTCCACCGACCAAAGGCTGAGATTTTTGTCCCCAAACTCTATCTCCAAACAATTCTCAGCAATAATTTGAGTCGGTGCTGGCAAGTTAAACGGAGGGAGCATCAGGTTAATAGGACGCCACTGGCCAGTGACAATATCATTGTTTCGCGTCACGCTAGGAAAGTCAGTGGTCAATAACCATTTTGCATTGGACTTGATAATATTGACAAAGGCAGCTTGCACATCAGCAAATGATAAGTGCACTAGACAATCGCGACATAGGATGACATCAACTAAAGGCAATGTATCATTCACAAGGTCAATCTTCCGAAAATCTACTCCTTCACAAGCATGTTTTGCTTGATTACGATCAACCAGTTTACTCACTAGATCTCCACCTATATAATTTATCCCAGTAAGGTCAACATGTTGCATCCAGTGAAAGTCTCCACAAGGCAAATCAAGCAGTGAGCTCGCCTCGAGCTCGCTCAATAGCTTTCGAATCTTTTGGCGTAGCAACTCGGTTTCTTTCAAAGTTGAACCTGGGCCAGAAACCGATTCAATCTCATCCCAATGGTTCGTCTCGTAAATATGCCTAAATCGATCCTCCGGATTTTCAAAACGTTTAACTAAACGCTGTCCGGAATAACGTTGAATCAATCGGTATAATGGTCCAGCAAATTTCCGTAAAGATCGCTCAAGAATTTTTTGCATACGATCCACTAATCGTATTCCTTTCTCGAAAACACCCACATTCCCACCGTAAGAAAAATAACGGAAGCTAAGATCAAAACAATCTGAGAGGTACCAGCCATAACAGGATTATAGGCAGGAATATTTGGCTCCAATCCGAGCTCCAGCGTTTTGTCATATAGCCAACTATTGGCATAGAACGAAACCGTGATGCTTTTCACTACCCCTGGCATATTTGCTGTGAGCGTCTCGATCATTAATGCATAGGCTAATGCTAGAAAAGTTGCTCGCCGAACCCACGCACTAAATAGTAAAAACAAGCTTACATAACTAGTAGTAGAAACAAAAACCACGGGAGCATATTTATAAAGAGTATTTATGCCATTCACACCAATGGGTAAACAAATTGAAGCCAAACAACTCAGCGTAACAGCAAGAGTAAGGAGTAAAACAGCTGCATATAATGAACAATAAATCAACGGTCGTGGAATACTAGTGCTAAGCAAGTAAACTAAAGTTCGGTTTGCACGTTCACCAGAGATGGCCCCCGAAGCATAGCCGAGGGAAATGATGGGAAGCAGAAAGCCCATGAATAGCGGGGAGAGAATTTCACTAGCGAGTTGCAAACCTGTACGATCAGGCTGAATCCGTACCAACGTTTCACGAGGCCTGACCTTTTTATCGTTTTCAGTTTTAATTTCACTAATTACACCACTGACTCCGGCTTTTTTTCCTCTCTTTCCTCCTCTTCTTCCCTGGACAAAGCATACAACTGATTCAGCATCAACGCGGTCGCCAACAACATAATAGGCATTAGTTTCGGGTGACAATGCTCGGGAATATGTCGTTGTCCCTCTCATCGGCGACCTTACATAAGAGTCTGAAACGAGCCAAACCATGGTGATTGACAATGCCAATCCCAGAAGCACAGTTATCACAATAGTTTGACGCGAAAAAAACTGACGTCTCAACGTCAAACGAAACACCTGAAAACAGGAAGAAAAAAGAGAAAATTGAAGGGTTTTTTTCATTCGTTATCCTGGTTTTAATGAGCGTGCCATAAGATAATCGAAAATCGCCTCGGCTGATGTATCAGTTGCCTTAAGTCCATGAATAAAAATATCCGGAGAGACTGCAAATTCACCGAACTCATCATAAAATCGGTTAGGATTTTGGACCTCCAATAACAAGTCTTCCCGTGACTCTATAGTTACCGATTTAACCGAAGGCAGCAGCATCAACTCAGCTGCAACTCGACGAGTAGCCCGACAGGATACTCTTACTTTTAGCGGATAATCATCTAGTACATCACGAATAGCCTCTAGCGATCCGGACGCCAGCAACTGCCCTCGGCAAACAAACAGGATGTGATCCGCCAAATGATCCATTTCGTTGAGAATGTGACTTGAAATTAATATCGCTTTACCTGATCTGGCTAAGCGGAGAAATAGCTGGTTCAGTTCTTCTCGGCCAACCGGATCGATACCATTGAGAGGTTCATCAAGCACAATTAAATCAGGATCATGAATCAGCGCTTGGCCAAGCTTAATACGCTGCCGCATACCTTTTGAGTAAGTACGAACTGGCCGATCAGCACGATCGATCATACCTACGGTCTCAAGTACTATTTCAGTACGGCGTCTGGCCTCAGACCCATTAAACCCATGCAAACCAGCAGAGATGCCCACCAATTTACGGCCAGACATCTCATCCCAAGTAGAGTCATCATATGGACAAAAACCAACGTGAGACTTGGCCTTGGCTGACCATGAATCGAATTCACAAATTCGAATTTCACCTATACTGGGTTTACTTTGACCAGTAAGAAGTCGAAGTAATGTGGTTTTCCCTGCTCCATTGGGACCAACTAAGCCTGTGATACCGGGATTAATATCAAGACTGATACCATTAATAGCCATCAAAGATCCAAACCACTTTGATACGTTTTTAATTTCTACAAGAGGAGATGTAGCATCAGAAATTGAAGGCTCTAACGTCATGATTGATGCTGCAAATAACGAAGTCGGAAAAAAATTGCCATTATTGAAAAAAAACAAACACCACACACAACAATCGCAGCTCCATTTAACAAAGGAAGATCAACTCCAAAAAATTTATTCCCAATAATGTAAAGATCATTCCAAAAATCAAGTAATCTCCATGAAGATTCTTCCAAGCTCACTTCTGGATCACGAAGAGCAACAGCAAGAATGCGGCTCAATATAGGCAAGAATACAAATAAACCGCCCCATAAAATCACTAATGGTACGGGACGAGGCATCCATGAAACCAATGCAAACAACAACAGTCCAATAGCAATAGAAAGCAAAAATCCATATCCAAGAATACCAAAAATGATCTGAAAATTTTCACTGAAGTATTCTATAAAATCCCCAAGCAAACCATACTCAAAAAACAAAACTATGGCAGGCAAGGTCGTTATCAATAAGACAAAAAGTCCGATCGCCAACAACTTTCCTAAAGCGTAATAAACTAAGTTTATCCTACGCGACATATAAAACATAAATCCACCTCGAGCATGGTCATTGCCTGCCAATACAGATCCAGCAAATGCCAATAAAATCATCATCACTGTCCCCTGCAACTTCATGAAATTCAGATAAGTAGTACCAGAACCATCCAAATCTTTTAACATTGAAGAAATAAATCTCGCCATCTGTGGAAGCTCTTGTTTAAGAGTAGCCAAAAGATATATCGCTCCAAATGTGAAAACAAAACTCAGCATCGCTATGGCAAATAATAGCCAAAAGAGTTTTCTTCGAAAGACCAAGTGCATTGCTGTACGCGCAACAGGCCAAACAGAAAACCATGCAAAACTTAATGTACAATCATCGTTTTTCTTTAATTCCAAACTCATGAACTTACCTCACTTTATTCAGATTTTCTTAAGTTAATGACAGGAGGAATGCTGGTTTTGAATCCAACCAATCTTTGGTAGACAGTTCGCAGGTCCATCTCCTCTGGTTCAAGGCCAATAAGTGTCACATATTGCTCTTTAGCCAATTGAAAAAACTGCTGCCTTGACCACTGAGCAGTAACAACTACACGTGCTTGACCAGACTCTTCACTAGGTGACACCTCTGCACCAGATTGTTGAAGAGCAGCAAGATAGCCATCATCGGTACTACCATTATTATTTTTCCATCGAATTAAAAAGGTGTTCGCTTGACCAGCAAGCATTGAATCAAGTGCCCCTGAAGCCACAACTTTACCTTTCTCCATTATAATTGCGTGCTGGCATACATCCTCAATATCCCCAAGCAAATGTGTTGAGAAAAGTAACGATTTACCAGGTCTTTGCGCAAGCGACTTTAACAGAGCAAGCATTGCCGAACGTCCATCTGGATCAAGTCCCGATGTCGGTTCATCTAACAAAAGTAAATCTGGATCATGCACAAGAGTGGCAGCAAGTTTAATACGCTGCACCATTCCTGCAGAATAATTTTCGAGCCGTCGATATCTTGCCTCCTCAAGACCTAACTGTGATAACAACTCGTGCGCTCGTCGCAACGCTATCTTACGAGACATACCATTCAATTCCCCTGAAAGGCCAACATACTCAATTCCGTTCAATCCTGGTATTATACCTTCCCGTTCCGGCATGTAACCAATACGGCCGCGCAAGCCCACACTGTGCTGATCTATATCAGATCCAAAAACCCGAACAGTCCCACCTGTATGTTTAACAAGTCCAAGTAAAATCTTGATCAAGGTTGATTTGCCCGCGCCGTTCTGACCCACCAATCCGATAGCCCCTTGGTCGACTGATAATGAAACACCATTCAACGCAAATACGGACCCGTACCGATGAATAAGGGAGTCAATTTCAAATAAGTGGCTCACAGAATAAATCTTATTAATAATCTAGAAGAAAAGTTATATTTAAATTTTACCACTAGCCAAGTTCTCTAACCAGTTGCATGTATTTGGCAACACTTTTTCCCAAAGAAATTCATGTGACCGACCCCATGCATTTTGCCTCAGCATGTAATATTTTTCAGGATCTGC